>JAFGED010000205.1 GCA_016931785.1 Anaerolineae bacterium
GCGTTTCAAATGAGTTGTAAGGATGGGGGGAGCGGGCGGCGAAGCCGCCCGCTCCCCCGTTCTCTAACTGAGATGAAACACACCCAATTCAATTGGGCTGGACATTCGCTCGGATGGGAGCAGTTAACTCAAAGACGGGTAGCGCAAGTTATTACCGGCGATGGCTACCATCCCGACAGATCGAGGTCGAGTTTCCCCCTGGGTTCCAGGTAATTGGCTTGAACCTTGGCGACTCTTTGAAGGGCTTCTCTCTCGGCTTCTTGCTTGGTCGCGCCGCGCCCCACGATGGGGACGCGGTAACCTTCCACCTCGGCAATACCTATGAACCAGTTTTGTTCTGAATTATTGCTCGTAGACACGTTACAAGAATAGCACATGAATATTACAAATCAAATTACAGTGAGGGGGTATCTTCTCAATAAGTGGGGGAAGACGGGGTGTGAGGGCGGCGCAGCCGCCCTCACACCCCCCACGCCGGGATTATTGAGAAGATACCAACTTGGGCCGCGAAGTGTAAAATAGGACCCTGTTTGGCAAGCGGCGGTATTTGGAGTACAATGTTATTGGGGTAGGAGGAGGATTGGATGAGCACAGAGCGTGGGCCGCTGGCCGTGGTGGAGGATCGTATCGAGTTGGCCACCTCGCCCGAGGTGTTGTGGACGTGTTTTGCCGATCTCGGTAAGTGGCCCTCCTGGTTCCCCGCATTGGTCGAGGCAAGGTGGGTTTCCGGTTCCCCGTGGACTCTTGGCGCGCAGTTCAGCCAGACGATCAAGTTCGGTTTCCCCCTCGGCAAACTGACTGCGGCGGCGACCGTCGTCGAGATCAGTCCCTCTCCCTATGTGGCCTGGAAGTGGAAGCTGGCCGGAATGGAGGGAGTCCACGGGTACCGGTTCGACGCCACTATGGGCGGCACCGAGGTGCTCAGCCGTCACGAGTTTTACGGCTTCCCGGCTTTTCTGGCCCGCGTGTTTTTCCTCACCCGCCGCGTGCACAGGGTCTACCAGGCGGCCTTGCAGGGGCTCAAGGCTTACGTCGAGATAGGCACGATACAGTTGAGGATGCCTATGTAGGTCCTTCCTGCTCGGCACTACTGTGAGTATTTGTTGGATGAACGCGCATAAGAAGAAAGGATCGAGCAATGCGCAGAGTCGAACTGATTCTAGCCATGGCGCTCGTCCTGTTCGCCGCATGCACAAGGACCGAACCGACGCCATCCGCCACGCCGTTGCCTACGCCAACGCTTGCTTCCACCCCATATGGCTCGACTGTGGGTCCGCCGGTCCCCACCTTCACGCCGTTGTCACCGGATGTCGAGGAGGCCTTTGCACAAAGAAGGGAGCGCATGGTGATCGAGACGATTGAGAGACGGGGCATCACCGACGAAGACGTCTTGAGTGCCATGCGCGCTGTTCCTCGCCACCTGTTCGTGCCCGAGGGCGATCAGGACTATGCCTATGGCGACCACCCGCTTCCCATCGGTTATGGCCAGACCATCTCTCAGCCGTACATCGTCGCCCTGATGACCGAACTGCTCGAGCTGAAGGAGGGCGACAGGGTTCTGGAGATTGGCACGGGCTCGGGTTATCAGGCTGCCATCCTGGCCGAGATCCCCGGTATCGAGGTCTACACCATGGAGATCATCCCCGAGTTGGCCGAGAGCGCGCAAAAGCGCCTGGCCGGGCTGGGTTACACACACGTCCATTGCAAAACTGGGGATGGCTACTTTGGCTGGTCCGAACATGCGCCCTTTGACGCTATCATCGTCACAGCTGCGCCCGACCACATACCACAGCCGATGCTGGATCAACTGGCAGCGGGCGGGCGGATGGTGATCCCCGTGGGACCGCCGGGTGGCTACCAGACGCTGTGGAGGTTGGTCAAGCAGCCGGACGGCGAGGTGAAGAACTATAATATGGGAGGGGTCGCCTTTGTGCCCCTCACCGGTGGAGAGCGGTGAAACTCCCCAGCGCTTTGCGCCGGGGAGTTTCCTAAGGGAAAAGCCCTGAGCGGGCTTTGCCGCTCGCAATTCCACGGCGGAGCCGTGAATTGACTTCACCCGCCGCAATGCGGATTCTGGGCTTTTCCCCGTGAGCCTTACCGGCGAGCATCGGTGAAGATGGGCGACGCTCCCCACGCCGCGACGTAGCAGGCTGCCCCCACCACCAGCACGGCCGAGAATCCGGAAGAAAGCGCGAGCAAGGCGGCCAGGATCGAGGCCACGACGGACACTGCCCCGTTGATTCCCCACGCCTGGGCGATGAGGGTGGGGGCGTTCTGTTCTAGCAGCGCCAGCCCCGCTGGAAAGGGCATGCCCATCAAAAGACCGGGCGGCGCAAGCGCGATCACCGTGATGAGCAGCCGCGCCGCCAACGGCGCGGCCAGCGTTGCCTCGAAGAGGACGGGCAGGCCGAGCGCGTAGCCCGCGATGAGGATTGGCAGCAAAATCAGCGCGGGGCCCAGCCGCACGCGGCGCGAGAGAAGGCTTCCCAGGCCGGAAAACAGGAGCAGCGCGAAGAGCACCGCGGCCATCGCGTAGGCGGGATGGCCGAGGAAGAGAATAAAGCGCTGCAGGAGCGGGATCTCGACGCACAGGTACCCCAGCCCCAGGAAAGCAAAGTAACCCAGCATGATGCCTGCCGGCTTCCTGCGTCCCGTTTCCCGTCGCCTGCGCGCCGCCAGAGGCAGCAGGATCAGCACGCCGGCGGCGAATACCGCCAGTGCCAGCAGCGCCAACGGCACAAAGTAGCCCGCGCCGCCAAAGGGCTGCCAGGTGTGGCCCGCCATCGCCAGCACCTCCGGGGCCTGGCCCCACTTGAAAAAGTGGTCGAAAAAAGGGCGGTCGTCGGCGGGCGGCTCGACATCGAAGGGGTACTCGCGGTACCAGGCCTTTCTATCCTCGGCTTCCAGCAATCCGATGCAGGCGCGGTAATAGTCCGGCTCCTGCATCACGTTGTGGCGGTTCACCTCGTCGGGGCGGATGCCGGGCAGGTAGACGAGGTCGAAGGCGCGCGGGGCGGCGAAGGCGCGGATGGCTTCCAGCTCCGCGGGCGTAAACGGCCCTTTCCGGGCTAATACGAGCATCTGTTGGTAGCTGCGCAGGGCGACGATGTCGGTGGCCGGATCGCCGCCGGTCTGTTCGACTGCCTCCACTGCCAGGGCGAAGGCGCGGACCGATTCCGAGGGCGGCACTTGCAGCCAGCGCGTCACCACCAGCAGGCCGTCCTCGTCCAGCCGCGCCAGGTAATCGTCAAATCCATTCACGGTGTAGCGATAGTCCTCCGCCAGGCTGTACGCGCCGGAGGTGACCGCCCGCTGCGGCGAGGTCAGCGAGAGCACGACCACGTCGACCTTTTCCTGGCTCCGCCGGGCGTAGGACCGTCCCTCTTCCAGCGCGACGGTCACGCGTGGGTCGTTGTACAGGTTGCCCGCCCACTCCTCTTGATCTCGCACCGCCGCGACGATGAGCGGGTTGGCTTCCACGGCCGTGACGTGCCGTGCGCCTTCTGCCAACGCGACCAGCACATCGAATCCGCCGCGTGGTTCCAACACCAGCGTGCGGGCGTCAGGGCGCAGGCGGTAAGGCAGGGCAAGCAGCAGGCAGTCGGTGAAGGCCGCATCCGCGATTCCCGGTTCGACGTGGCTGATGGGGCTCAAGTCGTCGCCATCGACGGTGAGGCCCAGTTGGGGCGGCGGCAGGTCAGGACAGAGGAAGCCACGCCCTGGCAGGCTGCGGATGCTTGCAGAGCGCACGACGTCCACCCGCGAGAAGCCGTTCCAGCGCCGGGACACGAGCTCGGCGTCGGGCAGGAGCAGGGCGTAGCTGAGGCCCTTGTAGGGGGAGAGGCGGATGTGAAGCCACCTGGGGGTGTTCACGGCGGCGAGAATGAGGAGGGCTACGAGTGCGAGCTGTGCAAGGCGAGGGAGTAGAGACTGGAGATTTTTTCGTGAGTGTGGCTCGACTGAGCTCGCCAAAGTCTCAATCGAACGATTGGAGATTGGGCGGTGTTGGAAGGTGAGGGCGGCCAATCCTGCAAGTGCGGCGGCGAGGAGGACGGTGCCTTCTCCACCCATCAGCGTTGGAGCAATGACGGCCAGCAGGCAGCCGGCGGCTGAGCCGATCAGATTGGCGGCGTAGGTGCGGCTGGCTTTTTCGGGATGGGCTGCCAGCGACAATCCCATAGCGAGACCGCTGCAGAAGAAGGGGGCCGCCAGCGCGACATAGTGCAGCGCCAACACGGCTCCCTGCCGCCAGTCGAGCGCGATGCGGAAGGAGTCGAAGGGAAGATAGAGGGTGAGGGCGTAGGAGCCGATGGCGCCGAGGGCGAACCCCCAGCCCAGGAGGGGCAGCATGCGGGCAGGGTCGCGCTCCTTGAGTTGCGGAAAGAGGGAAAGGAAGGTGCCGCTGGCGCCAAAGCCCAGCAGCGCCAGGCTGACGACCATGAAGGCAAAGTGGTAGAACTGTGCGACGGAAAAGATGCGCGTGAGGGTGACCTCAAATGCCAGCGTGGCTGCCGAGAGAAGAAATAGCCCTGCGTAGGTGAGCATCCTCTTGTTCCGGGCTCTATTGTATATGAAA
>JAFGED010000206.1 GCA_016931785.1 Anaerolineae bacterium
GTGTGGGAGTATGGGTGTGTGGGAGTATGGGAGTGTGGGAGTGTGGGAGTGTGGCAGGCTGACGATGAAAGTTCAGATTAGCGGTACGGCGCTCGAACTGGTCGAGGGGGATATTACCGAGATGGACGTCGATGCCATCGTCAATGCTGCCAACGAGCGGCTGGTCCACGGCGGCGGTGTGGCCGGCGTTATCTCCCGCAGGGGAGGGCCGGCGGTCCAGAGCGAGAGCGATGCCTGGGTGCACCAGCACGGCCGGGTGCGCACCGGCTCGGCCGCCATCACCTCTGGCGGCCGGTTAAAGGTTAGGCACGTCATCCACGCCGTCGGCCCCGTCTACGATGGCACGCCCCGCTCGGCGGAACTGTTGGCCTCGGCGGTGCGCGCAGCGCTCCACATGGCGGACGGTCGCGGCTTGAAATCGATTGCCCTGCCCGCCATCAGCGCCGGCATCTTTGGCTATCCGATGGATGAGGCGGCGCGGGTGATGCTGGAGGCGGCTATCGCGTACTTGAGGGGTGAAACGGGCCTGGAGCGGGTTGTCTTTTGCCTCTACGGCCAGTCGGCGTTTAACGTCTTTTCCAGGGAACTGGAGGCGCAGGCGCAGGCTTGATCGGCAGTTGTACTCGCGCTCAATAATTCCACTGCCGCCGCCAACTGCGGATCGTCCTCGACGGTGAACTCGTCCCAGTCCAGTGGGATCTCGACGTCGGGAACGATGCCGGTTTCTTCCCAATCCGTGCCGCTGGGCGGGCGGAACGTCTCCTGGGCGATCCAGGCCTGCGACCCATCCTCAAAGTCGTGACCGGATAGTATCTCCACGTTTCCATCGGTGGTGCGGCCCACGACGCGCGCTCCCCGCGTTTCTTGCAGCACGCCGCTGAACAACTCGCCAAAGCTGACGGTGTCTTTTCCCACGAGGATCGCCAGTGGCACGTTTTGTGACCCGCCGACGTCTGTTCCCCGCACGCGCAGCGGCCATTTTCGATCCTGGCTGACAAAGTGCCCCAGCTCCCCATCGGCGAAGAACGAAAGCAGCGCCCGCAGCACCGTGCTGGAGCCGCCGGCGTTGACGCGCATGTCGACGACCAGCCCGCTCGGCCCTCCCCCGGCGGCCAAATCCTCGAGGGCCTGGTGCATCTGTTCGGGGAGCGTCTCGTCCCACAGGTTGGGGATCAAGATGTAGCCGATGCCGCCCTCAAGCTGCCGTGTTTCGAGGGACAGCGAGCTCTGGATGCGTCTCCGGATCAGCGTCACCGTGCGGGGGGATTTGCCGGGCGTCTGCACGCGCAGCTTTACCGCGCTGCCCTCGGGGCCGAGCAGATGGTAGAGAAAGTCGTAGCCTTCTTCGTCGCAGCAGGCCGGCTGGTCGTCGATTTCCAGGATGCGATCGTGCGAGCGTAGCCCCGCGTCGGCGGCAGGGCTATCGGGCACAATCAGCAGGATGACGGCGTACCCTTTATCAGGCACCGCGCTGGCGGAGAACCCGACCCCCACATAGTCCAACGTGCCAGCCTCCATCAACTCCTGTTCGGCGACCTCGCCTGGGGAGAGAAAGTGGGAGTGGTCGTCGTTCAACTCGCGGAGCATGGCTTTCATCAGGAGCCAAAAGTCCTCGTCGCCCAGGCCGGCCTCGACGCGGGCACGGTAAGCCTCGCCGATGGCGTCCCAGTCCGCGCCGTTGTAGTCGGGGTAAAGGTAGTCATCGCGGACAAGTGTCCACAGCCGGGTAAAGACGCGCAGGTGGCGGGCGGTCGCCTCGCTATCGGTGGTCGGCGTGATCGTAGGGACGGCGGTGGAGATGGCCGATGGGATTGCCGCGGGAATGGGAGAAGGGGTGGCGGTGCCGGGGATGGGAGAGGCGAGAGGGGGAGGGAGCGCCGGAGTTGGCGTGGGGCGGGCCAGCGCCCACCAGCCCAGGCTGCCGGTGGCGCATAGCCCGATTAGCAGGCAGGCGATGGTCAGAGCGGCGGCGGAGACGTAGAGGGCGGGTTGGCGTTTGGTAGCCATTGCTGAGGTGGTCAGAGGTCCGATACTGAAGGCAGGTCGCGCTGGTGGGCCACGAGCCGGTTGATGCGGATGCGCTGGGCGCGCAGCCAGCGGCGCGGCCCCAGGATGCGGCGTCCCATCTCTGGTGGGGCGTCGGGCAGACGGGTGAGGGTGCCCTCCGCCACCAGTTGGTCGAAGAAGGCCAGAAAGCGCTGCTCTAGCTCCTTGTCGTCGTACTCCTCGCCGCGTTCGAGGGTCTCGCGGGCCAGTTGCTCGATGAAGGCGGAGGTGCGCTCGATGAGCGTCTCTACCGGCTCCAGCACGATCCCCCAGGCGTACAGCGGGTCGAGCGGCATGGAGCCGAATTCCATGGGACTGGGTGGGGCTGGTTTTTCTTCCATCGTATTCCTCAAGTGGGGATTAGGGACATCTTTTCATCTCTGCAATCCAGCGCCCAGCCATTATACACCATTTGGGCGATTAGGGGAGGCTAGGAGGTATGTTGTGGTGGGGCGTTTTGCCTGGCGGCGCCCGAGGCAGACAGTAACGAGGCTGTATAAGTTTGCGCATTTGTTGAAATTGGCTAGAATAACGTACTTGCTGGCCTTGGGTTCGCATCTCCAGTTCAACGGCAGTTACCGTGTTGGTATTTCGTTACCCGTTCGACTGGCTGGCTGCTGACCGTTCGGGTGCCGCGCTACCTACATCGCTTCATCGCTCTCCTGGTTGTGTCCATAGCTGCCCTGGTCGAGTGTGGCGCCTTTTCTGTGTGAGGCGGGCGGGGCAGCTATAAGCAGTTCTCTTGTCCAGCGATCTGTGGGGTGGATGGAAGTTTGGTGGCCTAGATGGAGGTTTGGATGACGGGTAGTGTGTGGGAGTGGCTCGATAAGGGGAGATTATTCGTTGGTGCATAGAGCACGCCGGTGGGTGGCCGTTGGCTTGGTATTGCTGTTTCTGCTGGCCTTTGTGCCGCGGGTCGTGTATCCCGTCTCCCGACCTCTCCAGTGGTACTTTCGCTCGGCGCAGTTCTTCCAGGCGGTCCTGCGCGGGGACCTGGCAGGCACGCTCTTCTCCGAGCACCCCGGCGTGACGGTGATGTGGCTTTCGGGGGCGGCACTATGGGGCTGGTACGGCTTGCAATCCCTCTTGGGTCTGAATCCACCTACACCTTTGGAGACGGAGGGCTATGCTTTCTTTGACCGGGTTACGGTAGCGGTGGTGCCGCTGGCGTTGGTCGTGGCACTGGGTATCGTCTGGGGTTGGTATCTCCTGCGTCGTCTCTTTGGCCAGCGGGTGGCCTGGGTGGCAGCAGTGTTGTGGGCTGTCGATCCCTTTTACCTGGCCAACTCCAAGGCGCTTCACCTCGATGCCACGCTTTCCACGCTGATGCTGCTTTCTGCCCTGTGGATGCTGACCTATCTGCGCGAGCATCGCTGGCGGTATCTGGTCCTATCGGCAACCCTGGGTGGCCTGGCGATCCTGACCAAGATATCGGCTGTTTTCTTGTTTCCCTTTTGGGGGCTCTGTCTGCTGGTTGATTGGCTCCCGTCTATTCGCGGTTTCCGATCGCTAATCTCGAATCTTGGGCCTTTGATATCGCGTATCCTGCTCTGGCTTCTCATCGCTGCTGCTGTGTTCTTTGTCCGCTGGCCTGCCCTATGGGTGCAGCCCGCGGCCAGCTTTGATTGGATGATCAACGAAGGGATCCTGCTTCACAAGGACGATGTTCGCGATCAGCCGCTGTTCTACCGAGGGACGCTGGGCGTGCAGGACCCCGGCCCCGGGTTTTACCTCGATACGATCCTTTTTCGCACGACTTTTCTGACGTTGCCCTTTGTCGTCGTCGGCTTGCTGGCGCTGTGGGGCCGGCAGCGGGAGGAGCGGCTATCGCTGCTGCTGGTCGGTTTTGCCGCGTTCTTCTTCGTCCAGATGTCGCTGAGCGGTTGGAAGGACGGGCGCTACTTGTTGCCCATTTTCCTCATTTTGGACATTCTGGCCGCTTGCGGCTTGACGTGGTGGGCGGGCCGCCTGCCGCTCAAGTCCTTGGTGCAGATGGGCGTCGTCGGAGGGCTACTGACAACCCAGGCTATCGTCGTGTTCTTGCATCACCCTTACTATGGTACCCACTACAACGTGCTATTGGGCGGCCAGCGTGCCGCGGAGCGGGTTTTTCCCCTGGCCGAGTGGGGGGAGGGATTGGATCTGGCGGGGCGGTACGTGGATAGCCAACCCGGCGCGGAGGATTTCACGATCGGCACGCAGTTCCTGGCCAACGAAATGCTTGCCCAGCACGTGCGCGCGCCGGTCTATGAGGTCCGACAGGTAAAAGACGAGGCGGAGTATCTGGTGTTTGGCGTGCAGTACACGACGCGTGGCAGGAACTATGATCGTTGGGGGGAGGAGTGGGAGGAGACCTACAGGTTCCGTGAGCCGGAGTTTGTCGCTGCCTTCGATGGCATCCCCTATGCCTGGGTTTACCGACCCGACGCGGCGCCGGTCGTTCCGCGAAAGATGGATGCCAGTTTAGGGGGGGCGATTCGGCTGGTGGGCTACCGCCTGGCTCAGGATAGTGTGGCTCCTGGCGATAAATTGGTATTGACCCTTTACTGGAGAGCCGAGGGGCCGGTTGACGAGTATTACAACGTCTTTGTGCATCTACAGGCGGCAGACGGGAGCCTGGTGGCCCAGCAGGACAACGTCCCCGTGCGCGGCTCTTGGCCTACCAATGAGTGGGAAATGGATGTGCTGATTGAGGATCCATATGAAGTGCAGGTCCCCCTCGATCGAGCTCCCGCTGAATGCGTGTTGAGCGTAGGGATGTACAAACCGACGACGATGGAGCGGCTGGAGGCCGTCGGCGCCGATGGTGAGCGGCTGCCGGAGGATCGGGTGGTGCTGACCAACGTCTCGGTGCAGCCGGTGGTGGGCTGGTGGCGGTGGGTGTTTGCGGGGGCGTGGGTGGCGGTTGTTTTTGTCGGAATCGTGTGGCCACTCGTCTTGAAAAACGATCGGCATGATGGTACGCGTTGTCAAAAGTTTTTCGGTGAGGAGGGCTTTCTGCAAGGCATTGGAAAGGCGGAAAGAATCTGCCTCGCAGTAATAGTGGTTGGCATCCTCGTGTATTTGTATTGGTACGGTGCTGTGATCCGCATAAGAGAGGCCAACGTAGACATGACACGCGCCGATCAGAGAGCGTACTTGCTCTACGCCGTAGAGATGTACAAGGTACTACATGAGGGCAAGGAGTTCCGCTCTCAGGGTGCACAAGGCCCCTTGTATCCAATGCTCCTTTCCCTGGTGTATGATCCAAGCCTCACCGAGGAAGAGTATTTTGTGCGTGGAAAGTACGTTAGCGCCGGGCTGTCGCTAATCCTATTGGGAGGGTTGTTTTTCATATTCAGGAAACACTTTTCCTTGCTGCATAGTGCTAATATCGTACTGGCGGAGGCCTTTATGGTGTTCTTGTTCAAGGCGCCATCATTTCACGCTGAGCCTCTGTTCTACTTTTGGGGCTTTTGTGCGTTTGTGTTACTGTACAGGATGTTGGTCAAACCCTCGTGGAAACTGGGCGTTCTGACCGGATTCGTGATCGGCATAGCGCATTTTACCAAACCATCCTTGTTGCCCGCCTTGGGGCTTTTTCTCCTGTTTTCGGTGGCCAAGGCGATCGCGCCGCTTTGCTCCAGATTGGTCAAGCGGTCGTGCATCGCCCTTGGTCAATTCGATGTGCGGGTATTCTCTTCGCGTTTGGTGAGCATTGTTCTCGTTGCGGTCACTTTTCTGTCTACGGTCTATCCCTACATCAATTCGAACAAGAAGGTCTTTGGCAAGTATTTCTATTGTGTCAGTACGACCTTCTACATGTGGTACGACTCGTGGGAAGAGGCGAAACAGGGGACAAAAGCGTATGGAGATCGAGAGGGATGGCCGGACATGCCGCCTGAACAGCTCCCCAGCCTCGACAAATACTTGCGAGAGCATACCGTACAGCAGATCGTGAATAGAGTATGGAATGGATTTCGGATACTTCATCAAAGCTCCGCGAGTTCGTATGGCTATTACAAGTACGTTTTGATCTACTTGGTGGGTTTCCTCGCTATGGCCATTCTCAATCGTCGTCATACCCTGGAGATGGCAGCTAAACGCCCTTTCCTCTTGCTGTTTTGCCTCTCTTATTTTGCTGCCTATCTGTTTGCTTATGCCTGGTACACGCCAATTGCCAGTGGAAACCGGTTCACTTTGGCTTTGTTTCTTCCCTTTATGTTTGCCATCTCCCGTGCCATTTTCGCGCAGCCCACGGTATATCTGCCGGTTCGCCCTTTTGGCGTTCAGATCAAATTACTGAACGTGCTGAACGCCTTGGTGTTGGCTCTTCTCTTTTTTGACATATACGGTGTATTGACGGAAAAGGTACTGACTATGTGATTGTGTGCGTTGGTCGATTACGTATGTTCTTTGCTAAGGGGCGATTGGGTTTTCCGGGAAATGCGAGCTACTTGTGCGGTCGGCGTTGCGTGGAGTTCTCTCGATGAAAGGAAGCTATCCGTTGAAACATAACGTTCGTCGTTGGACGTATATTGGTTTAGCGCTGGTGTTCTTGCTAGCTTTTGTGTTGCGGGCCGTGACGCCTGTTTCGCGCCCGCTACAGTGGTATTACCGTTCTATCGATTTCATCACCGCGATCATGGAGGGCCGCTGGGCCGATACGTTCTTCAGCGAACACCCTGGGGCTAGTGTGATGTGGATCGTAGGGATCGCGCAGCATCTGGTCTACAATGTGCGTGTGGCATTGGGACAGAATCCCCCGCCGCTGTTGGATATAGATGGACGGGTGTTCAACACTGAGGTGGCGGTAGGTGTGTGGGCGCTGGCGGCTGTTATTTCGGGCACTATTGCGGCGGCGTGGCATCCTTTGAGGAGATTATTTGGCAGACGCGTGGCTTGGGCTTCTGTTTTGCTAATGGCGTTGGATCCGTACTACATCGCTAACGGGAAGGTGCTGCATATCGATGCATTGCTTTCGGCGCTGATGCTGCTTTCGGCCCTGGCGTGGATGGTCTATGCGAGGGATGAAGATCGGCGATCCTTTATCGTCTCGGTGGTCTGTGGCGGCCTAGCCGTGTTGACCAAGGCCCCGTCTATTTTCCTGATACCTTTTTGCGCTTTGGCCCTTCTGGTGACGCGGTTTGGTGAAAAGCGGTTCAGCCTGCGCTGGCTGCTGCGTCGATGGGCGCTGCCATTGTTGGTCTGGCTGTGTATCGTGACCGCGCTTTTTTTCCTGCTGTACCCGGCGGCGTGGGCGATACCCGGTGAGACTTTTGGATTTGCGCTGAAGGAGATAACGTGTCATGTGTCGCAGCCGCATACCAATCCGGTGTTTTTTCACGGCACTGCATGGGTTTCCGATCCTGGACCATTGTACTATGTTTATACCCTGGCTTTCAAGTCCAGTTGGGTTAGTCTGAGCCTTGCTCTCTTGGGTTTATTGATATTTTGGCGATGGCCGTCGGCGAAACGCCGCTCGGCTATTCTTGTGGTTGTGTATGTGATGTGTTTTGCGATACAGATGACGATCGGTGGCAAAAAAGGCCTACGTTATTTGTTGCCCTTATTCCCGATGTTTGACGTGTTGGCAGGCCTGGGATGGCTGGCGTTCCAAAAGGGAGTTGCTATGCTGGTGCGACGCTCCGTTATCTCTTGGGTGGTCGCTGCCCTGCCCATCGTCGTGCTGGCGGTAATGGTGTTACCTCTGCATCCATACTACGGTACACACTATAATATCCTTTGGGGAGGGATTAGAGCCGCCACACGCGAGTTCCCGCTACAAGAACAGGCAGAGGGATACGATTTGGTCGGGGAGTGGCTTGAGGAGCGTGGAGGGAGTCGACTGCGTGTGGTGTCGCAGCAGCCCGATATGCTCATGCAGCACACAGGAGCGCAGATTTTCGAGTACGATGCACCCGAGGCCAACCCTGCTAACCACAGCGTGGATTATTTTGCCTTTGACCGCAATCACCTGGTGCGCAACTACCGTGATGATCTTTGGTGTACTACATGGCAGCGCTATCGCAGTCGGGAGCCCGCATTTCAGGTTGATTTCCTGGGAGTTCCTTACGTCTGGGTTTACGAGGCTTTGCCTTCTTCTCTGACCATCGATGCGTCTAGTCATCTTTTTGGCGGGTGGCTGGATGATGGCATCGAGTTGATCGGCTATGACTGGCAAGATGAGTGGGCCGTGCCGGGGGATTCACTCCCGCTATATCTTTACTGGCACGCCGACCAGTCGCTAGCGACCGACTATACTGTATTCGTGCATCTGCATGGGCCTGATGGGGGATTGCTGGCCCAGTGCGATAGTCCGCCTCTAGGAGGTGCACGCCCGACGACGAGCTGGGCTCCCGGCGAAGTGGTCGGGGACATGTGCGATGTGGTGTTACCGGAAGATGCACCCCTGGGACAGTATCAAGTGTTTGTGGGGATGTATGCCTGGCCCAGTTTGGAGCGTCTGCCAGCCTTTGCAGCAGATGGCGCGGATTTACCTGATGGCCGGCTGCCATTGTTGACTTTTGAGCTGAGTGACGCGAATACATTGCGTCTGCCCTGGTTATGGATGATATTGGCATGGCTGGTGGTACTGGTCGTGTTAGGGGTTGGCGTAATGGGAATTAGGAAGCAGAAGGAAGAGTCTGGGGTCTAGGCCAGATGGCAGGCGACGTTGGCCGAGGCTTTTCGTGATTGTCTCTCATCTAGTTGGAGATGTGACAGATTGCAAGCGTTTTTTGCGAAGGAGCGGTCGGTTCTTGCTAGAAAAGGTTTGGCGTTGAGCGTAAGAAGTACCACAGAAACTAGAGCCAGGTGGTTTCGTTGGTTGTGCGTCGGGGTCGCATACTTTGCACTCGCGCTGCTGATGACATACCCCCTGGTCTTGGAATTCAACGATAATTTTGGAGGGTACCATGGCGACATCCTCCCCACTTTGTGGAACCGATGGTGGTTGAGGGAGGCGCTGCAAAAAGGACTCGACCCGTACTTTACGCCATATCTGTTCTATCCAGGCGGGGCGTATCTGCTCTTTCACAATATGGGCTGGTTCAATATACTTACAGGCCTTGCCTTGGGGCCGTTCTTTGGGGAAGTCGGTTCGTACAATGCGATCATATTGGCGAATTTCACGCTGTGCGGACTTGGGGCCTATGCGTTGATCAGATACCTTGGTGAGCGGGAAATCGTCGCTTTTGTTGGAGGCCTGGTATATGCTTTCTTTCCGTATCATATGTCAAACATCTTGACTCAGCCGGAGATTGCCAACGTACAATGGGTGCCCCTGTATGTGCTTTATTTGATGGAAGCTACTCGTGGAAAAGGACCCGCAACGGGGCTCCTCGCAGGGCTGTTTCTTGGATTGACCGCGCTTGCTCACGTGCACTTGCTGACGATGGTGGGGATGCTTACCGCTTTGTGGCTTGCCTATAGCTTGGCGTGCGAACGCGCTGTGTGGAGTTGGCGTTCTATTCGGAATCTCGCAATCATCGGGCTTGTTCTTTTGGCGTTGGCGGGGCCGTTTTTCTTTCCAATGGCTGCGTACTTTGTGAAGGGTGGAGAGCTTGCAGACACGTTGACCGAACAGGATGATTACAGGCAAACGGATGTGCTGGCTTACTTGGTGCCTTCTCGCTATCATCCACTATTGGGGCTACCCTACTTGTTTTATGGGAAGCATTTCTACTATAACCGGAACTGGCAGCCGACCCCGGGATACGTTGTCCTGTTTCTGTTAGGATATGCATTTGTCCGGCGCTCTCGGCGCAGGGCTTTTTGGGCATTTCTCGCCTTGGTGCTGTGTGTCCTGGCTCTCGGGCCATATCTGCGCGTAGCAGGGCGCATATTTTGGGAAATTCCCCTGCCTTATCATTTGGTATCAGGTTTACCTGTCATCCGCGCGTTGCGGGCCTCGGATAGATTCAATGGCATGCTGGCGCTTCCCGTGTCGGTCCTAGCAGCGTTCTCGCTTTCTGATCTGTTGGCCAAGGTGCAGAGGCGGCTGAACGTGCTCTTTGCACGTGGAGCGGCTGTCTTGTTTGGCTGTTTGATTCTGTTCGAGTACCTCGTCGTACCGTTCCCTACGATGCGCCCCCAGATCTCGTCGTTCTATGAAGCGCTACGCTCGGAAGACGGGCAATTTGCTGTTGTAGACGTACCTACAGGATGGGCAGTGTCTCGATACTATTTGTACTATCAAATGGAGCACGGTCATCCTATTGTGGAAGGGCACATCTCGCGCCCAATTGGTGGGACATATCGTTTCATCGGTCAGGTGCCGCTGCTTACCCGCGTCGATGAATATCAAAGTGAGTGGAAACTCGACTTCCGGGATGTTTCCCGCCAACTGAGCCCTCTGGCTGATGCAGATGTGCGGTATTTGATCGTTCACAAAGACTTTGTCAAAGAGGAAGGTCATCTACCAGCCTGGCTTGACTGGATCACGCTGCAGCCACGGTACGAGGACGAGCAGATCATCGTGTACTCAACTCGACCGGAATATGGGCGTGACTTTGAGTGGGAAAGAGATCTGGGAGCTGAAGTTGGCATCATTCGGGCAAAGTTGCCGATGGCGGGAGAGTTTTCGCAGGGAAGCGTTTTTGAGGCAGAGATCCGCTGGGGGAGCCGAGGGGCGCCGGCTCAGAATTTGGCTGTGGAGGTCGCGCTGGTTTCGGAGGAAAATGGGCAAATAGTGCAGCGGACGCATCGGCCTATTTTGGAAGAGTGGCCGACTGGCCAATGGCCGGCTGGTACGGTGGTTATTGATCGATATAGATTTCAGATCGATCCCATGCTGCCTGGCGGAGTCTATTCTGTGCGCGTATCATTGCTGGATGCCGAGACCCTGGCACCTGTTGGTGAGCAGGCCGATCTGGGCTCTATCGTTATCCACGAGTTGCCGCGCAGCTTTGATCCTCCAACACCGGCGGTCGTTTTGGATGTGTCTTTCGGTGAGGATTTACGCTTGGTAGGCTATGACCTAGAGCTGGATGCTGAGGAGCTAACATTGGTGTTACATTGGCAGGCATTGCGCCGCATGGATGACACGTGGAAATTCTTTGTACACGTCTTCGATCCAGACACCGGCGCGGTGGTAGCGCAAGCCGACGTTATGCCGCGCAATTGGGCTTATCCGACCAACTGGTGGGCAGAGGGGGAGTACGTCGGCGATCCTATCAGCGTCTCGATGGAGGGTGTCCCATCTGGCACCTTTGGGATAGCGGTGGGCGTGTACCATCCAGATTCGGGAGAGCGGCTTGTGACATCCTTGGGCGAGGATCGACTCGTTTTGCCACAGGAGGTTTCCCGATGAATCACAAGAGATTCTCAAACCGCTTGTGCAGATTTTCTAGTCGCTTGCAGAGGTCGGATGGTTTCGTCCTTTTCGGTTATGTGCTGCTGACCTTCGTCATGACGTACCCGTTGGGTTTTCATCTTGGGACGCATGCTGTGGGTGATCGGAACGACATGTGGGTCTCTCATTGGAACAACTGGTGGGGCCGGGAAACACTTCTCGATGGAGGCAATCCTTATCGAACCTCTTACATGTTTCACCCGCAGGGAGTCAGTTTAGTATGGCATAGTTTCAGTTGGCTGAATATGGCCCTGTGGCTAGTATTGAGCCCCTTTACCGGCTCCCTGGCAGCTCATGGGATAACCGTTTTGCTGACTTACATATTGGGTGGGTACACCACTTACTTGTTGGCGCGCGAGGTGACTGGATCGAGAAAAGCGGCTTTCCTGGCCGGGTTGATCTTTGCCTTCTTTCCTTATCGATACGCGGACCGCAATCACATCAAGTTTTTGACCGCTCAATGGATACCTCTTTCTATTCTTTATTTGATGCGCGTAACACGACGTGGGCATCTGGTCGATGGACTCAAGGCTGGCCTGGCTATGGCCTTGTGTGGTCTGTCTAGCGTCCAGTTGATGATCATGAGTGGGATCTGGACCGGTGCGTGGTTACTTTTCAGCCTGCTTGCCGAGCGCCAGACCTGGTCGCGTCGCACTGCTCTGGCGCTTTTAGTGGCTGGGTTTGTATGTGGGGTGACCGTGGCTCCCTTTTTCGTACCACTGGTGGCAGCTTGGTGGGACCCCAATCTGTCGCAGGACCTGACCGCAAGCGATACGGGAGGGGCGGGCGTCAATCTCTTGAATTTCTTTTCCATCAGCGAAGGCCATTCTTTGGTCCGAGAGGGTGGTGTCCTCGAACAGTGGATACATAGCGAGGTGGCCATCGGCTATCTGGTTCTGGCGCTGGTGGTATGGGCTGCTACAAGACGCTGGGCCAAAGCGCGTTTCTGGGTTATTTCGGCGCTGTTATTCGGTGCGCTATCCCTTGGTTCAGAGTTACATGTTGGCGGATTAGGGTTTCCCGCCGTGCCAACTCCCTATCGGTTGCTAGAACCGACGGCTATTGGCGAGTCTATACGCAAACCTGAACGATTCTGTGTGCTTCTAGGGATATCCGTCGCAGTTGCTGCAGCCGTGGGTTTTGCCGCGTTACTGGATAGGGTATCCAGTCGTAGGTGGAGGAACTTGGCGTCCGCTTTAATCGGGGGTTTCATCTTGTTTGAGTACTGGATGGTGCCATTTCCTATGACTGAGCCCATTCAGTCCCCCTTTTACGCTCAACTGAGACAGGAACCGGGGCAGTTTGCCTTGGCCGATTTCCCCATCGGTTTTCACGCTCACGACAAGTGGTATATGTACGCTCAAACGTTGCACGGCAGGTCGATGGTGGGGGGACATGTCTCGCGTGTGCCAGCCCACGCTCACGATTTTATGGACGGTGTGCCGCTTTTGACGGCAGCCCGGCAGGGAGTGCCAGAGCGAGGGGCGCTGGACGACATATCGAGACAATTGAAACCTCTTTCGGAAAGCGGGGTGCGATACATTCTTATTCACAAGTATCGCTTGAGCTCGGAGGCGGCGAGTGGCTGGCGAGCTTGGTTTGCGACTAAGCCCTATTATGAAGATGCATATTTGACCGTTTTCAACACGGCTCCCCATTATGGGCGAGATTTTGAATTCAAGCAGAGAGTGGAAGATGGAATAGGCTTGATTGAAGCCTCACTTTCTGCCGAAAAAATTTCGCAGGGTGGAATGCTGGAGGCAGAAATCGTCTGGGGCTCGGACCAGGCCCCAGGGAAAGCGTGGATGGCCTATCTGGCGTTGATAGGACCGGCGGGGCAGGAGGAGGAGCAGCAGCGAGTCGTCTTTGAGCCTTGTGCGGGCTGGTCGACGGCGAAATGGGGCCAGGATGCAATCGCGCGCGCGCGGGTTGAGTCGAGGATCGACCCGTTCTTGGAGGGCGGTACATACACGGTGGTTGTGGGGCTATTTGACGCCGAGACAGGAAAAGCAGCCGGAGCCGTGTACAAAGTAGGGCTCGTAGAGGTTCAGACTATTCCCCGTGTATTTACTTCTCCCGATGTCGAGGTTGAGTACGAGGCGACGTTTGGCACCGAGTTGCGGCTTCTGGGGTACGGGCTGCGCCGGCCAGATGAACAGCTCGATGTGGTGCTTCACTGGCAGGCGTTGCGCCGTATGGATACCGCGTACAAGTTCTTTATCCATCTGGTGAATGTGGATACAGGAGAGCTCACAACCCAAGCTGATGTGATGCCCTATGGATGGACGTATCCGACCTTCTGGTGGGAGGCCGGAGAGTTTATCAGTGATCCTATCAGTCTCTCACTGGCCGACGTGCCGGCAGGGACATACCGCTTGGAAGTCGGCGTCTACGACCCCGACACGGGTGTCCGCCTGCCGGTCAATGCAGCTCCGGAGCCGCTACTGCTGGCAGAGGATCGCCTGGTTCTGCCGGAAGTCGTAGAAAACCGATAGGCAAAAGGTGTGTGATTGGAGACGTGCTCGGTTTGCGCATTTGGTGAAACTGAATAGAATAGCGTACTTGACGGCCCGTTTTTCACATTCTACTAAAGGAGAAAGACAGAAATGATGAACTGGCGTGCATCCTTTTTTGGAAAACTTGGCGTTCTCTCTCTCATATGTGCTGCTAGTCTCTCCTGGACAGTCGCTGGCTTGGCTGCCCCTCCCAAGCAGGACTTGGCTCCGGCTGGGACGGATATCTTGGGTAACATCACGACCTCCACAACGTGGGGATTAGCTGGAAGTCCTTACTATATCAAGGCACAAGAAATAAGGGTCACTTCTGGCGCCACGCTTACAATTGAGCCAGGTGTGAAGGTCTACATTTGGCCCGATGGTAGGATCCACGTCGACAGTGGCTCGGCTATCATTGCCAAGGGCACTCCCAGCCAGAACATCGTTTTCGATCGTGTGTCGCCGACGTATACTTGGAAAAACATTCGCCACTATGCCGGATCGACTTCTTACTACCGCTACGTTCAATTTCTCTGGGGCGGTAACACAGAAGGCTCGCTCTACTATGAAGGCGGCACCCATGTACTCAACAACTGCCAGGTCAAGAACAACAAGCGTCAGGGGATTGTAGCCAACGGTCCTGTTAACTTGCGGATCGCCGGTACGCTATTTGAGGGTAACAAGCTCAAAACGATATGGGTCGCCAGCGGCGCCAATCTGACCATCACTGGCAGTACGTTTAGTGACCCTGATGGCGATTGGTCGATTTACGTGAGTAACTATGCCCCTCCGCCTACCATCTCGGTAAGCGACTCTAATTTTCTACGCAATCTGGGCGTTTATAACGAGCAATATGCTGTTTCTACGGTTGACGCCGAAAATAACTACTGGGGACCGAATCATCCAAGCACGAAAGTGGGTCCTGGGGTTGATTATTCTCCTTGGCTTAGCACCGGCCCAGTGGATCGCGTCGGCATCACCACGCCTCCCACTGTCACCTTCACCGTCGCGCCCGATCCCAGCGTCGCGCGTCCTGTGGGTACGGAGTACACGTTCGACGCTTCGGACACCACCGACGTCGAGGATTATTTATCCTCCCTTGATGTGTGCTGGGATTGGGAGGACGACGGAGGCGGTTGTGACTCGACGGCGATCTCTCCCACCCATAGCTATGCTAGCGGCGGCTGGCACACGGCGCGTTTGACGGTCACGGATACCGATGGTCTGACCGGCACGTTGACGCAGCAGATACTATCCGGCTGGGTGCCTACGGCGACCTTGAACTTTACCCAGACGACCTGGGCGCAGATCGAGGTCGATGCCGATGGCAGTGATGACGTCGAGGATGATCCAGAGGATCTGAAGGCCTACTGGGACTGGGATGGCGATGGCGTGTGGGACACCGGCGCGTACAGCATCACCACCGTCGTAACCCATACCTACAGTCACATCGGGCGTTACTGGCTCACGCTGGGCGTGGAGGATACAGAGGGCGTAGTGGGCACGCAGACCAGGGTGGTGGATATCATCCCACCTGCAGCGTCGGCATCTGTCGACGGCAGTGGCGGCGCGTTGGTCTCGACGGATGGGACCGTGACCGTTACCTTGGGGGCCGGCGCTGTTAGTGGTGACGCGGTCATCACGCACACGCCCTGGATAACGGTGCCGATGGGATACGGCGAGCTGCCGGGCGATTTCACCTACCAGGGGTTCGGCCTGACCGCCCAATCACTTGGCGGACAGCCCATCAGTGGCGTCACCGGCACCTACACAATCTCGGTCGAATATGACCTCGATTACTACGGCGACGTGCTTGGACTTTGGAGCGATACAAGCATGCTCAAGTTGTATCGTTGGTCGGGTTCGAAATGGGTTCTGGTGCCCTCTACGATCGATTCTGGTCAACTGATCGCGACCACGGACAGCTTTGGCGACTTTGCCTTGGTTCTCGAGGCGAAGAAAGTCTACTTGCCGCTTGTGCTCGAGTCCTACTAGCAACTTGGGTCTCACTCTCTCGGCGCCAGGTGCTCTATCTAGGGTGCCTGGCGCCTTTTTCCCTCGCAAGGCCTCCTTGCCCTAAACGCTCTCTTGCGCTACAATCCCTGCCGATGAGACGACTTCAGGCGGTCTTTTGCTCCAACGCTGTAGTGCTCCTGGCAGGCGTTTTCCTGGCCTACTCTCTGTTCACCTTGGCGATGACCTGGCCGGTGGTCGCTCAGCTAAACACCCGCTTGATAGGCACCGGCGATGACATGTGGGTGCACTACTGGAACGACTGGCGGATCAAGCAGATCTTGCAGCAGGGCGGGGATATCTACTACACCCCTTTGCTGTTTCATCCCACGGGTGTCAGTCTTCTGCACCACAACTTGGCTTGGGTGAACATTGCCACCTGGCTGTTCCTAGAACCCATCGTTGGCTCCTTCGCTGCTTATAACTTGGTTCACTTGCTCCACATTCCTCTATGTGGATTGACGATGTTTCTGCTTGGTCGCCGCCTGTTCAAGTTGGACGGCATCGCTTTTTTGAGCGGCCTGGTCTTTGCCTTCTGGCCCTATCGCATCACTGATGTCAACCATCCCAATATGATCTCCACCGAGGTGTTCCCGCTGTTTATGTTGTTCTTGCTGCGGCTGTTTCGCGATGGGAGACAGATCCGGGATGGAGTGATCGCCGGTGTGCTGCTGGCGTTGATCGGCTACATGCGCTGGCAACTGGCGATTCTGGCCGGGTTTATGGCCTGCCTGTACGTGCTCTACACGCTCGTCTGGGAGCGCGGGCAGTGGGGCTGGCGGACGTTAGCCGGATTGATGGTAGTGGTGGGGGTATCTGTCGTGTTGGTAGCTCCTGCCGTCTATCCGCTGGTACGGGCGGATTTAGCAGGCGGCTTTTCGGATGAGACATACGAGATGCAACTTGGAAGTAGCCAGGATTTGTTGAACTGGCTCGTTCCCCAGCAGCAGCATCCATTGCGCGATCTATACAACAGGGTCTTTGCAAACTACGCTGGTATTCCAGAAGGGGATAGGAACTCGGCTTTCTTGGGCCACATCGTGCTTGTGCTGGCTGGTGTAGGGACCGTGAAGCGCTGGAAAGAGACGCGGTTTTGGTTTATTCTGGCGGCGGTGTGCTTCCTGCTGGCCTTGGGGCCTCATCTCCAGTTCAACGGCGATCACTATGTCAATATCTCGCTGCCCATTCGCTTGATCGATTGGGCGCTGCCGGTTCGGATGCTGCGTTACCCACATCGCTTCACCGCTCTCCTGGCCCTGCCCGTGGCTGCCCTGGCTGGATTTGGCGCTCTGGTTCTGCGGGGGTGGCTAGCGCGGCGGCAATGGGGTAAACGGATCGCTCGCCCGGCGATCTTTGGTACGCTGTCGGGGTTGTTGATCCTGGCGGATTACGTTAGCATTCCCACGGCGACGGTCTCGACTCACGTGCCTGATTTCTACCTTGATCTCGCCAGCGAAGCGGGTGATTTCGCCATTGTGGAGTTGCCAGGGCGACGGCATGACGCGGCTCCCTACATGTTTTACCAGACCGCGCATGGCCATCCTTTGCAGACGGGGCACATCTCCCGGGTTCCATCCGAGGCTCTCGATTTCATCTCCTCTGTCCCTGTACTGAGCATGACGTACGAGGAGGGAACGCTGAATACCAAGCCTCCGGATATTTCGCGCCAGCTTGCCATGTTGGCGGATGCCGGCTTCCGGTATATCGTCGTGCATAAGGACACGATCACGCCAGAGCAGTTGGTGCAGTGGCGCTTCTATTTGGTGATATCGCCCTATTATGAGGATGATGAGGTATTGGTCTATTCCACCACCCATGTGGTGGGGGAGGATTGCCCTTTGCTGCACGACCTTGGAATGGGACTGTGGATGGTCGAGGTCGGGCTATCCACGGAGGGCGTCAGGCCAGGCGATGTGCTGGCAGTGGAGGTCGTCTGGGGTACGACTGCCTCACCGGGCGCGGATTTTCAGGTCGAGATGGCCCTGGTCGACGAGAAGGGAGATGCGGGCCAGGCGGAGCGCTTTGCCCTCTCGCCGGGTTGGCCCGCGGATGAGTGGCCGGAAAACACAATCGCGCGCGCGAGGTATTCCCTGGTCGTTGACAGGTGGCTAGATGGCGGGACGTACAGCGTCGTGTTGGGCCTCGTACAGGATGGGCGGCCGGTGGGCCAGGGTGTGGAAGCGGGCAAAGTCGAGGTGCAGTTGCCGGAGCGCGGCTTTGCGGTGCCGGTCATGGCTCAAGAGGTTGGGGCGACCTTCGGGGGCGATTTATGCCTGCTGGGCTATGATCTGGAGGTGGAGGCGGGTTCACTTCACGTGACGCTGCACTGGCAGGCGCTGCGGCGGATGGACGTGAGCTATACGATGTTCGTACACGTTTTCGACCCCGCCACGGGTGAGATAGTGAGCCAGGCGGATGTCGTGCCGTATGGGTATACGTACCCCACCGCCTGGTGGGAGGCCGGAGAGGTGCTCAGCGACGAGGTCACGGTCTCATTAGAGGAGGTCCTGCCGGGGACGTACGGCCTGGCCGTGGGGGTCTATAACGCTGATACAGGAGAGAGGTTGGCGATCTCAGGTCAACCCTCCAGCTTTGCCGTGGACGACCGCCGGCTTTTTCTGCCGGAAGAGATCGCGCACTGAGCGTTGGCAAATGGCCTGGCGTTTGTCGCCGGGAGATGGCTGCATAATTGCCGCGTTCTGCTGCTTGGCGTATACCCGTCAGCAGAGGAGGAGGAAGTTACTTCACATGCCGAGGCGAAGTAAGTGGAGCGGCCTTTTGGGAGTGGTCGTGTTGGTGTTCCTGGCCAATGTGGCCGTCCTGAGCGGCGTCTCCCGCTGGTTGACTTTTGGGTTTGGCCTGGTTTTGATCTGCCTTTTGCCCGGCTACCTGCTTTTGCAGGTCGTTCTGTCTAATGGGCCTGTGCTCAACTGGATCGAACGCGCTGTGCTGGAAATCGGCGTGGGTTTTGGCGTTTTAACGCTGGGGGTCCTGCTTCTCCATTATTTGCCGGGTCCTTTGACCAGGCTTTCGCTACTGGCCTTTTACGATGGCATCGCCTTGCTGCTCGCGGGTTTGCTCTCGCGGCGTGAAGGTGAGGCAAAGGCCCGCGCTGCCGGCGTTCCGCTCCGTCATCTCTTGCCCCTTTTGGGCTTGGTGCTCGTGGCGGCCTTTCTACGCTTTGGCAACCTGGGCTATTCCGAATTCCAGGGGGACGAGTCGCGTGCCATGCTGATGGCCGCGGGCGTGGTCCGGGGTGAGGATGGCATCCTATTTTTGCACAAGAAGGGACCTGTGGAGATACTTCTCCCAACTGCCTTTTATGCTTTGGATGGCACGATTGAGGAGTTCACCGCTCGCTTCCCGTTCGCCCTGGCAAGCGTGACCGGTATGGGGTGTGTCTACGTCCTGACCCGGCGGCTGTTCCCCAATCTGGTCCTCGCCGCACCGGCGGCAGCGGGCCTCCTGGCCGTCGATGGCTACATGGTGGCCTTTGGGCATATCGTCCAATACCAGAGTGTGGTGTTTCTCATGATGGCGCTGGCGGCGTGGTGTGCTTACGTCTGGTACCGCGAAGGCAACGCCGTGTTGATCGTGCTCTCGGTATCGTTTATCGCCGTGGGCGTCCTGGCGCACTATGAGGCCATCCTTGTAGCTCCCTTTGTAGCCTGGCTGTTTTGGCGTCGCGGGCGGGACGAAGGTTGGCGGTTCTCTCGATGGCTGCAGCGCGCTGTGGTCGCGGGAGCCGCTTTCGCCGTCGTGGCCGGCGTCTTTTACGTCCCGTTCGTCTTGAATCCCAGTTTCGCCAGCACCGCCGACTATATCGTCGGACAGCGCGTCGGCGGAGGCGTGTTTCACAACAACCTGGGGGACTTTTTTTACCGGGCTACCTTTTACAGTTCGACGTATTACATCTCGTTTCTGGTTCTAGGGTTGCTGGTGTTTGCGGCGCGCCGCCTGCTTACGTGGCTGCGCCCTGCCATCTTTGGTGTGCTGGTTTTGCTTGTCCTGGTCGCCGGAATGGCCGTGGCGATGTTTTTCCCCCAGGTGTTGGTCATTGGGAGTCTGGACCTGGCGATCTTGCCTTTCGCGCTCGCGCTGGCCCTGTTGGTCGCATCGCCTCGCGCCACGACCGAGTACCGGGCAGTTCTGCTGTGGTTCGGTGCGCCGGCCTTGATCGCCCTGTTCCTGATGCAATTGCCCAAGACCCACGTTTACACGATGTTCCCGGCCTGGGCCATCTTGGTGGGCGTGAGCCTCGACCGCGCGATCTCTGACATCGAGCGGCGGGTTGGACAGGCGTTGCTGGCAGTTAATATCCGCAAGATCGGCCTTGCCTTGGCCGGCGTCGTGCTGCTGGTCGTGTTTGGCTATTATGAGTACATCGTGTTTGTGCGGCACGAGCCGGATTTTCGGCGAGGCTATCCCCAGACGCTGCCTCCCTTCTACCTTACGTTCTACCGCGACGACCATCCCCCGGTAGGCGGCGGGGGTTTCGGGTTCCCCCACCGTGGCGGATGGAAAGCCATTGGCGCCCTCTATGCACAGGGTGTGCTGCAGGGCAGTTACGGCGCTAACGAGGAGACGCTCACCTCATCCTGGTATGTACGCCAGGCTCCGTGGTGCCGGGATGCAGCGGATCACTACTTTATCGCCAGCGTGATACACGATCCCGAGAGTATCCCGGTGGACCGTGTGCTTCAAGAGATGCACACTGTGGGGCGCATTTGGTCTGATGGCCAACCGGTGCTGACGATCTATGGCCAGCAGGCCGTCGATAGCGTCGAGGATTACGACTTGGCGGAGCTTGAAGATGTGTTTGACGCAGCCGCCGCGCCCGACGTGTGGCTGTGGGCCCTAAAAGATCCAACGCCGCAGCATCATACAGACGCGCGGTTGGCGGAGAGGGTCCGGCTTCTCGGTTTTGATGTCTCTCCTGAGGTGATGGCCGGAGAAGTACTCTCCTTGAACCTGTACTGGCAGGTCGAGGCTCCCTTTGACCGTGACTATAGCGTTTTCACACATGTCGAGGTGGAGGGAGAGGATATCTGGGGGCAGAGTGACGGCATTCCTGCGTGCGGCTCTTTGCCCACGACAAAGTGGCAGCCCGGCGAGGTGGTCGTTGATGGCCATGCCCTGCTGATCGATCCGGCCACGCCGCCGGGCGAGTACCCGTTGCTGGTGGGATTGTATGACGCGATGACGGGCGAGCGCATGCGGGTGAGCGGCCGTGATGCCAATTCGCGCGGCGATACGGTGTATCTTGGGACGGTGCGCGTCGTCGCGCCGGCCGAATAGGCGGCGTTGGGGATGAGGGGCCTTGAGCCTTGATGCTGTAAGGAGCTATCGAATGCGCCCAAGCTTACAAGGCCGATGCAAACACCTAGCTGTGCTAGGTTTTTTTGCGCTGTTGACCTTGGCCATCACCTATCCTATGCCCCTGCATATGGATCGGTTTTTGGTGGGCGAGGATATCGATGATTACATCAATCCTTGGGTGGATTGGTGGACGAATCACGTGCTTACCACGCCGGGCGAATCTCTATACCATACCGACTATTTGTTCTATCCTGATGGCGTCAGTCTGGTGTTTCACTCTTTCAGCCACGTCAATACGGCGATCTCTTTGGCGTTACAGCCAGTGATCGGCCAACCGGCGGCTTACAATACCTCCGTACTGCTGGCGTACTTGCTTTCAGCTTTTGGTATGTATCTTCTGGTTGCATACTTGACGGGGTCGAGGGTCGCTGGCATTTTGTCGGGTGTCGTGTTTGCTTTCAATCCCTATCACGTGTTTGAAAGCCATCATCCGGTGTTGGTGTCTGCTCAATGGATGCCATTTTCTGTGTTGTACCTGGTTCGCTGGCTGCGCGAGCGCCGGTGGAACCACCTGGCGCTGGCAGCGTTCTTTTTTTGGCTGAATGCCCTGACCAGTTGGCACCTGATGACTTTTTTTTCTCTGTGGTTGGCTGTCTTTGTGACATACTACACGATCTTTGAGCGAGATTGTTCCTGGCGAAAACGGGTTTGGGGGTTTGTGATGTTTGGTTTGTTGGCGGGCCTTTTGGTGCTGCCGTTCTTGTTGCCTTTGCTCCGCGAGCAGTTCACAGCTCAGCCCTATATGGAGGCCGACGTCGAGCAGGGCGTATCGATGGATCTTTGGAACGTGGTGGTGCCTCCGTGGATCGAATCGGTCACGGTAAGCGGCTACTTGGGGATCGTGACGCCGTTACTGGTGGGGATTGGCGTGTGGAAGGGCGGGCGAGAGGCACGGATGTGGGCGGTCGGAGCCCTGATTTTCTTCTTGATCGCCATTGGGCCTCAACTGCAGTTTCGGAAGCAGGCGCTCGAGGGCTTGACGCTCCCCTGGTCGACCGTTTTCATCCCCTTGCTGCGACATCCGTTTCGTTTCCAGTTGCTGGTCATGTTTGGTTTGGCAGGGGCTGCTGGATATGGTTGGGCCGTTGTACGTTCTGGCCTGAAGGGGCGATGGCTGTATGTGCTGTTCGCTGTGATAGCCCTGGTTCTGCTCATCGCCGATTACAGTCACTGGCCATTCCCACACGTCGATCCCGTCGTCTCGCCGTTCTATAAGCAATTGGCGCAGGAGCCGGGTGATTTCGCCATCGCGCCAATTCCATCGACACGCCAGACGGCCAAGTACTATATGTACTATCAAACTCTGCACGGCAAAAAGATTGTCGGCGGTCACGTCTCGCGCACGCCGCCTGAGGCGCTTGCGTTCATGCAGAGCCACGATCTCATCTGGTCGGTCTGTACGCTTGGCAGCATCGATTCAGGTATCACCGATATTTCGCGCCAATTCGACCGGCTGGCGGAAGTGGACATTCGCTACTTGGTGCTTCACAAAGACCGGGTATCGCCTGACTTGGCCGAACAGTGGAGGAAGTTTCTTCCCTTGATCCCGGCATACGAAGACGAGTTCCTCTTGGCTTATCGCACCGACCTGGAACTGGGGCGAGATTATGCGCTTGCGCATGAACTCGCACCTGCTTTTGGAATATTACGCGCACACGCCAACGCAGAAGTGCACCAGGGTACGTTCCTTGGCCTCGAGATTATCTGGGGGGCTGCAGAGCCTCCCGGACGCGACTTGCAGGTTCAGGTCGAGTTTGTGGATCAGACGGGTGGCGTGGGGCAGATTGAGACGATGTCGCTCTATCCAGGCTGGTCGAGTTCCCAATGGGTTTCCGATACTGTCCTGATTGGGCGCTATCGGATGCGGGCTGATCCGGATCTCTCGCATGGGGAGTATATTGTGCGGGTGCGTGTGGTGGATGAACTGACGGGTGAACCATTTGGCGCTCCGGCCGAAGTGACCACGTTGACGGTGCAACCTGTCACACGGACGTACGAGCTTCCTACCCCTGACGTGCGCACCGACGGGTGCTTTGGCGACTGCCTGTGTTTGCTTGGGTACGATATTGAGGACCAAGGCGACGATCTGAAGATGGTGTTCCACTGGCGGGCCACGCGCTTGATGGAGCGAGACTATGTGATCTCGACGCGCCTTCTGGATACGTCGAGTGGCAGCCGGGTTTGCCAGGTGGATGCCGCACCACGCGACTGGAGCTATCCAACGACGTGGTGGGATGTGGGCGAAGTGGTCAGCGATACACGGATTTGTGATCTGGGCGACGTGCCTGCCGGGCGGTATCGGTTGGAGGTCGTGGTGTATGAACCGCATTCGGGTGATGTTTTATCTCCCTCCGGCACCGGTCCAATTACGCCGTCTGCTGGCGGAGGACTGTTGTTGGGAGAGATAGACGTGCCCTTGCCCTAAACGGCCTCTTGCGCTACAATCCTTGCCGATGAGATGGATCGAGTCGCTCGCTCAACGCCCCTGGGTGCGCCGCGCTTTCCCTGCGGCGCTTTTCGTCATAGCTTTTCTCCCTCGCGCCCTTCAGCCGGTCTCCCGCCCCCTGGTTTGGTATCTGCGCTCTGCGCACTTCATCGACGCGGTGCTGGCGGGTGACTGGGGCAACACCGTCTACTCGGAGCATCCAGGCGTGACGCTGATGTGGCCGGTGGCGATTGGCCTGAAGCTCTATTGGGCGCTCTCCGGCGTCACGCCGGCGGCGGAGAGCCTGTCGCCCGATTTCGAACCGATCCACTTTTTCGGCCCGGTGCCTGTGACAGAGATCGCCGCTGCGCTGCTGCCGTTGGCGCTGCTGATCTCGCTCTCCATCGTGGTGGCCTACTTTCTGCTGCGCCGCCTCTTTGGCGGGACGATCGCCGCTGTCGCCGGGCTGCTCCTGGCCACCAGCCCCTACTACCTGGCCCAGTCCAAGATCCTCCACCTGGATGCGTGGATGGCGACGTTGATGTTGCTCTCGGCGCTGGCGCTGCTCTTGTATTGCCGCGAGCACCGCATGCGTTGGCTGATCCTCTCCGCCGTGCTGGGCGGGCTGGCGCTACTGGTAAAACCTACTGCTCTCTTCCTCGTGCCTTTTAGCGGTCTCGTTTTGCTCGTTCAGGCAATCCGCGACCGGCAGCCCGTTTTACGTTTTACGCTTTACGTTTCACGTTCTCTCTTCGCTTGGCTCCTCCTCGCCGCCCTCGTCTACTTTGCCCTCTGGCCCGCGATGTGGGTGGACCCCGTGCGGGCGCTGAAGGCGGTCGAATCCGGGTTGGCCCATCACGCCAGCACCGCTCACGATACGCCGACCTTTTACCTGGGGCAGGTCACGTATGATGATCCGGGGCCGGGTTTCTATCTCGTGGCGATGCTCTTTCGCACCGGCGAGATCGAGCTGCTGTTTGCGGGTGTCGCGGCGGTTGCGGGGGGCATCTACCTGCTTCGCCACAGGCGACTATCGCAGGCCGGGGTAGACTATCTGCTTCTCCTGGCCTTTGTCGTCTTTTTCCTGGCCCAGATGAGCCTGGGGGCCAAAAAGATGCCGCGCTATGTCCTTCCGGCTATCCTGGCGCTGGACGTGCTGGCGGCGGCGGGCATCGTCGCCTGGGCGCGCGCGCTGGCAGGCCGCGGGCTCCGACTGGCGTCGGCTTTGATGTCGCTCCCTCTGCTGGTTCAAGCGGTGCTTGTCCTGCCGCTTCACCCCTACTACGGCACAGCCGCCAACTGGCTGGCCGGCGGCCCACAGGCTGCCGCTCGCGCCATCCTCACCGGTGAGGAAGGGGAAGGGCTGGCGGAACTGGCTGCGACGCTCAACGCTCGCCCCGAGGCCGAGAGCACGACCGTCGCCGCGCAGCTCAAGCACGTGTTCAACCAATATTTCCGTGGCGCCACGCTGGATATTTACGAGCGGCCCGCCGACTATTTCGTCTTTCATCGCAACTATACCGGGCGCGATTACAAGGTCGAGCAGTGGGGCGAGCTGTGGGAGCGATACGCCGCCCGCACGCCGGAGCGGGAGGTCGTCTTTGGCGGCGCGCCCTACGCCTGGCTCTATCCAGAGCTTTCTCCCGGCGCGTCGCCCGAGCACGCGCTGGAGGTTCGCCTGGGCGATCAGCGCCGCTTTCTGGGGTACGACCTGCGCTCGACAGAGGTCGCTCCTGGGGATCGCGTGCCCGTCGTCCTCTATTGGCAGTCGACGGAGCTGGTCGCCGACGACTTGAGCGTTTTCCTCCATCTCCTGAATGGCAGCGGCGAGTTGGTCTGGCAGGACGATGGGGCCGCCGCCCACGGCGCGCGGCCTACCTGGGGCTGGGAGGCCGGCGAGGTGATCGTCGATCCCCATACGCTGCCGCTGCCGCGGGACTTGCCTGAGGGAAATTACCTACTCGTGGTGGGCCTCTACGATTGGCAGAACGGGGAGCGGTTGCCTGCCTTTACACCGGCGGGCGAGCGGTTGGCCTACGACCAGGTCGCGGTAGCGACTTTTGCCGTGCGGCGGCCTGGCACCCACCCGATGGCTTGGGTCGCGCGGGTGGTGGGGGGATTGGTGTTACTTTCTTCATTGATGACGATCAGGAGGCGCGATGAGTGAGCGAATGGCGCACTGGGTGCTGGCGGTCATCCTGATCCTCTTCGTGTGCCTTGGGCTGGCCTACGCCTTCACCACTCCCACGCTGGAAGCCCCCGACGAGATCCATCACTACGACTATATCCGCAGCCTGGCCAACACCGGCGGCCCGCCGGGGATAAAAGAGGGTGAAAAGAGCTTTAGCAATCACGCGCCGCTGTACTATGCGATCGGCGCGCTGGGCTCGTTTTGGGTCGGGGAGAACGACCTTGATGCCTGGCGCGCGCGCTACAACCCCTTCTTTGGCTACCGGTTCGGCGACGTAGGGCGGGATAACAAGAACATCTACCTTCACCCCGACGACGACCGTTTTGGCGCGAGCGATACCTGGCTGGGCGTCCGCGTGGTGCGCGCGCTTTCGGTGCTGATGGGCGCGGTGACGGTCTGGGCTACCTTTCGTGTCGGGCGGGAGGTGTTCCCCGAGCAGCCGGAGATGGCGGTGGGGGCTGCGGGCCTGGCGGCCTTTATCCCCGAGTTCCTCTTCATCTCCGGGGCGGTCAACGACGATAACGGCGCGGCCCTCTTCGGCGCGCTGGCCCTGTGGGCGATGGTGCGCATCCTGCGCCAGGGTTTCAACGCGCGCCGCTGTTTGGGACTGGGACTGGCTCTGGGCCTGGGCTTGCTCTCCAAGCTGACGGTGATCGCGCTGCTGCCGACGGCGGGCCTGGTGGTGATCCTGGCCGCGTGGCGGAATCGATCCTGGCGCGAGATGGTTCTTTGGGGACTCGTCATCTTTGGTGTGGCGGCGTTGATCGGCATGCCCTGGTTCGTCCGCCAGGTCCTGCTTCACGGCGACCCCATCGGCCTATCGCAGGAGCAGGAGGGGTTTGGGGAGCCGGAGCGCGCGCCTTCCCTGGCCGACCTGTGGCCCGATCTCTATTGGCTGCGCACCTCATTCTGGGGCCGCTTGGGCGCTAACCAGATTCCTCTCTCAAGGTGGATCTACGTCGCACTGGATATCGTCACGCTGGTGGCCCTTGGAGGCCTCGTGCGGTGGATCGTGCTCCGGCGCGGGTCCATCCGGTCCCCAATCGTTCGACCGGGCGCTCACGCCGAAGTCTCCAATCTCCGATCTCCTTCTGCCGTTCGTACGTTACAGCTAACGGTTCTGGCAGTTGCCTTTCTCTTTACCTTCGGCCCCATGGTCGTGCGCCGCTTCCTCCGGCCGATGCCCAACTTTGGGCGCTACCTCTTTCCGGTGCTGCCGGCCATCGTGCTGCTTCTGTTCACCGGCTTGCGGGCCTGGCTGACCCGCCGCTGCCCCCCTCGCCTGGCCTTGAGTGTCACGGCTGCGATGCTGATGTTGGGGGTCGCCGCGCTGGTCTTTTTCCTGGCGCCGGCCTACTCTCGCCCACCTATCTACGATATTGCAAGCGCGCCGCAGCCGGAGCACCGGTTAAACTGGGTCTACCTGGAGGGGGAGCACCCCTTGGCTCGCCTTCTCGGCTACGATCTCGCTCAGGATGAGGTCGAGCCGGGCGAGACGCTGCGCGTGGTCCTGTATTGGGAGGCGCTGGCGGATACCGACGTCAACTACGTCCTCTTCGCACAGCTTTTCGGGCGGCAGGCGGCGACGGTGGGGCAGCGGGATACCTACACCGGCTTGGGACACTATCCCCCGTCCTTCTGGAAGCCCGGCCAGGTGATCGTCGACGAGGTGTTTATCCCCGTTGCCCCGGACGCTTTCGGCCCCAGCAAGCTGCGGCTTGACGTGGGCCTCTACCGGCGGGAGAGTGGAGAGCGGCTGGACGTGGCGGATGCGGCGGGTAACCCGGTAGGCGCGGCGACGATCGGCTGGCTGAAGCTGGCCGCGATGAAAGAGCTTCCCGCCCCCGAGGCCGCCACCGACTACCGGTTTGGGGACGGCATCGCCCTCGTCGGCTACGATCTGGAGGAGGATGGTCAAGAGCTGCGCCTCATCCTGCATTGGGCCTCCCTGGCCCCGGTGGATCGGGATTATACCGTCTTTGTGCACCTGGTCGGCCCGGATGGCGCGCTGGCCCAGGCCGATGGCCCACCCGCAGGCGGCGACTACCCGACCTCCCTGTGGGAGTATGGCGAGATCGTCTTTGACGAGCGGTCGATCCCCACGCAGGATTTGCCCGCGGGCACGTATCACCTGCGCCTGGGGATGTATCTCCTCGAGACCGGCGTGCGGCTGCCTGCCCTCGATACCAGCGGCGAGCGCCTGCCCGATGACGTGGTGGAGCTGGTGGAGGTGGAGCGGCCGTGAGCGAGCGGGCGGCGCGTTGGTCTCTGGCCTTGATCGTGATGGGCTACCTGGGCTTGGGCGCGGCCTACAGCCTGGTCAATCCCGTCTTTGAAAGCCCGGACGAGGCGCTGAACTATGCCAACGTCCGCTTCTTTGTCGAGGAGCGGAGCCTGCCGGTGCTGGAGCCGGACGAGGTGAGCAAGGCGCACCACCCGCCGCTTTACTATGTCCTCGGGGCGCTCGTCACCTTCTGGGTGCCCGACGAGAACTTTGACGCCATCGTCGCGCGGACGAACCCCTTCTGGGCGTATCGGCTGGAGCCCGGCGTGGACAACAAGAGCCTGTACCTGCACGATCCCGCGCTGGAGGGCTTGCGCGACGCAGCCCTGGGGGTTCTCTTGGTGCGCTGGCTTTCACTGCTGATGGGGGCCGGGACGATCCTCTGCGTGTACGGCACGGCGCGGGAGCTATTTCTGCAAAGGCGGGCGCTGGCGGTGAGCTCGGCAGCGCTGGTGGCCTTCAACCCGATGTTCCTCTTCATCAGCGCGTCGGTCCACGACGACCCGCTGGCGAATCTGGTGGCGGCAGGCGTGCTGTGCGTGACCGCGCGGATTCTGGCGCGCGGCGCGACGGTGCGGCGGGCCGTGGTTCTCGGCCTGTTGGTGGGGCTGGCCGTTCTGACCAAGCTGACCTGCCTGCTGGTGGTGCCCACCGCGGGATTGGCGTTGTTGTATGGGACTCTGACCGGGCGCGGTGCCGTGGCCGCGATTTCGCCCGTGCTTTGCACGGCGCGCGCGCGGTTGGGAAACCGCGCCTACCTTGCCGTGCGCGATGGATGGTTGCAGGTGCTCAAGGTAGGTGCAGTCGTTACCGTCGTGGCGCTCCTGGTGGGCGGGTGGTGGTTCGTGCGCAACCAGGTCCTCTACGGCGATCCCACCAGCATGGGACGCCAGGTGGAGGCGTGGGAGGATGAAAGGCCAAATGGCCCAGATGTCATTGCGGCGCTGCGCGAGCTGGGTTTCCTGCACGATTCCGCCTGGGGGGCCTTTGGCTACGGCCAGATTCCCATGCCGGGCTGGGTTTATGGATTGGCGCGGCTGCTGGGGCTGGTGGCCGTAGGCGGGCTCGTCCTGTTCTGGATACGCCGCCGGGCCGGGCGAGCCGATTGGGAGCAGCCGCCACTCGCGCTGCTGATCGTGCTCAGCGGCCCGCTGGTGGTTTTCCTGATCGTCTTTGTCCGCATGGTCTCTATCGATACGGCCAATTTTGGCCGCTACCTCTTCGTCTCGCTGGCGTTCCTGGCCCCGCTCTACGTGCTGGGGCTGAGCGAGTGGCTGCGGCCTCGCGCCCGCCGCCGGCTGCCGCTTGGGCTGGCCGTCGCCACGCTCGCCCTGGCGCTCTTTGCCCTCCTCGGCGTGCTGCGGCCCGCTTATGCACCCCCTGCGATGCTCTCCGTCGAAAAGGTTCAGGCTTGCACCCAGGCGGCCGACCTGCGTTTCGGCGACCGCTCTGGCGGCGCGATCCATCTGGTCGGCTATGACGCCGACCGCGACCGCGTCCTGCCGGGCAGCGAGGTGGCCGTCACACTCTGCTGGCAGGCGCTCGCGCCGATGGAAGCCGACTATGTCTACTTTGTTCACGTCCTCGGCCCGCAGGAGAGCAAGGTCGGCGCGCGCGATACGCATCCCGGCCTGGGCCGCTACCCCACGAGCCGCTGGGTGCCGGGCGACGCCTTCTGCGATGTCGTGCGCGTCCCGGTGGAGCCTTGGGCGCCTGCCCCCGCCGTCTACGACGTCGTGGTGGGATGGTATCTCTACGAGGGGGGAAAGGTCAAAGAGCACCTGCCCGCCTTCGACGCGAGCGGCGCGCCGCTTGGGCTGGTGGCGCTGGACAAGGTCAAGGTCAGGCCCGAGTCGTACGCCGCTGTCGAGGCGCCCAATCGGCTCGATGCCGACCTGGGCGGGCAGGTCACGCTGCTGGGCTACGAGGCGGGCAAGCTGGAGGTGGCCCCCGGCGATGCGGTGAGCGTCACGCTCTACTGGGCGGCCCAAGCCCCCGTGCCTGCCGATTACACCGTCTTTCTCCACCTCGCCGCACCGGAGGGGCCGCCCTACGCCCAGGCCGATGGCCAGCCTCGACACGGCGCTTATCCGACCTCCTTCTGGGACGCGGGCGAGGTCGTGCGCGATACACGCACCATCGTCGTCCCCGCCGACCTGCCCCCGGGCGACTATCCGCTGGTGGCGGGGATGTATCTCTTGGAGACGGGTGAGCGGCTGCGCTGGCTGGCACCTGATGGGAGCGCCCAGGGCGATGCCGCGCCCTTGGCGACGCTGACTGTGCGCTGAAGGCGTTTTTCAGTTTTTGGGCAAGAGTGACGCTGTAACGGCCAACGCGAATGCAGAGCCCCGATTGCTTCAGAATTGAAATGGGTGTGTTTCATTTCAGTTGGGCCGCTCGTTGCCCGGCGATCAATCGCCGGGCTAGCGAAGCCGCGCCCCGTTTACGGGGCTGAAAAAGCCGGGTTGACCCGGCTTTGCCCCTTAGCCCGGATGTTTACGTCCGGGCGACGCCGGAATTCAACTCATTTGAAACACACCCAATTGAAATACGCCCGCGTGCCTTGAATTTACCGCGTAATAGGGTAGAATTCGGGTCCAAACCGTCGGGAAGGAGATCGAGATGGTCGAATGGTTTCAGGGATTGAGTCCCATTGTGCAGGCCCTGGTAGGCACCTGTTTTACCTGGTTTGTGACCGCACTGGGAGCGGGCTTGGTTTTTTTCTTCAAGAGCATTAATCGCAAGGTCCTGGATGGCATGCTGGGCTTTGCCGCCGGCGTCATGATCGCCGCGAGTTATTGGTCGCTGCTGGCCCCGGCCATCGAGATGGCCGAGGAATCAGGTGGATTGCCTGCCTGGCTCCCGGCCGCCGGTGGGTTTCTGCTAGGCGGTGCGTTTCTCTGGCTTATAGATAAGCTGCTGCCTCACCTGCACCTTGGGCTTCCCATCGAGGAGGCGGAGGGCATCAAGACGAGTTGGCAGCGCAGCATCTTGCTGGTGTTGGCGATCACGCTGCACAATATCCCGGAGGGGCTGGCCGTGGGCGTGGCCTTTGGCGCTGTGGCGGCCAATCTGCCGGCGGCGACGCTGGCTGGCGCGGGCGCTCTGGCGCTGGGCATCGGTATCCAGAACTTTCCCGAGGGAGCTGCCGTCTCCGTGCCCCTGCGCAGGGAGAATATCTCCCGTCTCAAGAGCTTTTGGTATGGTCAGGTGTCCGGGATGGTTGAGCCTGTCGCAGGTCTGCTCGGCGCGGCGGCGGTCCTGTTGATGCGGCCCATCCTGCCCTACGCGCTGGCCTTTGCCGCCGGAGCGATGATCTATGTGGTCGTCGAGGAACTCATCCCCGAATCGCAGTTGGAGACGAGTACCGACGTCGCCACCATCGGCGCGATGCTGGGCTTTGCGGTGATGATGACGCTGGACGTGGCGTTGGGTTAGGCTATACTCTGACCATTCCCGCTCACCGGTGGATGATCTTGCCGGTGGCGGGGATGTGTGTTTATGGGGCCTTGAGTTTCCCACCAGATGGGGTAAAATGCGTTCTATGCCTTCAACCTCGGTTGTTCGTCCGGCTTCGCCTTGGATGCGCTGGGCGCTCATTTTGCTCATCGCCGTCTCCTTTGCCGTGCGTCTGTACGCTCTCGACGCCAAGAGCCTGTGGAGCGACGAGGGGCTGTCGCTCCGCCGGGCCGAGCAGCCGCTTTTCCTCATCTTCAAGAACCTCAACCTGATCCCCGTCGATCCCAATTACTACGATGGCGGCGAGGAAGGACGAATCGCGCCCTCGCCCGATCTCCATCCACCGCTTTACTTTTTGATGATGCGTTTTTGGATTTGGATGGCGGGGGAAAGCGAGTTTGCGCTGCGTTTTCCCTCGGCCGTGGCGGCGACTCTGGCGCTGCCGCTGCTCTATGCCCTGGCGCGCAGGCTCCTGGGAGCGGAAACGGGACTTTGGGCGGCGCTGCTGGGGGCGGTTTCTCCTTTCTACCTGTGGTATGCTCAGGAAGCGCGGATGTACACCTGGGTCGTCGTCCTCGGCCTGGCCTCGGTCTACACACTGCTGCCGCTGCTCAAGGGCCGGCCGCGTCTCCGCGACTATGCAGTCTACACCGCGGTGACCCTGGCCCTGTTGTACACCCACTATTCGGGTTTCCTGCTGCTGGGGTTCGAGGTGATCGTCTATGGCGTGCGCCGTCTACGCCTCCGTGCGCGCCGCCTGTGGAGTCGCCCGTGGATTGTCCTGATCGTTCTGGTGGCCCTGGCCGCGGCGCTCGTGCCCCTCGTCCCCTACGCCTGGCGCACCCTCCAACTACGCGGCATCTTTGCCCTGGAATATCGCCCGCTGCATCTCATCCTGGCGGAGGCGTGGAGTTCCTTCAGCCTGGGGCTGCGCAACCCGGTCATCCAGCCGCTCTGGCAGACGGCCCCGTTTCTGATCGTCTTTGCCGTCGGCACAGCGGCCCTGTTCCTTTCGCGCCGGCGCGAGGCCTGGATGGTCTGCCTGGGGTACCTGCTGCTGCCGATCCTCTTGCTGTACGCGCTTTCGCTCGTCAAGCCCAACTATATGAACCCGCGCCACCTGATGGTGGTCAGCCCTGCCTGGGAGCTGGTGATGGCCTATGGCCTGGCGACCCTGCGGCGGCGGCTGTGGCCTGGGCTGCTCGTTGCCCTGGCCTGCGTGCTCGCGCTGCGTGGATGGGCGGGTTACGAGATTTTTACCTCCCACGATATGTGGAAGGACGACATCCGGGGGGCGGTGCAGTACATCGAGGAGCGCGCGCGGCCCGGCGACGCGATCGTGCTCCATCACCACGTGATCCGCCTCACGTTCGACTATTACTACGACGGCCCTTACCCCGAGGCCGTTATCCCAATCTACTATCACGCGTATGATACCAAGGCGTTTCGCGAGAGGTCGCTGAAGGATTTTGCGGCCTGGGCGCAGGAATACGACCGCATCTGGTTCCTGTATGGCCCACCACCGACGTATTTCCCCCACGATCTCTTGCCCGATTGGGCTGGCGACAACCTGTTCAAGGTCGAGCAGCGCAGCTTTGAGGCGTGGTGGACCTACGTGGCCGTGGCGGCGTACGACGACGGCCCGCCGCTTTTCGACGTGTTGCCGGACGACGCCAGGCCCCTCGATTTGGATTTCGGTGGGCTGCGCTTGGTGGGCTACCGCGCGCCAGAGACCGCCGCCGGGGAGAATGCCTGGCTGGCGTTCTACTGGCGGAGCGAGGGGGACCTACCCGACGAGCCTCTCACGCTGGCCGTCAGGTTGCGCGACGAGGCGGGCGGCGTGTGGCTCGAGCGGACGGAGCAGGTGCTGCCCTTTTATCCGCAGGCCGCCTGGCCGGACGCCGCGATCGTGATGACCGAGTTTCGCCTCCCGCTGCCCGGCGACATGCCGCCGGTGAGCTTTGCCGTGGAGGTGACGCCGGTCGGCTGGGGAGATGCGGCGGCAGTGGGGCGATTGAGCGTGACCCGCCCTGGCGCGCGTGGCCAGGCGCCATCCCCCAAGGCGCGTTTCGAGGGGGGCATCGAGCTTTTGTCCGGCGAGTTGGCCGGCGACACGTTCCGCGCGGGGCATCCGCTGCTGGGGGCGCTCTCTTGGCGAGCCGCTGCTGCGCCCGCCGGCGACTATCGGCTGCGGGTGCGCCTCGTTGATCTGCTGGGCCGCGAGGTCGCCGCCGGGGAGATGGCGCCCAGCGCCGCCGGGTTCCCCACCAGCGCCTGGCTCCCCGACGACCGCGTGGCGGGCCACGTAGCGCTTGCCCTGCCCGCCGATCTGAAGGGGGGCGCCTACCGGCTACAGGTTGGCCTGGCGGATGCCGGCGGCGCGGCGGTGCCGGTGCGCCGCTGGTACGGCAGCAGCGACTGGGTCGCCGTGGGCCGCGTGCGCGTGGAGGCCTGGCCGCTGGAGACCAAGCTGCCCGATGGCGTCGAGTTCCTGCTGGAGGACGTGCGGCTGGGCGATGCGATTCGCCTGCGCGGCTACGATCTGACCCAGGAGGACGACGCCCTGGCGCTGACCCTCTACTGGCAGGCGGACGCGCCGCCGGAGGCCAACTGCCACGTCTTTGTCCACGTGGGCGCGCCAGACGCGCCGCCCGTCGCCCAGGCCGATGGCGTGCCGGTCGATTGGCAGCGCCCCACGACGACCTGGCGCGCGGGCGAGGTCGTCGCCGATGCGTACACCATCTCCCTTGCCGGGGTGGAGCCGGGGCGGTATAATCTCCTCGTCGGCATGTACGATCCGGCGGCCGGCGGGCAGCGCCCCAAGACCAGCGTGGGCGGCGAGGTCGTCCCCGGCGGGTACGTCCTGCTGCGAGAGGTAGAGGTAGCGAAATGAGAGATCGGTTGAAGGACCATCGCGGGCTGGCCATCATCCTGGCGCTTTACGTGATCGTGGCCGTGCTGTATGGCGCGCTGACGCCCATCTTTGAGACGCCGGACGCCAACGGCCACTATGCCTACATCCACGAATTGACCGAGGGGCGCGGTTTCCCGGTCCACGATACGCCGTCCGGCGAGCGGGTCACGGGGTACGTCGCCGGGCATCCCCCGCTTTACTATCTCCTCAGCGCCGCGGCGACCTTTTGGGTAAAGGATGACGTGGATTTTGCAGATTGGGCCTGGTTCAACCCCTTCCACGCGATGGGCAACGCCGATGCCGCGGCCAACAAGAACCGCCTCGTCCACACCGACGCCGAGGCTTTCCCCTGGCGCGGCACGCCGCTGACGGTGCACATCGCGCGCCTGGTCTCGACCGCGCTGGGAGCGCTGGCTGTCGTGGCGGCCTACGGGATCGTGCTGGAATTCTTCCCCGAACGCCGCTGGCTGGCTTTGGGCGCAGCCGCGTTCACGGCCTTTAACCCCATGTTTCTCTTCACCGCCGCGCGGGTGAGTAACGATGCCGCCGTGACCGCCTTTAGCTCGCTCGCCGTGTGGGGCGCTGTGCGGTTGGCGATGCGCGGCCTTTCTTGGCGCGGGCTTGCGCTGCCGGGCGCAGCGTATGGCTTGGCGGCGCTCTCCAAGCTCAGCGGCGTGATCCTCGGCCCCGTCCTCCTTCTCGCGCTCCTCTTCGATGCGTGGCGTGTAGGGCACTACAAAGTCAGCCGCCTCTTCTGCAGGGATCAGCTTGCTCGTCTGCTCGCTGGCGGGGTCATCCTCTTTGGCACCACTGCCGCCGTCTGTGGCTGGTGGTTCATCCGCAACCTGGTGCTCTACGGCGAATTGATGGGCACCGATGCCTGGTTGAGCCACACCGCGACGGTGCGGGCGGACCCCATCGGATTCCTCGACGTCATCCCCCAGTTGAAAGGGTTGGAGATGTCCTACTGGGCGATGTTCGGCTGGTTCAACGTCGCCGCAGCTTCGTGGATGTACCAGGTCTGGTGGGTGCTGGTGCGGCTGGCGGCCTTTGGTCTGGCCTCCATCCTGGTGGACCAGTGGACGGCGCGCCGGTTCCCACGCCCGTTGCAGGCCGGATTGGTGGTCGCGGCCTTTTCCCTTCTGCTGATATTCGGCTCCGTCTGGCGCTTTATCATGATCGTGTTGGGCTCCCAGGGCCGCTACCTGATGCCCGTCACTGCCGTCATCTCCATTCTCATGGTGCTCGGCCTGGATCGCCTGATCCTGCACCGCTTCACGCCTGGGCTGGCGTTGTTCCTGGGCGTGGGGCAGTTGGCGATTGCGCTGATTTGTCTCTTTGCCTTCATCCTGCCGGCCTACGCCAGGCCGCAGTTGGTGGAGGAAAGTGCGTTGCCTGCCGACATGCTGCGCTTTGACGTGACCTTCGAGGGCACGCCGATCCAGCTCCTGGGCGGTGTGATCGAGGCGGATGGTGTGCGGCCCAGCGAAAGCGTGGCGCTGAGCCTCTACTGGCGGGCCTTGGAGACGGTACAAAAAGACCCCATAGCCTTTGTCCAGATCCTGGGCAAGGATGCAGAGCCCTTGGTGGGGGAGGATTGCTATCCGGGGCGGGGCAACTTTCCCGCCACGCTCTGGCAGCCGGGCGTCATCTACCGCGACCGCTACCGCCTGGTCGTCGCCGCAGACGCCGAAACGCCCATCATCGCCGCTTTGCACGCCGGGCTTCGCTGGCAGGGCGCCGAGCGCCTCATTGGCCTGTTCCCCTCTGGTCGCCCGGTGCCCGAGCCGGTGCTCTTCGACCTGGTGGCCCTGCGCTCGATCGAGCAGCCCTCGGACAAAGTCGCCTACCCCGTGGGCGCGCGGATCGGCGACGCCATCACGCTGGCGGGATACGATATCTCTGCGCAGGAGGTGCGTCCCGGCGAGACGTTGACCGTCACGCTCGTCTGGCGCGCCGAGGGGGCTCCCGATGGGGATTACACGGCCTTCGTCCACCTGGTCGACGGGGACGGCAACCTCGTGGCCCAGGACGACCATCCCCCTTTGGGAGACGAGTACCGCACCTCCTTCTGGGCGCGCGGCGACGTCATCCGCGATGCGTACAGCCTGACGCTGGATGAGGATCAGCCGCCTGGCGGCTGCACGCTCCTGATTGGGCTGTACGACCCGGCGGCGCAGGTGCGCGTGCCAGCCTACGACGGCCTGGGCGGGCGCTTCAGGGATGACGCCGTCATCGCGGGCGGGGTGACCGTCAGGTGAGCCAAGTTCCAAATCTCGAGTCTCAAATCTCAAATCGCAAATCGCAAATCGCGTTGATTCTCCTCGCCTTTGTGTTGCTTGGCGTCTTTTACAGCCTCGCCACACCGCCCCTGGAGGCCTCAGACGAGTTCGACCACTACCCCTACGTCCAGTATGTGCAGACGCAGGGCGCGCTGCCGGTGATGGACCCCGCCGATCCCGACCCCTGGCGGCAGGAGGGCGGTCAACCGCCGCTGTACTACCTGCTGATGGCCGGGCTGACCTCCTGGATCGACACGAGTGACCTGGAGGACGTGCGCTGGCTGAACCATCACGCCTTCATCGGCATGCCGGACCAGGTAGGCAACAAGAACCTGATCATCCACCGGCCTGAGCGGGAGGCGTTTCCGTGGCGAGGTACGGTCCTGGCCGTCCACGTGATCCGGCTGGGCTCGGTGGCGCTGGGCGCGGTGACGGTGTGGCTGGTGTGGCGGGTGGCGGCCCAACTCTGCCCGCAGTCCGGCTGGGCGCCCCTGGCGGCGGCTGCCCTGACCGCCTTCAACCCGATGGTCCTCTTTGTCAGCGCCGCGGTCAATAACGACGTGCTGGCGGCGCTTTTCGGCAGTCTGGCGTTGTTGATCTTGCTCAAAATCTCTGATCTCAAATCTCAAATCTCCTGGACGAGTTATCTATGGCTGGGCATCGTCCTCGGCCTGGGAGCACTGACCAAGCTCAGCCTCGCTGCGATGATCCCCCTGGCTCTCCTCGTCGTCGCCCTCCGTACCTGGCGCCAGCATACAGAGACGTCCTTCTCTCGCCGGGCAGCATGGGTCATTGCTCATTGCTCATTGATCATTACGGTGGTTTTAGCCACCGCCGGCTGGTGGTTCCTGCGCAACTGGCGCCTCTACGGCGACCCCACCGCCGTTAACGTCTTTATGCAGATTCTGGGCTATCGGGCCGAGCCGCTGACGCTGAAGGACCTGTGGGAGGAGTTTGGGACCTTCCGCCGCACCTACTGGGGGTTGTTCGGCGGGGTCAACGTGCCTGCCCCGGAGCCGTTCTATGTCTTCTGCGACCTGCTCTCGCTGGCTGGGCTGGTTGGGCTGGCCCTGCGCGCCTGGCGGCGGCGGAGGGAGGGCATCGGCGTCTGGTGGATACCCCTGCTGTGGATCGCCATCCTTTTCGCTGCCCTCCTGCGCTGGGTGGTGATGTACTATTCCTTCCAGGGCCGCCTGATGTTCCCCGGCATCGCCGCCCTCAGCACGTTCCTGGCCCTGGGGCTTGGGGAGTGGCTCCCGGAGCGCTGGCGTCCGGCGATTGGGTGGGCAGTGGGTGGCGTGCTTTTGGCGCTGGCGGTGATCGTGCCTTTCGTCTCCATCCTCCCGGCCTATGAATATCCCGCGCCGCTCGCCCTGGCCGACGTGCCCGCGGAGGCGCGCGTCGAGCCGGTGGACGTGGGCGGCGTGGCCCGCATCGTGGGATGGGAGTTCGAGCAACAGGCGGTCCAACCGGGCGACCTTGCTGCCTGCGTCAAAGTTGTGGTATACTGGGAAGCCACAGCGCCCGATGGGCGGGACTATGCCAGTTCTGGCGAACTGGTCAGCTTTGCAAAGCTCTTGGGGCGCGGGCACCGGGGGGCGGGACAGGTCAACCGGCACCCGGTCGACGGCATGGTGCCCACCAGCCTGTGGCAGCCCGGCCAGGTGTGGCGCGACCGCTACTGCGTGAAGGTCGATCCCGATGCGGCGGCCCCCAGCCTCCTGCGAGTCGAGGTGGGGTTGTACGACCCGCAGGCGGGGCAGGACCTGGGTTCGGTGCGCGTGGGGGAGGCCAAGCTGGCTCCGGCGGGAACGCAGGCTCTGCCGGATCACGCGCTGGAAGTGGAGCTGAGCGACGGGATCGCGCTGCGCGGCTACGATCTCTCGGCCGGAAGCGTCGCGCCGGGAGAGGCAATCACGCTGACGCTCCACTGGGAGGCGCGGGGCGCGCCCTCGGCCGATTACCAGGTGTTCGTGCACCTCGTCGGCGCCGCGCCGGAGCCAGCGGCGCAGGGGGATGGCCCGCCGCTCATGGGCGACTATCCCACGCGGGTGTGGTCGCCCGGCGAGCTCGTCGTCGATCCGCACGTCGTAACGCTGCCGCTCGATCTGCCTGCGGGGCGGTACCGGTTGCTCGTGGGAATGTACGGCCTGGAGACACTGGCACGCCTGCCCCGGCTGGACGGTGCGGGTGACTCTATCGAGATTCCTGTTCACATAGAGGTGCGTTGACCAGCCCGTAACTTGCAACCTGCAACTCGAAGCTTATGACCCAAGACTGGATCACCCGCATCTTTACCTCTCGCCACCGCTGGCTGGCGGTATTGGCCACGTTGGTGCTGTGTGCGCTGCTGGCGCTCGGCATCGGCTACCTGCTGGCCGAGTTCGGCCCGCTCATCGCCGCCGCGGGATTGGCGGCGCTGTTCGTCGGCCTGTGGATGCTGCGCGATATCGAGGTGGCCTACTGGGCCGTCGTCGGGGTCGTGTGCCTGCTGCCCTCCGCCGCTTTTCCTTTCGACGTTGGCTTTACCCCCACCTTCCTCGACGCTGCGCTGGGGGCGCTGTTCTTCGTGTGGGTGTTTCAGGTGGCCACCGGCGTCCAGCGGGACTTTATCGGTACGTCGCTGGGGGGTCCCATCGTCGTGTTTATGCTGTTGGCAGTGGGGGCCTTTGTCCTGGGGCTTGCTCACGCGCCGCTCACCTCCTACAGCCTGCGCCACTTTGCCGAGCTGCTGCTCAGCATCTCCTTGGTTTTCCTGATCGCCAACACGGTGCGCGATGCCGGCCGCCTGGGGCGTATCGTGCGCGTGTTTCTCCTGGGGGCGTTTGCGGCGGCTGGCCTGGGCATTGTCCTCTACGTCGTCGCCTCCTGCGTCTCTGAGGATCTGGTCATAAGCGCGCTGTCTGCGCTGGGGCGGTTCGGCTATCCCACCGGGTCTGGGGTTTTGCAGTACATCCGCCAGGACCCCGAGTTGCCCCTGCGGGCGACCTCCACGTCGATCGACCCGAACGTGCTGGGCAACCTGCTCAACCTGGCGCTGGGCGTCGGCGTGCCGCAGTTGTTCGCAGAGCGACCTCTGATTCGGCGGCGCATCCTGGTGCCGATGTTGGGCGTCATCGCGCTCTGCCTGGTGCTGACCATCAGCCGGGGGGCGTTGGGAGGCTTGGGCGCGGCGCTGGTCGTCCTCGCCACGCTGCGCTACCGCAAGCTGTGGTGGCTCCTGTTGGCGGCGGCGGTGGCGATCCTGGTCGTCGCGCCGGGCTATGTCGATCATTTCATCCAGGGACTGCAGGGGGAGGACCTGGCGACCCAGATGCGCTTTGGCGAGTACAAGGACGCCTTGATCTTGATCGGCCGCTACCCGTTCCTGGGCGTCGGGTTCGGCGGGTCGCCCGACATCGATACGTACATCGGCGTTTCTATGGTCTATCTCCTGATCGCCGAGCAGATGGGACTTATCGGGCTGGCCAGCTTTCTCGTCATCGTGGGGGTCTTTTTCGTCCAATTCTGGCGCACGCGCGCTGCGGCGGCTTCCCTGCCCGATCTGGAGCCGGTGTGGTGGGGGCTGCACGTCGCCATCGTCGGCGGGCTGGTGAGCGGCGTCGTCGATCATTATTCGTTCAATCTCGACTTTCATTACTCCGTCACCCTCTTCTGGATGGTCCTTGGACTGGCGACAGCGGCGACGGTGATTATTCGACAAAGGTGTGAAGCGACTGTAGATTGAAAGGGGAGGTGTAGAGATGACCGGCAAGAGAATCGCATTGATCGTTATCGGGGTACTGGTGCTTATGGCGCTGACCACCACAGTGGTCTGGGCACAGGATGGCGATACCAATGGAGGCAGCGAAACGAGCGCGACGAACGTGCTGTTGCAGGCCCTGGCTCCCATCATCGCCATCGCCACGTCCGTCGAGCGAGGGCTGGAGATGTTCTGGGATCGCTGGGAAAAGCCCGGCACGTGGCCCAACAAGCAGGGTGTGCCGGACAGGGGTGCCCCGCAGTACATCTCGAGCAAGCAGGTAGGTTCCCACATGCTTGGGACGGTGTTTGCCTTCGTCGCCGTCGGCCTGACCAATGCCCGTTTCTTTCGCCTGCTGGGCCTGGAGGTCCTGTTCTCCAACCTGGTGCTCTTTGACATCAACATCGGCGGCATCGTCGACGATTTCACCGTCGGCACGTTGATCGACTGGCTGATGACGTCGGCTGTCATCGGTTGGGGTGGCACCGAGCTCACCCACAGCGTCATCGAGGGCCTGGTCAAGGGCCGCAACCTGTGGAAGGAGATGCGCGAGGTCGAGGCGGGGCGCAAGTCGATCCTGGACGCCAAGTTCTTTAACGATTACGTGGCTCCAGAGTTGGAGAAGCGGGGCGTCTCCGTGGCGATGCTGCGTGAGGCTTTCCAAGCCCTGGAATCGGCCGGCGTGTCGCCGGATCAGTTCATCAGTTCGATGACACTTGGCAAGGCGGACGCGTTTATGAGCCAGATAGAGGCCAAGCCGGAGGCAGCTGAGGCGGCCAAGGCCGTGCGCGCGCTTTTGGATGGCGTGCCGGCCGAGAAGGCGATGGAGGTGCCCGACGTCCTGGCTCTGTTGAGCCCCGACCTGCGACAGCGGTTCCTCGGGGCCTGAGAGCAGGCGCAGCATATAGAAACAGCGTAACTACTCAGGCTATTCGCCCGAGCAGTCTCCCTCGCTCGAAAAAGGGAGAGATGGGGGTTGGGAGAGCGGCGCCTGTCCTGAGCGAAGCCGAAGGATCGCCGCTCTCCCAACCCCCGCCCCCTCTCTTTTCACACGCGAAAGGCAACTGCGAAGCAAGGCTGAGTAGTTACGAAACAGCATAAATTGACTTCCGCCCGGATTGGGTTATACTGGGCGTGCGATGGCGGGTGTACCACGGTTAGGAGAAAATGTATGGCGCATCAGTTGGAAGTAGAGTTCAGGGTGTACTATATCCCTGCAGTGGGCTCTCCGAGGGAGTGTATCGCCACCCGCAGCGTACCTCACGCCCTGCAGGTTTGGAACGAGAGCGTGGATGCCTACTCGCGCAGCCTGGAGTTGGTCATCAGCGGCGATTGGCTGATGAAGTTGCTGGCGGAGGATGGTAAGGCGTCCATCGAGGATCCTGACGAGCTCAACCGTGCTGCAGTGATCGACCTTTGTCTCAAGGCGCTTTCCACGGACGATGAGCAGCAAAAGGAAGCGTGTTTGAAGCAGGTCTTAAAGACGCTGGGCTACAGTTTAGGCAAGCCCGAGGACGAGTGAGACGAACGAGGTCGTGCAAGTGGTACGAGGCCCGCCGCGCTCCAAAGCGCGGCGGGTTTGTTTTTCTGAACGGCAGGCGGCCTATCGGTAGACGTACCAATCGGCGATGGCATAGCCCCACAGCAGGGTGATGAGACCCCCGGCGACGAGGAATGGCCCGTAGGGCACATAATCGCGCAGGCTGCGCAGGCGGGTGATGAGCAAGAGCCCGCTGATGGCTGCCCCGATGATGATGGTCAACATCATCGCTTCGATGACCAGCGGAAAACCCGTGGTGAGCCCGACGAAGAGCGCCAGCTTGATGTCGCCCTCGCCCAATGCGCCGCTGCCAAAGACGGCGTTTCCCACGACCCCGACGATGAGAAAGAATGTGAAGGCGATCCCCCCCCCGGCGAGCGCGCTCCACCACGTCATCTCCGGCGTGATGAAACCGGCGACGAAGGCAAAGAGAATGGCCGGATACATCACCGCGTTGAGAATCAGCCGCCGCTCGAAATCGGTGATGAGGACAATGGCATAGACGGTGGTGTAGACGAGATAGAGGGGCAGTTTGACATCGACGCCGAGCAGCGCCCAGAGGTAGGCGTAGGCCACGGCCATGCCGATCTCGACCAGGGGATAGCGCAGCCGGATCGGAGCGCCGCAGTAAGGGCACTTGGCGCGCCCGATCACGTAGGATGGAAGCGAGACCCATTGCCACCAGGGGCGGTCCCTACCGCAGTAGGGGCAGTGAGGGCGGGCCACCCTGCGCCGCGTCGGGAGGTCCGTTCCCAGTCGATTGACGAGAGCGCCGGCGAAAAGCCCGAGGAGTGCGAAAAGGGAAACCATTGGAAGGCATTATAAGATAACAAATGACAAATGACAAATGGCCAACGGGTGCGTTTGTACTTTCGGGGGCGGAGGCATTCTCGCCGCACAAGGTCGAGATGAGAGCGCTCGAACGCGCAGAGTTAAGCGCACCTCGGCGGCTTTGGCGCAGCTTTCTGGAAGATGGTCCCAATCACTTGGCCGAGGCTGTGGTCGGTTTTGGCAGGATCAGGTCCTGGACGACATCGTCGATCTTGTCTGGGAGGGGCAGCAGAACCTGAGCCCCGGCAGGCGTGGTCCAGGGGACGGTGCAGCTTTCGTCTATCGCGCCCGACGCGATTTGATCGGTGGGAACGTGGCTGGCGGCGACGGCCAGGTCTACTATCTCAGCCAGCGTCAGATCGGCCTCGAAAGCGCCCTGCAGGCTGGTCCAGAGTTGGGGCGATTGTGCGATGAGGCTTGGCAGCAGGTCGAGGTTCAACACCCGATCGCGCACGGCCATCACGACCTGGCGTTGGCGTGCGGTGCGGCCAAAGTCGCCGCCGTCGGTGGCGCGGGTGCGGGCGTATTTGAGTGCCGTAGCTCCGTCTAGGTGCTGGCTGCCCGCGGGCAGGTAGAAGGGATCGTAGCCGATGCCGCTGTCCGGGTAGGTCGGATCGTAGATATCGTAGGGTACCTCTACGTCTATGCCGCCGATGGCGTCGACGACGGTGACAAAGACCTGAAAGTCGATCAGGACGGCGTGATCGACCGGGATGCCGAGGGTGGCGGATACGGTCTGGCGGGCCAGGGCTAGGCCGCCTGTGCCCTCTCTCTCCCCCTGGGAGTAGGCCGTGTTGATGCGGCCCTGTCCGTGACCGGGGATATCGACGTATAGGTCGCGGGGGATGGAGAGCATCGCCGCCCGTTGAGTCTCGGGGTCGAGGTAGAAGAGGATCAATGTGTCTGTGTTGTTGGTGCCGCTGCTGGCGTTGCGCCGGTCAATGCCCAGGAGGAGCACGGCTGTCGGTTCGGCTGTTGGAGACGTGCTGGGTAGCGGCGCAGGCGGTTGGTGGACGACGGGCGTCACGGGCGCATAGTAGACTGTGGGGGTCGGACGGGGCGGGGGCTCTACGACAGGGCCACAGGCCGCCAGTGCGATCGTCAAACCGAATGTCGAAAGTGTCACGAGCATTCCTCGGCGTGTCATCAGTCCTTCTCCTCCAGTAAACTCAGAATCAACTTTTCGATCTCCTGCGGCTGGGGCAGCGAGACGCGCTCTCCCGTTGAGGTGACATGCTCGACGGTGCAGCACGCGCCCAGATCGGCGGTGGCGACGTCTTGGGTGGCGATGGCCGATGCCGGGAGCGCCAGGTCGATCGCCCCGCGCAGGGAGAGATCGGTCTCCAGGCCGTCGGCGACGGCGGTCCACAGGGTGGGTGATTGGGCGATGAGGTCGGGCAGCAGGTCGAGCCGCAGCACCCGCTCTTGGGCGGCCAGGATGAGCTGCCGCTGGCGGAAAGTGCGGTCAAAGCCGGGGGCCGGGACGACGCGGGTGCGGGCGTAGCGCAGGGCGAGCGCGCCATCAAAGTGCTGCTGGCCTGCGGGTATAGATAATGGGGCGTAGCCGCCGCGCCCGTCTGGAAATTCGGGGTCGTCGATGGCGTGTGGAACGTCCACATCTACGCCGCCGATGGTGTCCACCAGCGTGACGAAGCTTTCAAAGCGCACCAGGGCGGCGTGCTGTATGGGGATAGAAAGCGTGGCCGAGATCGTCTGGCGGGCCAGCGTCAGGCCATCGGTGGTTTCGTCTTCCTCGCCTATCCGGTAGACGCTGCCCGCACGGGCTTGCCCGTGACCAGGCACCTCCACGGTCAGGTCGCGGGGGATGGAGAGCAGGAAGGCGCGCTTGGCTTCGGCATCCAGGTACAACAGCATCAACATGTCAACCTCGTTGGACGAGGCGCTCTCGCCGTCGATGCCGAGAATCAATAGGGCGGTCGGCGTTTTCGGGCCGCCAGAGTGGCCCGGCAGTGGGCCGGGGGGAGCGGATGGGGCGGCGGGATGCGCGGCCCGCGCTGTCGGCGTGGCGTCGCCGGGGTCGCGGCCGGTGATGGCCAGGGTGTGTGCCAAGCCGGCGAGCCCGGCGATGAGGCCTCCAATGAGGAGGGCCAGGGAGACCAGCGTCGCCGTGCGGCGCAGGGATGGTCGAAACGGGATGGCCGGACGCCGCGTATTTCGGCGCTGGCTGATTTTTTGCCACGAGCGATTGGGCGCCAATGGGATTTGGTCTCCCACGGCGGCCAGTGTCGACGTCAAATCTTGGGATGTCTGTGTGAGATGCTCCAGGCGGCTGCGGCAGGTGGGACAGGCGTGCAGGTGGGCCTCGATCCATTCACGGTGGCCGGGCGGGAGGTCGCTTTCCAGATAGGACAGCAATTGGCGGGCGTCGGGATGTCTCATTCTGTGCCCTCCGTGCAGTAGCCCAAAGCGGCCTCTTTCCTGCCTCCCAGGAGGCGCGCCAGCGTCTGGTGGCCGTAGGCGACGCGCGACTTGGCCGTGCTGATCGTGCAGCCCAGTGCCTGCGCCATCTCGGGATACGAAAGCCCGCCAAAGTAGCGCAGGACCAGCGCCTGGCGCGATTTGCGCGGCACTTGCTTCAGGGCCTCCCACACCGTCTGTTGCATACCCGCTAACTCGATCATGGCTTCTGGCCGGTGTTCGTCGGTTTCATCCTCGGGTTCGCGGTCGCTCTCCAGCCAGTCCTGGAGCGAGAGCCACTTGAACCGGCGCCGCCGCTGGAGGTCGCGGCAGCGGCTGGTGACGATGACCTTGAGCCAGGTGGCAAAGGCGGCTCGCTCCGGGTCATACCGCGCCAGGTTTTTGAAGGCGTAGATGAAGGCCTCTTGTGTGGTATCTTCGGCATCTTGTAGATTCTGCAAGAGCATATAAGCCAACCGGAGCACGGCTGGGTAATGGTCGTTGTGTAGTTTGCGGGCAGCGGCTTCGTCGCCCGCCAGCGCGCGCTCGATTAGGTCTTGGGTCATAGCATTAGCCAGTCCGCGGAAAGTCGCTATGTCAACCGCGTGCTGGCTATATAACCATCTTTGTCAAAGCTGTCAAGTCGCTTGATCCTGGGTAACCCACACTACCTATACGCAGAAACGGGCGAAAGGGTCTGGTTTTTGCCCGGGTTGCCCCTTTTCACGTAAAGGATCATAAAGATGGTCAGTGGCGCGAGGATTACAATGATGTCTACCGCCATGCGGTGGACAAAAGACGCGTAGGGCCTGACTGTGCTTGCGATGGCTGCCGCGCTAACGAGTCCCACCGTGATGGGGAGCAAGAAGCTGGCGAAACGGGCTTTCGCTGATCTGGTGAGCAGGCCTGCGAGAGGGACTAGGATCAGAAAAAAGAAGGAGGGATGGAGAGCGACGGCCAATTCGACAGCTTTACTATCCGTCCATAGCAAAAGTGCATACTCCGAGTCGCCGATCGTTTCCCACATCACAAAGGCAGAGCCGGCAAAAACCAAAGTCGCCAGCACGCCGGTTCGTCGCGCCAGGAACAGTCCGACGATGCCGGGCAGGATGCTGAGACTCGACAGGGTGAAGATGGGCAGCGCCAACCAGTCAGGGAGATACGGAGTGGGCCCCTCGGGTTCCTCGAATCCAACCACCACCAAAAGCACGGCGCTGCCTATCAGCAGCAGGCCGAGGAGGCTCACCTCCCAATACTTGAAGGACCACAGCCACCTGGCGACGAGCACGGCCACGATCCCGAGCCAGACTGCCAACATCAGCGGGGAGTCAATGGGCATCCACGCCAGCAGTAAACCCAGCGCTGGAAAGCTCCAGATAGCCAACTGGCGCTCGTAAATGAATCCCGCTATGCAGAGAAAAAGGCTACAGAAGAAGAGCGGAGCTAGTAAGTAAGGGTATGCGACGTTTGAGATTTGCCTTTCGCAGATCTCGACGCCTGCCGCGAATATCCCCGGGAGGACCGCCAGCACGACCTTGAGCCACAGGGGTAACGTGTCCGAACGTTTTTTCATTTTGACATCTCCTTTTGTGTTCGTGGTGAGTTACAGTCTTTATACGCGGGGACGCTTGAAACGGTCTGGTTTTGCTAGCGGAATTCTGCGTTGATTCAAAAACTCTACGGCTATTTATCCAAAGGGGGCAAATCACCCTTGCCTGACCAATGCAGTCCGCCAGTACGGCTACGATAGGGCTCCCTGCTGGCACTCAAATAGTAGCCTTCGCCGGCCGCAATATATAGCGACCACCCATCACATTCCCACACAAACGCAATCAAGTCTGCTGCATCATACGACGACATGCCTGGGGCAGGAGTAGGCAAAAGCTGCCAAACCCCATTGGCGCGTCGCAACAAAGTGGTATCCTGACAAGTGCCTGATCTGTAGAGACGATCGTATTCCACGAAAAGTATCTCTGGATTGTCTGGGTTTTCAATAAAGCGGACCTCTCGAAAGTATTTTCCAAGATGTGCCTTGTCACGCTCTGAAGCAATAGCCGCTATCTTCTCTATCATAGCCTCATCGGTCATCTGTTTCACCTGCGAAGAGTCTAGCTTGTGCCAGTCTTCAAAATGGTGAAAAGTGCATGGGCCAGCAGTTACCAGCGGTAACGCGACGCTTCCAGGGGTTTGTAAAGATAACGCGGCATCTCTAGAGAGATCTGGCTGTGTAGTATGTGCACAGTTTGGTAGAAACAACGAAATCACTGCGATCACAACGATAGCGTATTTTTTCACTAGTCCTCTCCCTTTCATGCGATTACCCAAATGTAGAGGGCTCACGTTACTTTTACGCAAAAGCATGCGGAAAAGTCTGGTTTTGAGTCAGTGGGTTTCGATTGAGATCACGGAGGGTACCGCCGCGCGGGAATCGATGCCTACGGGGTTCTCGTCCGATTGGAGCCACAGCCCGGTGGAGGGGCCGCCGTCCAGGTTGAGCGCCACGTCGATCTCCAGGTCGGATTCAGTGAGAAAGACGGCCATCTCGTGGAGGCTGAGGGCGCCGCGCGGGGCGGCGATGAAGAGGATGCGGCCTGCCGAGTCCTGGGCCACGATGGTGCGGCGGGCGTGCATCCCGTCGTCGGCGTCGGCGGGGAAACCCATCACGCCGCCCGGCTTGACCAGCACCGGGAACGACATCACCCCCTGGGCCAGAGGCTCGGCGGGGTCGTAAGGACGGTCGTGGAGCCAGCGTATGCTCACCTGCTCGTCGGCGGTGACGGCAAAGAGGCCCGCAAAGTCTCCATAGACCGCGCCCCACTTTTGCCCGTCGCTGACGAGCAGGCCGGTGGCCTCGTACTCCGGCGTAAAGTACCCGCCGTTGACGACCAGCAATGCATCGAGCTGCTCAGCCCAGGTTCTCACCTTCAAGGGCTGGCTGGGGTCGTAGTGGACGCGAAAGCGCACGGCGGAGGGATCGAGCCGCACGATGGCCAGGTACTCGCCTTCTGTCTCAGGCGAGGCCGCGGCGGTCTCTACGAGCACCCGGCGCAGTTCGACGCCCGGTTGCAGTGGCAGCCAGCCGGTATCGGGTGGTTCGGGTGTGATCGTGGGCCAGCGAACCGGGGAAGGCAGCGGGATCGGCGTCGGGGTGGGAACCGGCGTGGGGGTGGCGGGCGGCGTAAAGAAGGTGCAGCCTGACACCAGAAGGAGGGCCAGGCAGAGCAGGTAGATGGGTAAATTGGTCAATTGGTACATTGGTGTGTGGGCACACCGGTGGTTTGGTAGTGGTAAACCGGCAAGTTGGTGGGCCTACACTTTTCGCCCAATCTGCCAACTACCAGTTTACCAATCTACCAACTACCGGTTTACCAACCTACCAAGTTGCGCTCAATCCACCGCGCCTTCTTCAGCAATGCGTTGTGCGCACCCTGCCAGCTCGTTGAGCCGTTGGGTCTCCACCGAGTCGCCGCGGGCGCGCTCCATGTTCTCCGCCGCCTGGGTATACAGCCACGCTGCGTTCTCCCACTCGTGGATGAACTCGGCGATGCGGGCCGCTTCCTCGTACGCGATGGCCGCCAGCTCCCACTTGCCTTCCTCGATGTACTGCTTGGCCGCTCTCTCCAGGGTGGCCGGGCGCTGCTTGGGCAGCCGGCGCTCCGGCTCCTCCAGGACGAGCTCGATCGTCGGCAGCAGCAGGTCGTGCCAGTTCGACTTGGGCAGGTACTCGTAAAAGTCCAACTGTGCGGCGCGCGCTTCGCTTTCCAGTGAGGCGTAGCCGGTAAAGATGATGATGCGCAGGCCGGGCTGCAACTGCCGCAGCATCGCGGCCACCTGGAAACCGTCCATCTCGGGCATCTTCATATCCAGCAAGCCGATGTCGAAGGGTGTCTCGCGTCCTTTCTCGATTGCCTCACGCGCGCTGCTGGCCGTCACCACTCGATAGTCCGCCTGCTTCAGGTAATCTTCCAGGCTTTCGAGTACGAGCAGATCGTCGTCCACTATCAGTATTGTCGCTGACATTACCTTGACCTCCTAAAGAATCTGTAATTGGTATCATCTCAATAATCCGGGGGGCGGGGGGTGTGAGGGCGGCTACGTAGCCCTCACACCCCCCATCTTTTCCTATCTATTGACAAGATACTGTAATTGCTATTTTGGGGGGCTCGCTTCTGCCGGCCCGATGGGCAAGTGAACGATGACCGTCGTTCCTTGCCCTGCGTTACTCTTTATTTCGACGCGCCCGCCGTGGTTTTCGGCGTTCCTGCGGGCGACGTAAAGTCCCAGGCCGCTTCCCTTGTGGCCGCTTTTCCAGTCCGAAAATCCGATGCGAAAGATCTTGTCGTGTGCCTCTGGCGGGATGCCGACGCCTGTATCTCCGATCTCTACGGCGACCCACCTGGTGTCTTCCATCCGTGTGCGCAGCGTGAGTGTGCCGCCGTCGGGCATCGCCCATCCTGCGTTGCTCAACAGGTTATGGAAGACCCGTTCCAACTGGGCGCGGCTGCCTGCTACCGGCGGGACATTTTCGTCCCACTCCTTCACGACCGTCACGTCAGGGTGACCGAAGTTGAATTCCTGCACCAGGCGCTCCAGCATATATTGCAGGTTGAGGGGTTCCCAGCGCCAGACCTCGCTGCTATCCAGGGCCACGGCCACCTGGCCCAGGTCGTCTGCCAGGCGTTTGATGCGGCCCAGGATTTGCTCGATGACCTCGATGGAGCGCTCGCCTTCGGCGTTGCCGGTCACGAGCTTGCTCAGCGCCTGTACCCGTTGCGTGAGCACGAAATAGGTGGTGCCGCCGATATCGTGGCCTACCTCGCGGGCCAAGAGGCGCAGTTCTTCCTCGGTCTGCTGGCTGCGGTGGCGCAGCTCCTGCCACTCGAAACCCCGCTCGATGCGCATGATCCATTGCTCGAGCGGTTCCGACTTGTTGACAAAGTCCTTCGCTCCTCCGCGCATAGAGGCGACGACGTTCTCGTACACACCGTAGGCGCTGAGTATGATCACGTAGGTTTGGTCCAGCAGATGCTTCTCGCGCATCGCGCGTAACACGTCCATTCCGTCCATTCCCGGCATGTTGATGTCGAGCAACATCACATCCCGCGGGGCCTGCATCAGCTTGGCGAGGGCTTCTTCCCCGCCCTCTGCGGCCTCTGCTACCCAGCCGCGCGTTGTGGGAGTCGGGTTGTTCAGGAATGCCACCACTTCTTCTCGAAAGAAGGGCTCGTCATCTACCACCAGGATCGTTTTATGCTCCTTGGACATTTTGGCCTTTCTCTTCTACCGGTATTTCGAGGACAAAGTATAGATCGTCGTCGCGATCCTGCCAGGTGAGATTGCCGGCGTAGCGGGTCTCCACAGTCTCCTGGGCCAACGCCCACTCGAAGCGGATGGGAGATAGTTCTTCGGGCGTGTTGGCTGTCGGCTCCAGGACGGATATGATGGTCTCTCTCAACGGCGGCTTGGGCGCGTGTATCTCTGTGTGCACACTTTGGCCGTCGGCAGATAGCGACGTGCTGACCTCGATCAGCCCGCCGGGCTTCTCAAAGGCCTCGATGGCCAGGCGAAGCATGGTCGCCACGATGCCGAACGTTTCGTTGGGTTCGATAGATACCGGCGGCAGGTCCTCGGCATAGGTCGTGTGTACCTCCACGCCGCGCCATTGACGCTCCGCGACCAGCCAGATGAGGACGCCGCGTACCACATCGTTCCAGTCGGAGGCCGTGCGCACAAAGCCGATGCGCTGCGAGAACGTGAGCAGGTTGAAAAGCTTGTCGCTGACAAGGTCCAGGCTTCCTTCGATCTTGTCCAGGCGCTCGATGGCCGCTTCGTGCGAGGAAGAGGTGGTCGCGCTTCCCAGGGTGGCGCGCAGATTGGCTGTCGCCAGGCGGGCTGCGGCCAGCGGATTTGCCGTCTCGTGGAGGATGCGTTGCGCCAGAGTGCCCAGAGAGGCAACCTGCTGCATGCGCATCGCGGTGATCCCCACGTCGTTCAAGGTCTCGAGGTAGCGCGCGCCCTCCAACACGCCGCCGATGGCGGTGGAGAGCAGGCGCAGGTAGTCCTCGTCGGCGTCGGTGAACCAGTCGCGATGGCCGGGTGAGCTGGGGATTTTGTTGATCAACTCGAGTGTGCCCAGGATCTCTTCGCCCAACTGGAGAGGGACGCTCACGAAGGAGCGGTACATGCCGGAGGGGAGGTGTGAGGCGACTTGCGCGGCGTAAGGGTCGCGCCAGCCCTCCAGCGCGGCGGGCTCGCGTATCTGGATCGCATCTCTATCCTCGATGACGTGGCCCGTCAACCCCTCTCCTGCTGTGTAAACCAGTTTGCCGACCAGCTCTTGTGGCAGGCCGCTGGCGGCGCGCAATGCCACGCGGTGGATATCCTCGTCGGTGCGCAAATAGATCTGGCACGCCTCGGTGCGGAAACCCTTTCTGACCCGGCCAGCTACAGCCTGCAGCATGTCGTCGATGGGGCGTCGCGGATCGAGCTCGCTGCTGATATCGAGCAGCAGCTCAAAGTAGCGGGCGCGGCGTTTCTCCTGCTCGTAGCGCTGCGAGTTCTCGATGGCGATGCTCACCAGGGCGGCGACCTGCTTAAGCAGGGCCTCGGCGTTCGCCTCAAAGCACTCTTGCCCGGATACCCGCAGCACGCCGAGCACGGTCTTTTCGTCTCTGGAGAGGATTGGCACGCCCAGGTAGGCCTTGTCCGGCTCTGGACTGATCTCGGTGTACTTTTTGCTCCAGACCAGGTCCTTGGCGATGCGGCGCAGGGCCTTGCGGTCCTGGACGTTGGCGATGCACAGCGGGCGGCCGTGCTTGGCGATCCAGCCGGTCAGTCCTTCTCCCGGCCCATACTCGATCCGCTCGTCCGGCATCTCCGTGCTTTCCTGGAGGCCCGTGGTGCTGCGCAGGACGTAGCGGCCGGTGATGCTGTCGCGCAGAAAGATGGACGAGCCGTCGGCGCCGAGCCGGTCGCGGGCATAGCCCACGACCAGTTCCATTAGCCGGTCGCGGCTCAACTCGCCATAGATCTCGAGCAGTTTGTGGTCAAAGCCTTCTGTCTGGTTCATGCAAGCCTTGCTTCGCAGTTGCCTTTCGCGACAAAAAGAGGAGGAAGGCGGGGGGTTCGAGGGCGGCGAAGCCGCCCTCGAACCCCCGTCTCTCCCTTTTTTTGAGCGAGGGCCACTGCTCGGGCGAACAGCCTGAGTAGATACGGTTAGATAATGGTGGCCTGCGTAGGCGCTTCGCTCGCAGCGGTAGCATTGTATGCTGGGAGCGGGAAAAGTCAAGCCTTGCCCGCATTTTGCACAATCACCATTTGGAATGAGGGGGTGATCAAGGCCCTGGAAAATAAAAGGGCACCCGAGCGGGTGTCCTTGTTTAGTGGGGGCTGGGAACCAGCCGGTGGCCTTCGAGTTATCAGCCCACCTCGCATCCCCGTCACGTTATCACTTTGTTAGCTTGATCCCCAGGCTGTCGAGCGCGACTAGCAGTCCTGTCTGCAGACTGTTCAGGGTCTCGACGCCACTCCAGTCAATCCCCAGGTCTACTAGGGTTTCGGCCACCGCGTCGGAGATGCCGGTGATGATAGTGTGAGTGCCCTTGAGGCGCGCCGCCTGGATAGTCTGGTTCAGGTGATTGGCCACCCCGCTGTCCACGATGGGCACGCCCGTGATGTCCAAAATGACCACCTTAGCCCGATGTTCCCTGATTCCTGCTAGCAGCGCGCGCGTGATGTCCTTGGCGCGAAGCGAGTCTATGCCTCCGATCAGTGGCATCACAATGATGCGTTCCCTCACCGGAATGATGGGGGTGGAGAGTTCCAGGAGAGTTTGCTGTTGGGCCCTGATGACCTCCTGTTGTAGGTGCTCACGCTCATCGAGACTCTCTTTCAGTTCTCTCGTACGTTTTTCGACCAACTGTTCCGTGTTTTCGAACAGCCAGGCGTTCTCGAGGGCGTTGGCTAGTTGATCGGCCATGATCTGGAGCACGGCGATGTCGTCTTGACTAAAGGTGGCCTCTTGGGTGCTGTGGATATTCATGGCTCCAATAACCTGTCCCCTGCTGATGAGGGGCAGGGCCAATTCGGAGCGTGTCTTTGGCAATAGTGGGTTGTCGAAGCGAACGGTTCCCTCGCCGGCGTCTAGAGTGAGGCAAGCCTCGCCTTTGGTGATGCATTGGCCAATCATTGATTGGCCGGCTATCTCTAGCTTGTATCCCTCTTCTAGCATCTTGGCTCCGGCTTCGCCCGTGCCGGCACGCAAGACAGCGAACTCGCTCTCCTCGTCTGGCAGAAATAGGCCAACGTAATAAAAGTCGAACCGCTCTCGGACCAGGTCCACCACCTGTTGGATCAACCTGTCTGGGGCAAGGACGCTACTGGCAGCGCGCGAAACCTCGGCGGCGGTTTGCAGTTGGAGCGCCCGACGTTCCAGCGCCAACTCCGCCAGCTTGATTTCTGTGATTTCCCGACCCAGACCCACGATCCCGATGATCTTGCCCTGGCTGTCGCGCAGAGGCACTTTGGTCGCCAAGTTCCAACGCGGTCGGCCGTCTGGGCTATCTATCGGTTCTTCGCGGTTGATTATTGGTTGACCGGATTCCATGACACCCACCTCGTCGGCGCGAAATTGCGCGGCCAATTCCGGTGGCACAAGGTCAAAATCCGTCTTGCCCAGGATGTCGTCCAGGCTTTTCATCCGCATGCGCTGTACCAATGCCTTGTTGCACATGATAAACCGGCTCTCGGTATCCTTGGCATAGATGCGATCGGGTACGTTGTCTATCATCGTCTTCAGTAGATCGCGTTCTCTAATCAGGGATTCCTCTGTCCGCTTGTGTTCGGCCGCTGACGCTTCCAATTCGGCAATCCGCGCGCGCGCCGTTGCCAATTCCTCGTCCATCTGCTTCATCTGTTTAGTTTTGTTCATTTCACACCCCTTGCACTTTTCTGCATCACCCAATGTGCAAAGTCATACGATAGTGTCGAAGGGAGCGGGATGATGGTTTGTGCTCCTTTTGATCGCGTTGCCTGAATGAATGATCGCCTGCGACGTTTACGTGTCACGATCAAAAACAGCCATTGGTTTGAAGGCGGCGCTGAAACAATACTATCTTATCACGATTCCCTGACATGAACAAATAGGAGTGCCAAGTCGGGTGCATTTGCCCCCTGGGGCAGCGGGAACTCGGTTTAAGCGAAATAAGCATAACAC
>JAFGED010000207.1 GCA_016931785.1 Anaerolineae bacterium
CCGATTGCCCGCCGCCCCAGGGGGCAAATGCACCCCCGTGCGAGGCCCGGGCTTGATCATTTCAGGCGAGGGGAATAGGCAGCGCGCAACCAACCGAGGAGTCGTGTGTTTTAATTGCTGCCAGTCAATACCAGGAGGAGATACGTGTCGATTTTTCTGAGCGCGCTCATGATCGCAGCCAGTTACCTGATAGGCTCGGTCCCTATAGGACTGCTGCTTGTGCGAGTATCGACGGGGAAAGACGTGCGCCAGGTCGGCAGCGGCCGCATCGGCGGCACCAACACGCTGCGCGCCGCCGGGCCGTGGGTGGCTTTACTCACCGTATTGGCCGATCTGGGCAAGGGGTTCCTGGCCGTGTGGCTGACGCGAATCGTGATCGGCACACAGGGGATCGCCTCACCGCTCGTCGAATCGCTGGCCGGGCTGATGGCCGTGGTCGGCCACAACTATTCGATCTTTATCGGCTTCAAGGGCGGAGCCGGAACGATGACCACCGGCGGCGGGGCGCTGGCCCTGTGGCCCTGGAATGCCCCAATCCTTATCCCCATCGGCGTGGGAGTAATCACGCTCACCGGCCACGCATCGGTGGGCTCCATCATCGTCGCCGTGCTCATCCCCATCATCTACGCCGTGCGCGCCATGGCGGGATATGGGCCGTGGGAGCACCTGATCCACGGCGTCGGCACAATGGTCCTCACGCTTTGGGCGCTGCGTCCCAACATCCAGCGCCTGTGGGAGGGACGCGAGCGGCGCGTGGTGATCAGCAAACCCCACATACACAAGCAGGCGCCGCAGCGCGCCGAGGTGCGGCCAAGAAAAGGACCCAATTCCTACAACAATCATTCCAGGTAGACTCCCCCGCCGATAGCCGGGGAGCCGACTTGACTGAAGCAGCTAGCTCTCTCCCAGAAGCCTCGGGCGCAGGTCGGCAGCCCAGGCGCGAATCGCCTCCCAATCGCGCTCGTCCCCCGACTCTTTCGCCATGGCCTGCATGATGAACTTCCAGAAGAAAAACTGCCTCTCGAACTCCTCACCCTCGGTCAAGATCGCCCCGGCGAACAGGCCGATATCGACCGGCTTTACCTCCGGCGCTCCCTCAAGCAGGGGCTTCAAATAGCCCGTCGTCTCGGCCCGGTTCTCAGGCGTGTCCTCCGTCATGTTCAGGCAGACGACAAAGTAGGCCACAGGAATTTTGCTCAGAGCCTGGCGATGCTTTTTCACAAACTTGCGAACGCTGCCGTGCAACCTGCCCGCGCGAACGGGCGTGCCGACCACCACAGCGCGGTAGGGACTGACGTCCGCCACTTCCTTGGCCCGCGCCACGTCCACGACCGCATCTGTGCCACGAAGCACCTCTCCGATAGCCTCGGCCACCTCGCGGGTCGATCCGGCCCAGGTGCCATACGTCACCAGAATTTTCTCACCCATTTCATTCCTCCTTGGAAAACTAGACGCAATACATACAACCGAGACCTGCGAGGTCTCTGGCGAAATCTCGGATAGTGAAAACGAGTCGTTTACTCCAGTAAACTCTTTGATTTAGCCATCGTACTAGACCTCGCAGGTCTGAGCCCAAGACTAAACGCCGGTCGTGAAATCCTCGCCATCCTGCTTACAGAGCCGCTTGATCAAGTTGCGCCCCGAGATAGCCGCCGTGGAGATACCGATCCCCCCGGCCCACTGCCCCACCATGTAGAAATTCTTCAAGCCCGGAAGCGTGCGCGTGAGACCCTGCATCGCCGCTGCCAGCATCTGTGCCGGCGGCGTCCACGCCTGTAGGCCGCGCCAGTTGCCGGTAAACCGTTCTATGGTCAACGGCGTGGCCACGTCGATCACCTCCACCTGCTGCGCCAGACCTGGGAATCGTTTGTCCAACTGGGCGATCACCGTCTCGGCGATTTTCTGCTTCTCTTCGTCGTACCGGGCGCGGTCGGCGGCGAGGCCCTTCCAATAGTCATAACCAGCCTTGAACAACACCTTGACCGGCGTCTTGCCCTCCGGAGCCAACGCGGGATCAAAGTTAAAAATCTCGACATCAAGCCGGTCGTGGGGTCTCCCCATCACGGTGACCGGCTCTTCCAAAAAGTACGTCAGCGCATGAGGCGCATCCGACATGTCGCGGGCGACGCCCAAAGAGACGCACAGACTCATCTCGACCTCATCGGGTGCCGCATCGTAATAAGCACGGATGCGGTCGTCGGCGTATTTACCGTCCAGCATATCAAAGATGGTCGCGTGGCCGTCGCAGGCGGAGACGACCACGTCAGCGCGGTGCTCGGTCCCATCCTCGAGGCGCACGCCCACCGCACGGTCGTTCTCCACCAGCACCTTGCTCGCGCGCGACCGGTAGGCCAACTCGCCGCCCAAATCCTCGAACCGTTGCGCGATCGTCTGGGAAAATGCCAACGATCCGCCAGAGGGCCACCCCAGTGTCTGGTTGTGACAGCCGGCCAAAAAGTTGAGGTGAATCAGCACCGGCACCTCTGGGAAGTCGTACTGGATGGTGGGAATCGCTTGCCGCAGCAAGGGATGCTGAAAACGCGCGCCAAACTCGTCCAACGTAATCCGGCCCCACTTGGTCATCGTCGGCAGCCGAGGCACGATCTTGAGCATCTCCCCCGGCGTGGCGACCGGCATAGCCAACAGATCGAAACCGAGAAATCGGCGTGCCGCCCGGATGTACCCCTCAATCAGGGGGGCATCTGCCGGAGACAGATCCTTCAGGTACGCCTCCAGCCGATCGATGTCGGTATAGACCGTCAAGGCCTGACCGTCGGGCAGCTCTACGCGCACCAGATTGTCGTGGAACACCATAGTGTGACGCTCGAACACGCCCAGGTCGCTCCAAATCTCGTAAACCTTGGAGCCTGACCCGGAGCCGGCTAGGTGATGGATGCAGCCATCGAAGGTGTACCCCTTACGCTGCCACGCAGCGCACAGGCCGCCGGGCCTGGCGTGCATCTCGAATATCTGCGTGGGGTAGCCGTTCATACGGGCGTAGCAACCCGCCGAGAGCCCGGCTATTCCCGCCCCAATGATGACGATCGATCTTTCCATCGCGCCTCCTCAGCGTCTCCTCTCTACCGCATAATCCGCCAGCGCAAGCAGCACCCGGCGCGAATCGCCATCCGGAAAAGCTGCCAGCGCCTCGCGGGCCTGCCGGGCGTGGGATCGCGCCTCGTCCAGCGCGGCATCGACCGCACCCGACGCGCGGATGGCCTCTACCGCCGCCCGCACGTGCCCCTCGTCCCTTTGCCCTGCAAGCACGGCCTCCACAGCCGCATCGTCCCCAGCTTGCTCCAGGTGGCAGATGACGGGCAGCGTCACCAAGCCCTGGCGCAGGTCGCTACCGGCGGGCTTGCCCAACTGCGCCTCGTCTCCGACGAAATCGAGTACGTCGTCCGCGATCTGGAAGGCGATGCCCAGCTCCCACCCAAAGCGGCGCAGCGCCGCAATCTGCACCTCCTCGGCCTCGGCCAGGATGGCCGCCATCTCCGTCGCGGCGGCGCACAGGGATGCCGTCTTGGCCTCGATGCGCCGGTAATAGCCCTCGCGGCCATAGCGGCTTTCACCGGCGGACAGCAGTTGGCCGATCTCCCCAGCCGACATGGCGCACAGGGCCTCGGCGAAAACCTCCAGGATGCGCGGGCGTCCAAGCCGCGCCACCAACGCCGCCGTCTGGGCCAGCAGGGCGTCGCCGACCAGCACCGTCACTCCCGCCGGCCAAGACGTGTGCAGCGTCTCGCGTCCCCGGCGCAGCGCGGCTCCATCGACCAGGTCGTCGTGGATCAGCGTGGCGGTGTGCAGTACCTCCACCGCTGCCGCCAGCTTGTGGAACGGCACGGCCTCCGCGGAAAAGAGCCGCCCGACGAGGACCACCAATGCAGGCCGGACGCACTTGCCACCCTCAACCAAATAGCGCAACTCGGAGCCAAAAGGCTCTCCAACCTGCGCCAGCGTCTCGAGCAGCAGGCGCATCGACCGCTCCAAATCCGGGCGGATGGGTTCCAGCAGGGGGATCACGCGCATGCTCCAGCTCCAACAAGACCTGGGTGGTCTCAAAAAAAGCCTCTCTGCCGGTAAAAACCGGACTTGTCAAGACAATCGAGGCATAGAATCATCGCCCGAGACCTCCCAGGTCTGGATGCGTGGATGTGTCGAGCCTAGCCCCGTTCCCGCCGGGCGGGTGGATGAAGCAGGAGGGGTCCTCCCCCAAGTAGTCGCCCGTCGTCGCCCAGGCGCGACCGCGGCAGCCGCCGCACAGGCGCCGGTACTCACACTCGCCGCACTGGCCCTGCAGCCGCTCCTCCCGCGCCCGCAGGTCGGCAAAGACGGGTGACTCGGCCCAGATGGTCGAGAAGGGCGTCTCGCGCACGTTGCCGCAGCTCACCTCGATGAAGGGACACGGCCACACCTCGCCGTTGGGCTTGATGTAGACAAACCCCCGCCCGGCGGAGCAACCGTGAAAAACCTGCTCCGCCAGTCGCAGGAGCGGGCCGCCTTTGATTCCTTCCCGGTGCAGCAAGAAGGACCAATACTGCGGTCCGGCCACCGGTTCCATGATGGTTTTGGCCCCGCGCTGCGCCTGCGCCAAAAGTCGGATCAACCGCTCGTTGGCTCCCAGGTCGAGGGCGGCGGCCTCGATGCCGCGCCCGCGCCCCACCGGCACGAGCTGGTACATGATGAGGATCGCCGCGCCCAACTCATCCACCAGCGCCACCAGCGGCTCCAACTGATCGACGTTGTACTCCATGGCCGTGACGTTGATGTGCAGGGGGATGCCGGCCCGCTGCAGGGCGCGTATCCCGCGCAGGGCCGCCTCGAACGCGCCGGGATGATCCCGCACATAGTCGTGGGTCTCGGCGTCGACGCCATCCAGGCTCACCGCGCCGATCACCACACCGCAGTCGCGCAGGCGGCCGGCGACGGCGTCGTCGATGAGCATGCCGTTGGTGGCCAGGGTGTTGGAAAAGCCCAGCGCCTTGGAATAGGCCAGCAGCTCGAACAGGTCTTCGCGCACCAGCGGCTCGCCGCCGGTAAAGGCCACCATGCGGAACTCGCGCACCTCGGCCAGTTGATCCAGCAGCCGCTTGACCTCCCCGGTGGTCAGTTCGTCATCGGCACGCTGACCGCCGGTGGTGTGGCAGTGGATGCAGCGCAGGTTGCAGGCCGCCGTGATCTCTAGCACCGGGTGGGCCGGAAAACCGATGCAGCCCTGGCCCCACGAGCCCGCCGCGCCGGGCAGGCACTTGAAGCCGTAGTTGACGAACCACTCCGGCAAGCGCCGCCAGCGGGCGAGCGTCCCCGCGTAAAGCGCGCTGGCCGCCTGGCGCACGATCAGCGAGGGCGGCCACCAGAAAGGCGTCACCTTGCGCTCAGGTCTATCTCCCCACCCAGCCAACCAATGATTCACGGAAATCCTTTCTGACAGAATGGACAAGATTTACAGAATTTTTGTCTCATCTCAATAATCCGGGGGGCGGGGTGTGAAGGCGGCTGCGCCGCCCTCACACCCCGCATCTTCCCCTACTTAGTCGTCGTTCAAAAAAAAACTTGGATTTTCCTCCTTTTGTCCAGAGTGATTTCGCCCCAAAAATGCTAACCCAAGAACGCAAAAATATAGGCCGCCGTGGTGCCCAGGTTGACGGCGATGGTGAGGCCGCACAGCTTTTCCAGTTTCACGCGGTCCCGCCAGCGCCCACGCAAGATCAACACAGTCAGGAGCAGCGAAAGGGCCAACACGGGCACATAGACCCACAGCGCCCGCAAGGGCACGCCGTTCATCAGGGAGAGGCCCAGCCCAATCCAACTCCCCAGGCTGGCGAGTCCATAGAGCCAGGCGCCGCGCTCCCGCCCCAGCCGAGCGACGAGGTTCTTTTTCCCCGTCGTCACGTCAGCGGCATAGTCAGGAAACTCGTTGAGCAGGATCACGTTAAAGATAGTCAGCCCGATGGGCACCGCCAGCCAGTGGGCAAGCGGCGCGACCCCGCCGGCCTGCAGGTAATAGCCCACCGCCACCGGCAGCCAGCCGTAGCAGAAGGCGATCCACAGCTCGCCCACGCCGGTGCTCACCCAGCGCACCGGGCGGGTCGAATAGAAAAAGCCGCCCAGGATACCGATAATCCCAAAGGGCAGCGTCCACGGCCCGGTGCCGTAGCCGATCCACAGGACAAAGCCCACGCCGAGCGCGAGCGCCACACAGACCAGCGAAGCCCACAGCGCCGCACGGCGCGGCAGGAGACCGTACGGGATCACGCCCGAGCCCCCGGCGAAGCGGCTGGGCCGCCGGGCGGAGATAGTATCCTCTCTGTAATCCCAGTACTCCCCGGCGTAGTAGGTCGCCAACATGACGAGCACCACGCCCAGCGTGCCCCAGCCGCAGATATCCCACCGGAAAACGCCCGCCTGCCGCCAGGCCAGCACGCCGCCCAGCACGAACGGCAGCACGCCCACCGAGTGAAACGGCAAACGGGAGAGGGCCAGCCAGGCGGATAGTCTTTTGCGCACCATAACCATAGCGCGGCCTCCTGCCGCAACCGAATCTCTTTGGACACGGATGAACACGAATTTTCACGGATTGAAAAAAAA
>JAFGED010000208.1 GCA_016931785.1 Anaerolineae bacterium
ACGGATGGGGATTTTTTTTTCAATCCGTGAAAATCCGTGTTCATCCGTGTCCAAAGAGATTCGGTTGCGGCAGGAGGCCGCGCTATGAGGTAGGTCGATCAGTTTCATCGGGCTTTCTATGCTTTCTTGACCGGCTGGCGGATCATCGTCTTGAGTTTCTCCGGCGCGGCGGTGCGCGGATCGCCTATGTAGATTTCGTGATGCTTGCCGTTGAAGGTGTAGCCGTTATCCTGCATGAAGGCGTGCATGCGGGCGATGGTCGGGCCTTCGTCGGCATACGGGCCAAAGTACATGATCTGCACCGACAGCCCTTCGTGGAACGTCTCGTAGCGCAGGCGGGGCAGCGCGGGCACGTCCTTCTTGCGCGCCAGTCGCTCGCGGGCTGCCTCGACACACTCGGGGGTGATGCGGTCTGGCTGGAGCATCATCGCCGTCCAGTACCAGGTGTCCTTGGCGCCCAGGGTGAACGCTTTCATATCGTCGGCCCACCACAGCCCTTCCAGCGCCATCACGGTGTAGTCGATGCCCAGCTCTTTCTTGCTGGCGAATTTGAGCGTGTAGGACATCCCATAGAGCGCTTGCATGGCCTCCTGGAAATCCTGCGATGTGTTGGGATTGCCTTTGCCGTCGATTATCAGGAACTTGAGCGGCGGCACGTCTACAACGGTGAATTCCTTGTGCGTTAGTTGGTACAAGTGCTTGAGCTGCTTTTTCAAATCAATCTTTTCCATCGTTTGCCTCCAATCGGCTGATAAAGGCCTCGATCCACTTCGCTTCTGCCTCGGCCATCGTGACGCCGTGGTCGAACATGGCGTCGACAAAGTAGGGCAGGGGCTTTTGGGCGTCCCATCTCGCCTGTGCGTGATCCCGGCGGGCGATCAGCGTCTCGCGGTATCGCCGGAGCGCGGCGATTGCCTCGTCGGGCGGGATGCCGGGCAGGTTGGCCATCCCCAGCTGCAAAGGACTGTAGCAGGGCTGGGGCACCGAGGTGGATTTTCCCTTACTTCTTACTCCATGCTCCCTATTCTCCACTTTCCCTTCACGCCGTCTCCACAATTCCTCCACAACTGTCGTCTAAAATGGGAGCGAAAATCGTACTACTCGGGTATACGTTTGATATGGCTCGGACATTGACAGAGGAAAGATTTTTGGGTGTATTGGGCGAAGCCGCCCAATACACCCCATTTCTACTTGTCCAAGAGTCTGAGCATTAACGAGAATCTTGATGGAGGACAAAAATGAAGAAGAAATGGTGGATCATCATAGCGGTTGTCGCCGTGGTCGCTTGCCTGGGGTATGTGGGGTACAGCTTTTTGCAGGGTGACGCTGCTCAACAGGCAATGGCCGACTCTGGCTTGGAGACCGCAATCGTGGAACGCGGCACGATCCGGGTCACGATCGATGGCAGCGGCAGCCTGGCTCCCAGCGACGAGGTCTCGTTGGCCTTTTCGTCTGGCGGGGAGGTGACCGGGGTGAACGTGGAGGTCGGGGACGTGGCCGAAGCAGGCGACGTGCTGGTTCAGTTGGATGACGCCGATGCCCGCGAGGCGGCGGCCGACGCAGAGCTGCAGGTGGCGCAGGCCGAGATCAACCTGGCCCTGACGCGGGCCGAAGTGGAGTTAGGGCTGAAGCAGGCCAACCTGGATGCGGCCCAGGCCAGCTACGAGGAGGCCGTGGCGCTGGCCAATCGCACCGGCGATCAGCTTACCTCGTCACGCGTCGGCTTGGAACAGGCTCGGGATGCACTCGCGGACGCCCAGGAGGATTACGACAATGCCTGGGATCCGGCACGTGATTGGGAGCTCGAGATCAAGTGGAAAAAAGACGCGCTGGAGGCCGAGCGCGAGGCGACCGAGAAGGCGCTCGAGCGGGCGCGATACGACCTGGAGGTGGCGCAGGCCAACTACAACCTGGCCGTCGCCGGCATCAGCCAGGCGAGCGTGCAGAACGCCTGGACGCAGGTGCTCAACGCGCGGGTGGCCTTGGAGACCGAGCCGCTTCAGTTGAAGCAGTTGGAGGCCTCTCTTTCTCAGGCAAAGATCAGATTGGAATCGGCGCAGCGGGCGTTGGAAGATACCAAGCTGATCGCGCCGATGGATGGGACCGTCACCGCGTTGAATGTCAAAGTGGGGGAGCGGGCCGGCGCCGGGCAGGCTGCCGTCGTGTTGAGTGACCTGACGGCCTTTGTCGTGGAGGTTAATCTCGACGAGGTTGATGTGGCAAAAGTCAGCGTTGGGCAAGGAGCCGTCGTCACATTGGATGCTTTCCCGGATCAGGAGCTCGCTGGCGAGGTGACCGACATCGCGCCGGTGGCGAGCCTCCAATCGGGCGTGGTGCTCTATCCGGTGACGATCCGGCTATCGCCTGCGGAGGTGCCTGCGCGGGTGGGGATGACGGCGAACGTCGAGACCGTCATTGCCAGCAAGGCGGATGCATTGATCGTCCCGCTGCGCGCGATCCAGAGCGATGGCGGGAAATCTTACGTCTGGCGGCAGTCCTCGGGCGGCTTTGAGAAGGTCGAGGTCACGCTGGGCGTGATGACCGAGATCGAGGTAGAGGTGACCGGTGGTCTTTCCGAGGGGGATGTGGTGAGTGTAGTGGCATCTCCTGCTCAAGGTGGTGGGCAGCCTGGATGGGGGCCGGGGGGAATGTTTGGCGGGGGTGGTGATGATTGAGGGCAATTTCGGGCCAGGCCCGAAATTGCTAGGCAGTTCCTTCGGAACTGCCCAAATGGGTAAAGTCTGCACTTGCAGAGAGGAATGCTGGGATGATCGAGATTGAGAATGTTACGAAAGTTTATCAGATGGGAGAAGTACAGGTGCACGCCCTGCGCGGCGTCTCGCTGGGGATCGATCAAGGGGAGTGGGTGGCCATCATGGGGCCGTCTGGCTCCGGCAAGTCGACGCTGATGCACATCATTGGCTGCCTTGATGCGCCAACGTCGGGTGTGTACCGGCTTGACAATGTCGATGTGAGCGGGATGGACGAAAATCAGTTGGCCGCCGTTCGCAACCGGCAGATAGGGTTCGTGTTCCAGACGTTCAACCTGCTGGCCCGCACCAGCGCGTTGAAGCAGGTGATGCTGCCGATGCAGTACTCGAGAAACGGGGCGCGAATTCCTCTGGCTGAGCGGGAGCAGCGGGCGCGCGAGGCGCTGGAGATGGTGGGGCTGGACGACCGGATGGACCACCATCCGACAGAGCTTTCCGGCGGACAGCAGCAGCGGGTGGCCATCGCCCGCGCGCTGGTCAACGATCCTGCCATCATCATGGCGGACGAGCCTACGGGCAACCTGGATTCGACCTCGGGCGACGAGGTGATGGAGATTCTGCATCGCCTGCACGAGGAACGCGGGATTATGATCGTGATGGTCACGCACGATGAAGAGATCGGTGCGCAGGCGGCGCGGATCGTCAGATTGCGAGATGGACAAATTTTAGAGGAATTGTAGATTGACGGGTTGACGGACTGATCAATCTGTCAATTTGCAATCAACAAATCTACAATTCCCGTGAGGTGAATGATGATTGCTTGGATAGCGGATCTATTAGAAAATGTGCGCGTGGCCCTCGACGGTCTGTTGGCCAACAAGATGCGTTCGACGCTGACCATGCTGGGCGTGATCATCGGCGTGGGAGCGGTCATCGCCTTGATGTCTATCGGCGAGGGGGCGCAGGCCTCCATCGCCGAGCAGATCAACAGTGTTGGCTCTAACCTGATCTTTGTGAGCGCTGGCGCCCGGCGTATGGGGCCGGTGCAGGAGGCAGGAGGCAGCGCCTCGTTGACTTACGAGGATGCGCAGGCCATCGCCGATCCCCGCAACGTGCCCGACGCCGTGGCCGTCGCGCCGGAGTTTGGTCAGAATACGCAGGTCATCTTTGGTGACGAAAATATCAACGTCTCGGTGACGGGCGTGACGCCGGAATATCGACTGGCCTACAATGGGATGGAGATAGCGAGCGGGCGCTTTATCGAGGATAGGGACGTGGATGGACGTGGCAACGTGGCTGTGTTGGGCCACCAGTCGGCCATAGACTTGTTTGGCAACTTTGATCCGGTGGGGCAAAAGATCAAGGTGGTCATTCCCAATGGTGGAAAGGTCTCTCTGACCGTGGTGGGTGTCCTGGCCGAGCAGGCCAGTTCCGGCATGAGCGATCCAAACGAGGAGGTGTTCATCCCCATTTCGACGGCGCAGACCAAGATATTCAACGGGCGCGATGCGCTGGGTGAGCTCGTCGTGGGTTCCGTCAACGTGATGGCAGCTTCCGAGGGGCAGACGGACGCGGTCGTCGACGAGATCACGGCGTTGTTGCGGGAGCGCCACGACATCGCCCCTGGCGAGGACGACGACTTTTTCGTGATGAATCAGGCCGATATGCTGGAGATGGCTAACCAGATCACGGGCATCCTGACCGCCTTTCTGGGGGCCATCGCCGGTATATCACTCTTGGTGGGCGGGATCGGCATCATGAACATCATGCTGGTCTCGGTGACGGAGCGCACGCGCGAGATCGGCCTGCGCAAGGCGGTCGGAGCGCGTAAGGGGGATATCCTGATCCAATTCCTGCTGGAGGCGGTGGCGTTGAGTGTGCTGGGAGGATTGCTCGGCATCCTGCTGGGTATCGGGCTGGGTAAGCTGGTCGATCTAACGGGGTTGATGAGTTCGGTGGTCACGCCCGATTCGGTGTTGCTGGCCGTCGGTTTCTCGGCCGCCGTGGGGTTGTTCTTTGGTATCTATCCAGCCAACCAGGCGGCGCGGCTGAGCCCGATCGAGGCATTGAGGTACGAGTGAGAGGGAATTGTAGATTGGCGAATTGGCAGCGGCTTGAACGATCCGTCAATTTGCAGTCGCAAAATTTACAATCGAGAGGTGTGAGATGGCAAGGAAATGGAAGATCATAATTGGAGCGGTCGTCGCCCTCGTGGTTGTGGCGTGTGTCGCCATGCCCATCTTGGGGGCGGTATTGGTCAGAGGCAGGTTCCACGCGATGGGGTTGGGATGGCCACGTATGGACCGTGGCTGGATGGTGGATGAGGATGAGGATGGCGTGCCCGAATGGGGAGAGGGCCGCCTTCCTAGAGGAGTCGCCTTCGAGCGCGGATGGATCGCCTGTGAACGTTCTATGCGCCTGGGCCCAGGGCGCGGGATGGGGTTTGGCGGACGTGCCTTTGGCCTTTTCTCCGTCGTGCGGGGCCTGTTTGACCTGGTGCTTCTTGCGGCGGTGGTCGTTTTGGGTGGTGCTCTGTATCGTCAACGGCGCAAGGCGCACGCTGTGACGCCGCCTCCGTCCTCTCCTATATCTGAGTAACTGCCTGGAACTGGCGAGTGGTGGATCGGTGGTAGCCGTTAAATTTTGGAGGCTGTTTCCCGGCTACCGACTACCAATCTGCCGCCCTACGTGTATAATGGTCGTAACACCTGTTGTGAGGCTGGCGTATGGCATACCAAACCATTCTCGTCGTGGATGACGAACCGCAGATTGTCGAGCTGGTGCAGGATTACCTGAAACAGGCGGGCTTTCGCGTGCTCACTGCCCGCGACGGCCAGACGGCTTTGACCAGCGCGCGTCACGAGCGGCCTGATCTGATCGTCCTCGACCTGATGCTGCCGGGCGGGATGGATGGCCTGGATGTGTGCCGCAGCGTGCGCCAGGATGCGGTTTTGGGCGATGTGCCCATCATCATGCTGACGGCGCGCGACGAGGAAGCGGACCGGCTGATCGGCCTGGAGCTGGGGGCCGACGATTACGTGACCAAGCCCTTCAGTCCGCGTGAGGTGGTGGCCCGTGTGCGGGCGGTGCTGCGCCGCGCCCAGGGGGATGTGCGGCAGTCGGGCATCATACGCGTGGGTGACCTGGCGATCGACCTGGCTGACCGCAGCGTGACCGTCGCCGGGGAATCGATCTCCCTCACGCCGACCGAGTTCGACCTGCTGGCCATCATGGCGCGCAGCCCTGGCCGGCCTTTTACCCGCGCGCAACTGATGGACCTGGCCTATGACGTGGCTTACGCCGGTTACGATCGGGCCATCGATTCCCACATCAAGAACCTGCGGCGCAAGATCGAACCGGACTCGCGCGAGCCACGTTACGTCCTCACCGTCTATGGCGTGGGATACAAGCTGGTGGAGCAGTGAGATTATGGGAAATAGAGTCCACGAAAAGATAGCCAGCATGTTCACGGGGTTGCACTTTCGGTTCTTCTGGCAGCTCATCGTGGCCTTTGTCGCGGTCATACTCTTGGCCGGCGGCGGGATATTTTGGGCCGGGCATTCAGCTCTGCGTCAAGTGGAGACTTTTGCCCACGACAACCCGCCGACTATGATGTGGCCCTGGGTCGAGAGTCTGGCGGGCTACTATGAGGAGCATGGCCGTTGGGTGGGCGTTGACAAACTGATTGCCACTCTGCCTGGCGGGGAGTTTGATGAGCAAGACTGGCATATGGAGTACGTTTTGGCTGCATCCGACGGGGTGATCGTGGCGTCCAGCGATGGTGAGCAAATAGGGCGATCGTTGCATTATGGAGAGAAGAGAGTTTCTTTCTTGATTGTGGTAGACGGTCAGACGGTGGGCTACCTGCTTCTCTCGCCCTATGGCCGCTTTCGAGAAGACTTTCAATTCATTTTGGGATCCACGTTGCAGCGCTTTTTGTTGATCGGTTTAGGTATCGGGGTGGTGGCTTTGATCACTGGAGGCGCGCTTTCGCGCGTGATCAGCCGACCGGTGGTCAAACTGACGGAGGCTACGCGCGCTGTGACCAGGGGCGATCTTGGCGTGCGCGTGCGCGGCCAATATCCCGGCGAGCTGGGAGAACTGGCAACCTCCTTCAACCAGATGACCGAGGGGCTGGCCCGCGCAGACAATCTGCGTCGCAACATGACCGCTGACGTGGCGCACGAACTGCGCACGCCGCTCAGCGTCATCCGGGGTAAAATCGAGGGCGTGCTGGATGGCGTCTATCCCGCCACGCCGGAGCACCTGGAGCCTATCCTGGAGGAAACCAAACTGCTGACCCACTTGGTGGAGGATCTGCGCTTGTTGGCGCTGGCTGAGGCAGGGCAGTTGAACCTGGAGAAGCAGCCGCTGGACGTGGGCGACCTGCTGCGAGACGCGCAGGTCAATTTCGGTCCGCAGGCGGATGATCGGGGAGTGACGCTGGCGCTCGACTTGTCAGCTGAGCTTCTGCTGGTAGTGGCCGACCGGCGGCGTATCGCTCAGGTATTGGGCAACTTGCTGACCAATGCGCTGCGCCACACGCCGCAGGGGGGATGTGTGACACTTTCCGCCCTTTCCTATCCCCCCCTCCCGGGGGGGGATAAGGGGGGGGTAGCCATATCCGTCTCCGACACCGGCACGGGAATTCCCTCTGGAGATCTCCCTTATATCTTTGAGCGCTTCTGGCGTGGCGATAAATCCCGCTCGCGCGGGGGTGGAGGAAGTGGGCTGGGTCTGGCCATCGCCAAGCAGCTCGTGGAGGTGCACGGCGGCTCCATCGCCGTCGAGAGCACTCCTGGCGAGGGATCAACCTTCCGCTTCACGCTGCCTTGGGTGTAGGCTCCCCGCAGGTTAGCAACTGGCTGGCTTGTCCGGATTGCTTCTGAACCTGCGGGAGAGTGGCTTGACATCATTGCGGGTTTGCATATAATTTAGCTTGCTAAATATTAGCAAGCTAAATATTTTTGGGGGGATGTTATGGATCCTAATCGCCCTTCGCACGAGACAACCGGATATATGCTGGCGCAGACCTGCAAGCGTCTGCGTGCCCATATGCACGGCGCGTTGGAGGAGATTGGGCTATACCGGGGGCAGCACTTTATCCTGCACGTGCTGTGGGAGAACGAGGGCATCACGCATTCGGAGCTGGCGGAGCGCTCGTGCGTCCAACCGGCGACGATCACCAACGCCCTAAAGCGCATGGAAAAGGCCGGGTTGGTGGAGCGCCGACCCGATGAGCAAGACCAGCGTGTCTCGCGCGTCTATCTAACCGACGCCGGGCGAGGCATACGCGAGGAGGCAGAGCAGGTTTGGCGCGAGATGGGGGCGCGGGTCTTTGCCAACTTGAGCGTGGAGGAACACGCCGCGCTCCAGGAATTTTTGGTCAAAATTCAGGATAATCTGACGAGGTGTGAGGAATGAAATCGTTGCGGCGTATCTTGATCTTTGTTAATCCGTACAAGTGGCAGGCTGTCCTGGCGCTCGTCATTCTGCTGGCTACTGTGCTCTCCGACTTGCTGATCCCGCGTCTGACGCAGACGATCATCGACGATGGAATCGCAAAAGGCGACATGCAGACGATCGTGGTCACGGCATTGTTGATGATAGGCGCGGCAGTGCTCAGCGCCCTGTTTACCATCGTCAACACGCTGCTGGCAGTGCGGGTGTCGATGAACACGGGCGCCGACTTGCGCAGCGCCATCGTGCGCCAGGTGCAAGCCTTTTCTTTCGGCAACCTCGACCACGTCCAGACGGGGCAATTGCTGGTGCGCGCGACCAGCGACGTCACCATGGTGCAGATGGTGGTGATGATGGGGCTGCGCATCATGACGCGCGCGCCGCTGTGGATGATCGGCAGCATGCTCCTGCTCGTCACGACGAGCCCGCAGTTATCACTGCTGATGCTGGGATTGCTGCCGATAATCGCGGGATTGATCTGGTTTTTTGCGACAAAGGCGCGCCCGGTTTTTATGAGTGTGCAGCGAAAGCTGGATCGATTGAACCAGGTGATGCAAGAGAGCCTGGAGGGGGTGCGCGTGGTCAAGGCGTTCGTGCGCGACGGGCACGAGAGCGCCCGCTTTGAGCAGGCGAACCGCGACTTGACCGATCAGATGATCCAGGTGGGGCAGCTTATGGCCGTACTGATGCCGGTTATGTTTTTCTTGGTTAACCTCGGCGTCGTAGGGGTGGTGTGGTTTGGCGGGCAGTTGACCATATCGGGCGGTTTAAAGATTGGCCAGGTTGTGGCTTCGGTCAACTATATGACGCTCTCGATCTTTCCGCTGATGATGCTGGGGATGATGCTGGGGCCGCTCTCGGCCGCCGACGCCTCTGCCGAACGTATCCTGCAGGTGCTGGATGCCGAGCCGGAGGTGAAGGATCGGACTGACGCGCAGGTTCCCTCCGGCGTGGTCGGGCGCGTGGCCTTTGAGAACGTGTGCTTTAGCTACAATCACGGTTGTGATGAACCTGTACTCAGCGGCATCGACTTGGTGGCCGAGCCAGGGCAGCGGGTGGCGGTCCTGGGGGCGACCGGATCGGGCAAGTCGAGTTTGATCCACCTGATTCCCCGCTTCTACGATGTGGAGCGCGGGCGAGTGACGCTGGATGGGGTGGATGTGCGCGACATACCGCTGCACGCGCTGCGCGCGCAGGTCGGCGTCGCACTGCAGGAAGCCGTGCTATTTAGCGGCACGATCCGCGATAACATCCGCTACGGCTGCCCTGAGGCGACGGACGAGGAGGTGGTCGCTGCGGCCAAGGCAGCTCAAGCGCACGAGTTCATCATGGCTTTTCCCGACGGGTACGACACCGAGGTCGGCCAGCGCGGGGTGAACCTCTCGGGCGGGCAGAAGCAGCGCCTCTCCATCGCACGCGCGCTGCTGGTGCATCCCAAGGTGCTCATCCTCGATGATAGCACCAGCGCCGTCGATTTCGAGACCGAGGCCGAGATCGAGGCGGCGCTGGCGCAGTTGCATGCCGATTGTACGACCTTCGTCGTGGCCCAGCGCATCAGCACGGTGCTCAATGCCGACAAGATCGTGGTGCTGGAAAGTGGGCAGATTGCTGCCGAGGGCACCCACGCGGAGCTGATGGCGTCGAGCCCGATCTACCGGGAGATCTACGAGTCGCAGTTGGGGAACGGGGAGGTGCGTAATGGCTAGGACAACCGAAGGACAAGGGCAACAGCGCCCGCCCAGAATGCATGGCCCTGGGCCGCACGGCGCGATGATCGAAAAAGCACGCGACGTGCGCGGGGCGCTGCGCCGCCTGCTGGCCAGGTTGCAGCCCTATTGGTTGGCCTTGGCAATTGTGCTCGTCTTGGTGGTAGCAAGCACACTGTTGGGTTTGGTCGGGCCATACCTGATGGGGGTCGCCGTCGACAAGTTTATCGCCGCCGACGATCTGGCTGGCTTGGGGCGCATCGCCCTGCTCATGTTGGGCTCGTATCTGGGTTCGTGGTTGACCCAGGCTGTCCAAGGGGTGATTGCAGTCCGGGTGTCCCAGCGGGTGATGCGCGACCTGCGCCGCGAGTTGTTCGATCATCTACAGACCCTATCTCTCAGCTTCTTCGATCGGCGCCAACCTGGCGAGCTGATGAGCCGCCTGACCAACGATCTGGACGCCATCAACCGCGTCCTGGCACAGAATGTGACAGCGTTGTTCGGTGGCTTGCTGACCCTGGTCGGCATTCTGGTGATGATGTTCGCTATCAACTTTTGGCTGGCTCTGGCGTCGTTGATCGTGTTCCCACTGATGTTGGGTTTGGTGGGGTTCATCGGCAAGCGCACGCGTGCGGGCTTTCGCGAGTTCCAGATGCGCATCGGCCAACTGAACGGCCAGTTGGAAGAGATGTTTGGTGGGCAGCGGGTCATCATGGCTTTTGGGCAGGAGGGCAGAATGCTGGCCGATTTCGACGCGGCGAACGATGCCGTGCGCCGAGTGGGCATTCATGCCAACTCGTACGCCATGCTGATCCCCCCGTTGATGGGCATCCTGAGCAATGCCAACATCGCCATCCTGGCCGGTCTGGGTGGCTGGATGACGCTCCAAGGTTTTGCTACTATCGGCACCATCGCCGCTTTCTACACCTACTCGCGCCAGTTCGCCAACCCGCTGCGCCAGTTGGGTGACCTGTACAACCAGTTACAGTCTGCACTGGCCGGGGCGGAGCGCGTCTTTGAGCTGCTCGACGAGCGACCGGAGCTTGCCGATGCGCCCGATGCCTTCGTGCTGGACGATATTGCGGGTGAGGTGGTGTTCGACCACGTCGATTTTGCTTACGTGGAGGACGTGCCCGTGATCAAGGACATGAGCCTGCGGGCGGAGCCGGGCCAGACGATCGCCCTGGTGGGGCCGACGGGCGCGGGCAAGACGACGATGGTCAACCTGCTGACGCGCTTCTACGATATCGACGACGGTGAGATAAGCATCGACGGGCACGACATCCGCGACGTGCAAAAGGCCAGCCTGCGTCGCAACTTGGGGATCGTGCTGCAGGATACGTTCCTGTTCTCCGAGTCGGTGATGGACAACATACGCTACGGGCGGCTGGATGCCACCGACGAGGAGGTTGTCGCCGCGGCCAAGTTGGCCAATGCCGACCAATTCATCCGCCGCCTGCCTCAAGGGTATGATACGCCCCTCTCGGAGCGTGGCAGCAATCTGAGCCAGGGGCAGCGGCAGCTTTTGGCCATTGCCCGCGCGGTGCTGGCCGACCCGGCGATCCTGATCCTCGACGAGGCGACCAGCAGCGTCGATACTCGCACCGAGATGCACATCCAGGAAGCGCTGCTGCGGCTGATGGAGGGACGCACCAGTTTCGTCATCGCCCACCGGCTGAGCACGATCCGCAATGCCGACAAGATACTTGTTATCAACGACGGCGAGATCATCGAGCGCGGCATGCACGAGGAGCTGTTGGCCCAGCGCGGGTTCTATCACAACCTGTATATGAGCCAGTTCAAGGGAAAGGTAGTGCCCGCGTAGCGCGATAGCTGCATTTCATTTGGGTGCGTTTCAAATGAGTTGAGAGGGCCAGGGGGGTGAGGGCGACTTCGCCGCCCTCACCCCCCGCCCCCAACTGAGATGAAAAACACCCATTCCATTTAGCCCAGCCCAGCGGTTTGGTCCACTGCGGCTGGGCTTTTTCATTTGAGATGTTTGTAGTGGGCGATTTATCGCCCTAACAGCGCGCTGAAGCGCGTGCTGCGAGCCTTGACTGGCTTGACAACGTCGGAAAAGCATGGTATTTTACTTCGGAAACGAAATATTCGTAACCGAAGTTTGGGGGTGGGTAATGGACACTCAAGGCGAAGCGCTGTATCTAGAGACAATTCAGACATTCCTCACCGTGTATCGTTACCTGCGCCAGTATTCCCGCCAGTTGCACAGCGAGGGGTTCAGCGGGCGCAAGATTGCTACGCTGCGGTACTTGCTGGAGGCCGAGCCGCTGACCATCGGCCAGTTGCGCGATTATCTCTATATCAGCGACAGCACGACTTCCGAGCTGGTGGCCAAGTTGGAGGATGCCGGCTGTGTCCAGCGCACGCGTTCAGTGGAGGATAACCGCGTCGTCCTCGTTTCCCTGACCCCTTCCGGGCGCGAGTCGGCCCAGAATGCGCCATTGGGGGGGATTCCTCTCCTGCGCGAGCGGCTCAAGGCGCTGCCGCCGGAGCGGTTGGCTATGATTCACAAGGCGCTGGCCGAGATCAAACAGATTTTGGAGATTGACGATGAGCTATGAGTCGCCCGCGCCTGTCCGGCAGAGCAGGCCGGCGGGTGCGCATGTCTTGTGGCGGTGCATGAGCTACCTGCGTCCCTATTGGCCGTTTGTTCTCGGTTCCTACCTGCTTCTCCTGGGTAACAACGGCATCTCGCTAGCCATCCCCCAGATCATCCGCTCGATCGTCGACCAGGGCATCCGGGGCGGCGACATCGGCGTGATCCAGTGGGGCGTCTTGATCCTCATGGGGCTGACCCTGCTGCGGGGCGCGTTCACGTTCCTTTCGGGACGCTGGACCGAGGTCGCTTCGCAGAGCGTGGCTTATGACCTGCGCAACGCCATCCACGCCAAGCTGCAATCGCTCTCCTTCAGCTATCACGATCAGGCCGAGACGGGCCAGTTGCTGACGCGCGCGGTCAGCGACGTCGACCGCGTGCGCTTTCTCACCGGGCGTGCGTTCCTGCGCCTGGTCGAGGTGATCGTTTTGATCGTGGGCATTTCCATCTCGATGTTGCTCATGAACCTGCGTCTGGCCCTGCTGACGCTGACCATCGTGCCCTTTCTCGTCTACGTGGCCCTGTGGTTCGGCAATCGCTATCGGCCCCTGGCGCGGGCGGCGCAGGAACAGCTCGACGATCTCACCACTCGCCTGGAACAGAACCTGCGTGGGGCACGCGTCGTCAAGGCCTTTGCCCAGGAGATGGCCGAGATCGGGCGGTTCGACGATCAGAATATCCGCTTGTTCGACGCTAACGTGGTGGCTTCCCGCACGCGGGCGCTCGGCCTGCCCCTGATGCGGCTCCTGGCCAGTGCGGGTACGATCTTTATCCTTCTCTATGGCGGCCAGTTGGTTATCGGCGAGCAGTTGACCCTCGGCGAGCTGGTGGCTTTTACGACCTACGTGAGCCAGTTGTTGGCCCCGGTGCGTCGTCTGGGGATGATCGTGTCGGCGGTCGCGCTCGCAATGGCCTCGGGCGAGCGCGTTTTCGAGATCCTGGATGCCCGTGGCGAGGTGCAGGACCTGCCGGGCGCCGAGCCGCTCGGTCCCATCGAGGGGCGGCTGCGCTTTGAACACGTCTCCTTTGCCTATTTCGGGCGGCACCGCGTACTGGACGATATCGATTTCGAGGTGCAGCCGGGCCAGGTGGTCGCCCTGCTGGGCGCGACCGGTTCCGGCAAAAGCTCGGTCATCAGCCTCATCCCGCGCTTTTACGATCCGACGGAGGGGCGCATTTTGCTCGACGGGCAGGATATCCGCCACGTGACGGTCAACTCGCTGCGCAGCCAGATCGGCATCGTGCTGCAGGATACGACGCTGTTTGCCACCACGATCCGCGAGAACATCGCCTTTGGCCGTCCCGGCGCGGGCGAGGAGGAGATTGTCTCCGCTGCGCAGGACGCCGCGGCGCACGATTTCATCCTGGAGTTTCCCGAGGGGTACGAGACCTACGTCGGGGAGCGGGGGGTGACGCTTTCTGGCGGGCAGAAGCAGCGCATCGCCATCGCCCGCGCGATTCTCAAGGACCCGCGCATCCTGATCCTGGACGACGCGACCTCATCCGTCGACACGGAGACGGAGGCGCTGATCCAGGCAGCGCTCGCCCGGCTGATGGAGGGACGCACCAGCTTCGTCATCGCGCAGCGGCTGAGCACTCTACGCCAGGCGGACATGGTGCTGGTGCTGGAACAGCGGCGCATCGCGGCCTGCGGGCGGCGCACCGCAGAGCACACTGCGCACGACGAGCTGCTTGAAATCAGCGGCCTCTATGCGGAGATCTATTACCGCCAGTTGCGCCCGCAGGAGGAGGTTGTGTTTCGATGAACATCAGTATCGGCGCTACTTCACACGGACCTGGACACGTCCTTTCGCAGCTCGGCTCCAAGGATGAGCGGGGCAGGATCAGCGGGCGCGTTCTCTTCCGGCTGTTGCGCTTCGTGCGGCCTCACTGGCAGCGCATGCTTTTGGCTGCGCTGTTGATGTTTGCCTCGTCGGGGGCCGGGCTGCTGGCCCCCTACTTGACCAAGGTGGCCATCGACCAGAACATCGCGTCGGGTGACGTGCACGGGTTGTTGATCACCAGCCTGGAGCTGGCCGGCGCGCTGGGCGTCGTCTACGTGGCGTCGGCGGCGCAGACGTACATTCTATCCTGGGTAGGCCATCGGGTGCTGACTGCGCTGCGTGACCAGCTTTTCCGCCATTTGCAACACCTCTCGATCCCTTACCACGACAGGCACATCGTCGGGATCACGATCTCGCGGGTGATCAACGACGTCGAGGTGATCAACGAGCTTTTGTCGCAGGGGCTGATCAGCATGGTCAGCGACGGCATCCTGCTGGTGGGGACGGTCGTGGTGATGATCGCCATGGAGCCACGCCTGGCGCTGCTGGCTTTTAGCGTGCTGCCCTTGATGGTGTTGATCACGGCTTGGTTTAGCCGTCGGGCGCGCGTGGCCTACCGCGAGACAAGGCAGCGGATCGGCGACGTGGTAGGCGACCTGGCGGAGAACATCAGCGGCATGCGCGTCATCCAGGCCTTTGCCCAGGAGGAGACCACCCAGGAGCGGTTTGAAGAGGTCAACCGTGCAAACCGCGATGCCTACATCAGCGCGATCTCTCTCTCGTTCGTCTTTTTGCCCGCCGCCGACGCGCTGAGCATGGCGGCGATGGGCATCGTCCTATGGGTGGGCGGCACGATGATCGCTCAGGGGATGCTGACCATTGGCGTGGTGGTGGCCTTCTTATCCTACGTGGGGCGTTTCTTCGAGCCGATCCAGGACCTGAGCCAGATCTATACCACGCTGCAGGCGGCGACGGCGGGTGGGGAGCGCGTCTTGGAGATGCTCGATACGCAGCCCGCTGTGCTGGATAGACCCGGCGCGACCGATCTGCCCAAGATCGATGGGCGGGTCGAGCTGCGCGACGTATCGTTCTCCTACGACCTGGAGAAAGGCGTGCTGCATCACATCGATCTGGTGATCGAGCCGGGCGAGACGGTGGCGCTGGTGGGGCCGACGGGCGCGGGCAAGACGTCCATCGCCAATCTGGTGGCCCGCTTCTACGAGGTGACCGAGGGCGCGGTGTTGATCGACGGCGCCGACGTGCGCGACGTGACGGCTGACAGCCTGCACCGGCAGATGGGGTTGGTGCCGCAGGACCCGTTCCTGTTCGCCGGGAGCGTCGCCGATAACATTCGCTTCGGCCGGCCCGACGCCAGCGATGAGGAGATGGTGCGCGCCGCCAAGCTGGCCAATGCCGATGGCTTTATCCGCAATCTGCCGGATGGGTACGAGACGTGCATCCTGGAGGGTGGGGTGAACCTCTCGGTGGGCCAGCGGCAGTTGATCTGCATCGCCCGCGCGGTGCTGGTCGATCCGCGCATCCTGATCCTGGACGAGGCGACATCGTCCGTTGACACGGTCACCGAGGCGTTGATCCAGGAGGCGCTGGAACGGCTGCTGCGCGGGCGCACGGCCATCGTCATCGCGCACCGCCTGAGCACCGTGCGCAACGCCGACCGTATCTACGTCGTCGACGGGGGGCAGATCGTGGAGCAGGGGGACCACGAGTCGCTGTTGGCGCAGGGCGGGCTGTACCGCGACCTGTACGAGCGGCAGTTCATCTCCGCGAACGGCGGGGCGGAGCAGTCGGCATCTTGTGGGCAACATCCTTGCAGGAAAGACGAATGACCAAAGAGCCGACGACCGTTGAAAAGATGCGCGGCTTGCCCTGGGGCATCGCCTTCGATACGGCCAACTCGGTCTATTGTCAGCTCACCATTCTGGGCTCGCTGTTTGTCCTCTATCTGAACGAGCTTGGGCTTAACAAGACCCAGATCGGCGCGCTGCTGTCCCTCTTTCCTTTTACGGCCCTTCTGGCCTTGGTGATTGCCCCTGCCATCGCGCGCTGGGGGTACAAGCGCACGTTTCTGACCTTTTACAGCGGCAGGAAGGTCATCAACGCGTTCCTGCTGTTGGTGCCTTGGATTCTGCTCACCTTTGGGCATGGGACTGTGGTGGCGTACGTCATCGTGGTCGTGGCGGTCTTTTCAGTCTCGCGTGCGATTGCCATGACGGCGATCACGCCCTGGCAGCAAGAGTACATTCCCAACTCGGTGCGTGGCAAATACGCCGCGACGAGCAGCATATTCTCGAGTTTGGCCAATTTCGTGGCCATCACGGTGGCCGGGTACGTGATCGGGGATGCGCCCGACCTGAATCGGTTCACCGTTTTGATGGCCGCAGGCCTGGTCTTTGGCGCGGTCGCCGTCTGGTCCATCTCGCACATCCCCGGCGGTGCGCCGCTCAAAAAGGTCACCCCTGCCAAAAAGGCCGTCAGAAAGAGGCCGCAGCACGGCGATATGTTGTCGGCCCTGCGCGATCGCAGCTTTTTGCTGTATATCTTTGGTATTGGCTTATTTGCGCTGGCCACCGGACCGCTGGGCTCCTTCTTGCCGCTCTTTATGCGCGAGGAGGTGGGGCTCAGTTCGGGGAACGTGGTGATGCTGCAGACAGGCGGCCTGCTGGGCGGGCTGCTTTCGAGCTACCTGTGGGGCTGGGCGGCCGACCGGTACGGCAGCAAGCCGGTGATGCTGTCGGGCGTGTACGCGCGCGTTATCCTGCCCGTCTTTTGGCTGTTGATGCCCCGGCAAAGCGTGTGGAGCCTATACGTCGCCCTGGGGATCGCGTTCCTGGCGGGCGTATCTGATATGGGCTGGGCGATAGGCTCGGGGCGGCTGCTCTTTGTCAGTATCGTTCCGCCTGAAAAGCGGAACGGGTATATGGCGCTTCGCTATGCCTGGATGGGCATCGTCGGCGGCGTGGGAAACCTGGTCGGCGGCCGGGTTTTGGACTATTCTGCGGCCATCGCGGGGCAGCGCTTTCTGTTCCTGACCCTCGACCCGTATACTGTGCTGTTTGTCGCCGGCTTGGTCTTGCCGGCGGCGAGCATCGTGTTGCTCAGGGGCGTGCGCGCTGATAGTCGCGTCACCACGGGCGAGTTTGCGGGTATGTTCCTGCGGGGGAATCCCCTGCGGGCGTTGGAGTCGCTGGTGCGTTTTTACCGCGCCAGGGACGAGCGTGATGCGATAGCGGTGACCGAGCGGCTGGGCCAAACCCATAGCCCACTGACGGTCGACGAGCTGCTCGATGCGCTGGCCGATCCCAGGTTTTACGTTCGATTCGAGGCGATCGTCTCCATCGCGCGCCGGGGGCCGGACGAGCGCCTGGTCGCCGCGTTGGTCGAGGTGCTGCGCGGCGATGAGCCTGCGCTCAGTGTGATCGCCGCCTGGGCGCTCGGCAGGATGGGCGATAAGCGGGCCATCGAGCCGCTGCGCGCGGGGTTGGATGCGCGCTATCGGTCGGTCCAGGCTCACTGCGTCAGGTCACTGGGGAGCCTTGAGGATGTCGAGATCGCGCCTGTGCTTCTGGAGCGGTTGGCGGGCGAGACGGACGATGGCCTGAAGCTGGCTTACGCCTCGGCGCTGGGGCAGCTGAGGGCGGAGGAGGCGGTGGGTGAACTGCTCGCTTTGCTGCGGACGTGCCAAAGCTCTGATGCCCAGATGGAGGTGGCCCTGGCCCTGGCGCGCATCGTGGGCGATGAGCATGGCTTCATCCAGCTTTTGCGCCAGATACGCGGCGAGGCAGGCACCGCTATGTCGCAGAACGTCACCGCTTTGAAGAAAAAGCTGGGCGAGTGCCGGATTGATGGCGAAGCGGACCTCCCGGCGATGCTTAGCCGCTGCGCCGAGACCCTGGCTCAGCAAGACATGGAGCAGGGCGCGGCGCTGCTCGGCTCTATCGCGCGCCTGTTGCCGACCGAGGACCTGAGCGATGCCTGCGCCGAGATCCTCCAGGATTGCGCCGGGCGCCTGGCAGAGTTCGGCGCAGAGCGCCTGGAATACGTCATCCTGGCTTTGCACGTGATGCAGGTGGGATTCTCGCAGAGACAAATCGGCATCCTGGCACGCGCCCTCTCGATCGGCGGCTTGGACTCGAACTGATGCCGCGCGCTTGATGCCTTTGGGATGTGTCGCTATACTATGTGGGGTGGCTGTACCTCGTCGATCTGGAGGGGCGCGTGGTGTACGCCGGCGGCCCGGGACCGTTTTGGTTCAGGCCGAAGGAGTTGAAAAAGGCGATCGACGCTTTTCTTGCCGATTAGCCCCGTTATACTTCATCGAGGTGAAAAGATGGTGGTTTTGAACCAGCAGTTAGCCGAAGGGGTTGAAATCGCGCGCGACGTGGTCTACGCGCAGATGGACGGCCGCGCGTTGGCCCTGGACCTATACTGGCATCCCGGCGCCGGTGAGCCCGAGCCGCTGGTCGCCTGGGTCCACGGCGGCGCGTGGATGTCGGGGGACAAGACCTGGATGCCCCCGGTGTCGTATCTACTGGGCAACGGTTTTGCGATGGCCAGCATCGACTACCGCCTGAGCCATGAGGCGCTCTTCCCCGCCCAGATCGAGGACTGTAAGGCGGCCATCCGCTGGCTGCGGGCCAACGCGGCGCACTACAACCTGAATCCCGGTCGCGTGGGCGCCTGGGGGGAATCGGCGGGAGGGCATTTGGCTGCGCTGCTGGGCACCGCCGGTGACGTGGCGGCTTGGGACCAGCAGGGAGGCAATCGGGAATATTCCAGCCGCGTGCAGGCCGTCTGCGATTGGTTCGGGCCGTCGGACCTGCTGCAGATGGGGGTCATGAAGAGCGGTTTCGATCACAACGCCGCCGACGCCCCTGAGGCGCTCCTCCTCGGCGGGCCGGTCCAGGAGAACAAGGAGCAGGCGAACCGGGCCAATCCCATTACCTACGTCTCGCCAGCGTCGCCGCCGTTCTTTATCGTGCACGGAGAGCAGGACGACGTGGTGCCGCTCGGGCAGAGCGAGCTGCTGCATCGCGCGCTGGTGGAGGCGGGCCTCGATTCGACGTTGATGATCATACCGGGCATGGGGCATGGGGTGATGGAACTCGATAAAGAGCGCTGGGCTGAGCTTCAGCGGAACGTCGTCGATTTCTTCAAAAGGTATCTTCTCGATAAGTAGGGGAAAATGGGGGGTGTGAGGGCGGCGTAGCCGCCCTCACACCCCCTGCTCCTGGATTATTGAGAAGATACTTCAGAAGGACGCTGGGTTAGCAAGGGAGGTAAAAATGTCAGAGTGGTTTTCAGGGGACGTGGTCGTCAACGGCATCAAGATTCACTACCATCGCACGGGCGGGGATAAGCCGCCCGTGGTGCTGGCGCATGGGATCACGGATAACGGCCTGTGCTGGATGCGGCTGGCACAGGCCCTGGAGGACGCGTACGACCTGATCATGTTCGACGCGCGCGGGCACGGTTTCTCCGATGCACCTGGAACGGGCTACGCGCCGGAGGATCACATGGCCGATATCGTCGGGCTGGTCGATGCGCTGGGCCTGGAGAGGCCAGCGCTCATCGGCCACTCGATGGGCGCGGCGGACGTCGCGCTGGCCGTCGCCACCTATCCGGACCTGGCGCGCTGCGCGGCTCTCGAGGACCCGCCATGGCGAAATGCCCATGACGCCGAGGAGCACGCAGCCATGATAGACGCGTGGCGGGCCAGCATCATCGAAAGGAAATCCTGGACGCGGGAGAGGCTGATTGCCGAGGTGCGCGCCTCCAATCCCACTTGGGCGGATGCGGATTTGGGGCCGTGGGCGGACGCCCATTTGCAGGTCGACCCCGCCGTGTTCGGTTGGGGCGACGCGCCGTCCCGGCGTGTGCCCTGGCAGGATCTCGCGCGCAAGTTCGCCTGCCCGGTGCTCCTCATCACCGGCGATCCGGACTTGGGCGCGATTGTGTCGCCGGAGGTGGCCCGCGAGGCCGCCGGGCTCAACCCTCGTCTGCGGGTCGCCCACATCCCCGGCGCCGGACACAGCATCCGCCGCGAGCAGTTTGAGGAATATGTCAAGGTAGTGCGAGAATTTCTAGGGGCTTTTTAGCTGGACTTCTAGACGGACGTTATCTCCCGTCTTTTCGACCATCTTTTGTAGCTTGTTCACAAAAGCATTCTTGGAAGGAACCACTAGCAGCTTGTCGGAGAGGAATCTCTGTTGACTTTCCACCGACGATTTTTCGTACGATTCGCCAATAGCAT
>JAFGED010000209.1 GCA_016931785.1 Anaerolineae bacterium
ATACCGACTGGTCGGCCTGCCTCGGGACATTCAACGTCCAGTTTGCATCGGTAGATAACACCGGTGCCGTACAAGATATCACCGTATGGCGAGCGTACAGCGCCCCTAACGCTGTGACCCTGACGAGTTTTGCCGCACAAAACCAAGCATTGCCTGTCGCCGTCATTGTGCTTGGCGCTGTGGCCGTGGGCAGTCTGCTCGTGATTCGCCAGCGAAAAGGCCGTTAACCGGTAAACAGTCCGATCGTTGTACTGCGCAAGCGGCAACGCCGGAAGCATCAAACGACTAGGACAGAGGAGGCCAAGATGGATAAACAAGCACAATACGACGCCCCGGAAATTGTCTACGAAGGCGACCTGGAAGTCCAGGCAGGCAGCCCAGTGGGGGTACCCGAGTTTCCGGATTTGGACGAATTGGAGCTTTAGGTATACGGAAGCATTCAGAGGGCAGTCAGAAACCCGGTTTTTGGCGCTCCATACGCCAATGCCGTTGGTACCAAACGCTCTTCACAAGACCAGTCTGGTTCCCCCGGCAAAAGACCGGGTTTCTTCTTTTGCAGGATAAGCAAAACGACAGCTACCCTCCAGCAGCCGCTGTGTCCTGAAACAGCCCGCTCCACACACGTTCAAGAGTAGCCCTTTCTTGAAAGGCAAGACTGGAGGCGCGTTATGCGGACTAGATATTTCATCATAGGACTTGTTCTCTTGGCTCTGATGCTGAATGGCTGTGTGACTCGGCGAGCTACCGACTTTGAGTTCGTCCTATACCAGGGCGCCGATGTGTTGGGAAGCGAATCAATCATGTTCTCCGATGTGTTAGCCCAGGGAAAGCCTGTCGTGCTGGCTATGTGGGCCTCAAGCTGCCCCTCATGCCGCATCGATATGACGCTGCTGGAGCAGGCCAGCGCGGACTATGGCGACGAAGTGCTGATCGTCGGCTTGCACATCGGGCACTTTGTGAATTTGGGCACCGAGGAGGGTGCGCTCGCTTTTCTGGAAGACGAGGGGATCACGTTTCCCAATGGGTTCACCCCAAAAGTCAGCGTCGTACGGGACTATGAGGTGCTAGAAGTGCCATCGATATACTACATCAAACCCAGCGGAAAGATTTTGAGTCAGACGTATGGTCTGGTGCGCGACGACGCCTTGCGTGATCACATAGACGAGCTGATCGCAGCCTCAAGCGGTTAAGCGCTGAAGCGGAGAAAGCAATGAAGCACATTATCTCTACAGAAGCCGCGTGGCCTTCAAAGATCGATATTCGGAGAACGAGGGGGAGCCGCCGGATTTTGATCGCTACATTCGCCGTTCCGGCAGTGCTCGTCGTCGGCTTGCTGTTCCTTCTGGTCAGCTTTTGGGGTGGGATTGAGAACGGCATGGCCGACCTGGCCCGTCTGCTGCCCGTGGGTTACGCCTTCGCCGCTGGAATGGTCGCCAGCGTCAACCCATGCGGCATCATGGTGCTGACCTCTTACGCATTCTATCAAGTGCGCGGAGAAAGGGCGGGTTTGACGGTCGCCCGACGCGTTCTCTGGGGACTGATCGTTTCTGTTGCGATAGCAATGGGCTTTGTGCTGATCTTTGCCCTCGTGGGAGGTGCCATTGCCGCTGGTGGACAGTGGCTGGCCAAGGTATTTCCCTACGCCGGACTCGCCGTCGGCGTCGGAATGGCTGTGCTAGGCACCTGGCTCCTGACGACACGCACGACATTGGGTATAACGCGAGCCAAAGGCGTGACCGTGAGCCCCAGGCGAAGCTTGGGCAACGCGTTCCTGTTCGGCATCACTTATGCCCTGGCGTCGCTGGGCTGCACGCTGCCGGTATTTTTGGTAGTCGTCGGAAGCGTGCTGACGAGTGAAGGGATAGTCGCCTCTCTCGGCCAGTTCGTCGGCTATGCACTCGGCATGGGCATGGTGATCTTTGTCGTGAACGTCGGAGCGGTGTTGTTCAAACGGGCGATGGCGCGCTGGCTGCGGACACTGGCCCCCTACGTCCACCGCCTGAGTGCGATGTTCCTGATCGGGGCAGGTGCTTACCTGATCTACCACTGGCTCGTTAAAGGAAGACTCTCCTAACCAAGTGAGCAAGCCCGGCGGCCTCGCACAGGCCCTTTCTCGCCCTCGCAACCGGCAGCCGCTACACCTTAAAAATATAGCCCGCTCCGCGCACATTCAGGATGTGTCGCGGGGTGGACGGCTTGGGCTCCACCTTTGTGCGCAGGCGATAGACGTACCACTTGATGATATCGCGGGCCTCTTGCAAGTGATCGCACTCGTATCCCCGCACCACCTTCACCAGCTCCGGTGGGGGAACCGGCCGGTCGTCGTTTTCCATCAAGTAGACCAAGAGCTCGTACTCATAGGCCGTCAGGTCCAAGGGTTGCCCACCCAACTCAACCCGGCGGCTCTCAAAATCTATCGTAAAGTCGCCCCGTCGCAAGTGTGAAGGATCGTGCGGCAGGTCAGGAGACGGAGCCATGGCGACCCGCTGCTGTCGCTTTTTTAGCACCTCGCCTACTACATAACACACCTCGCTCGGTTTCACCGGCTTGAGCAGATAGTCGTCTGCGCCTTCGCGGATAGCAGTTATGGCCGACTCGAGAGAACCGTGGGCGGTCAGAATGACGACTGCCATCCTGGGCCAGCGCCAGCGTATTGCCTCCAACAGCCGCAGGCCATCTACGCGACTGCCCAGGTTCAAATCCAAAACCGCAGCGTCGAACGCGGTCTCACGCAGTAGATCCAAGGCCTCCTCGCCGTCGGACGCTGTAGCCACGACGTGCCCACTGCGCTGCAGTGCTTCTTTCAGGGTGGAACGGATCCCCTCCTCGTCGTCCACTACCAGTGTGCGTATCGCCTCTGCCATCATATACCCCCTCCCTACCCAGCAAATCAAGCCGGCAATCTTATCATGTTTTCAGGTGTCAATGGAAAGCATCGCCCATTTCGGGAGGCACTATCCGCGTCCGACGCGAGCCTTTGATAGCACCGTTGCCTGTATGCCATTAAATCACAAAAAGCAGCCCTAAACCGACGGGCTTGGTTGAGACTGCCGCTGGGATTCGGCAAGAAAGTTGGAATTTGGTTGGGTCTGGCTAATGTTGAAAAAGTAGCAGAGTCGCTCTCTACTCCTTGAACATGTATCCCACCCCGCGCACGTTCACGATATGGCGCGGGTTGTGAGGATCAGGCTCAACCTGCTGGCGCAGGCGATGGATGTACCACTTGATGATCTGCCGCGCTTCGTACAGGTCCTCCGCATCGTATTCCTGGACCACCCGCACGAGTTCTGGCGGTGGAACCACCCGGTGACTGTTCTGCATCAGGTGCACGAGCAGCCTGAGCTCTTGGGAGGTTAACTCCAGCGCCCGTCCATCCTTGGTCGCCAGGTGTTGATCCAGGTTCACGAAGAAACTACCGCGCTGCACGACGTGCTGTTCCCGAGGCTTCTGGTCGGCCTGGCTTCGCCGATCCAGGGCTCGTTGCAGAACCTGCCGCACCTCGCTGGGTTTCACCGGCTTGAGCAGATAGTCGTCCACGTCCTGGTGGATGGCGGCTATGGCCGACTCGAGAGAACCATGGGCAGTCAGGATGACGACCGCCGTTCTAGGCCAGCGCCAGCGTATTGCCTCCAACAGCCGCAGGCCATCTACGCGGCCGCCCAGGTTCAGGTCCAAAACAGCGGCGTCGAACGAGGTCTCGCGCAGCAAATCCAAGGCTTCCTCGCCATTGGACGCCGTCGCCACGACGTACCCACCGCGCTGCAACGCTTCCTTCAAGGTAGAACGGATTCCCTCCTCGTCATCCACTATCAATGTGCGCACCACTTCCGACATCATATACCCCTCCCTGCACCGCAACTATGCCGGCAACCACACGGTGAACGTGGCCCCCTCTCCCTCACGGCCCTCCACTTCGATGTGCCCCCCGTGCTCCTCCACGATGTTGTGAGTGACGTACAACCCCAACCCCAGGCCATCGGGCTTGGTGGTGTAGAAGGGTTCGAAGAGGTGAGAGGCAGTATCAGAGGCGATACCCTCTCCACTGTCCATAAACGAGATGCTCACCCCTTCCGGGTCGTTGGTAGGACTCGCGCGCACCTCCAGCCGCCCTCCCTCCGGCATGGCCTCAACCGCGTTGAGCGTCAGGTTTAGAAACACCTGCTGGATCCGGTCAGGCACCAGCATGAGCGAAGGCAGATCGCTGGCGGCTTCCCACGCCACCTCCACCCCCTGCTTCTGGTACTGTTTCCTGGTGAGCGCCAGCACGTAGTCCACCAGCGCTGCCACGTCGGTGGATTTTCTCTCCTCGGGCTGCGATGGCCGGCTCAGATCGCGCAACTGGCCGACGATACTCACCACACGCTCTAGTTCCCTCGTAGCCAACTGCAGGAACTGCCCCGCGTCCTTCCCTTCCGCCAGCGACTCCTCTACCAGCTCCAGGCTGCCGATGACCGACTGCAAGGGATTGTTGATCTCGTGGGCCAGCGAGGCGGCCAGCCTGCCTGTGACAGCCAGTTTCTCCGACTGAACCAGCGCCTCCTGGGTGCGTTTTTGCTCCGTGACATCCTCTATCATGATGATCGTGAACTTTTTGCGTCTGTGCTCCTGAACAAGCGATGCCGTCACACTGGCCCAGCACAATCGCCCGTCCCTTCGGATGAAGCGCCTCTCCAGCCGGAATCTTCCGAAGCCACCTTTCTGTGCCATCCGCTCCTCGTAGAAGGCCTCGTCGGCCGGCACGTCGTCTGGATGGGAGAAATCCGTGAAAGGCTTGCCACGCAACTCCTCGGCGCCGTAACCCAGCAACTCCTGCAACGCCGGGTTGCTTTCCTCTACCCGGCCCTTCCCGTCCACGAGTGCAATACCGATGCCGGCGCCTTCAAAGATCGCCCGGAAGCGCACCTCGCTCGCTCGCAGCGCCCGGGTGCGCTTTTGCACCTCCTCCTCCAACTCGTAGGCGTGACGCTGCACGTGCTCGTGCAGGCGGGCCTGCCGGATGCCGATGGCCGCCTGGATGGCCAACTCGCGGGCGATCTCCATCTGGTCGGCGGTCAGCGGTCCCGGCCTGTGCATCCCCAGGTTGAGCGAGCCGATCAACGCGCCCTCGATGATCAGGGGCGTGGCGACGAACGCGCGCACTCCCTCCGCCTGCAGCGTCCTCCACCACTCCGAAACAGGCGGCATCTGCTGCACGTCCTCCACGAAATACGCCGCGCCCCCTGCCATGATCTCCAGCGCCCGCGCCCATTCGTCGTCGATGGTGGCGCGCCAGTCCCTGTCCAGCGCGATCTCGCCTCCGCTGCAAGCCGCCAGGAGCGACATCTCTCGCGCCTCGAGATCGACCAGCGTGATACAGGTGCGCAGACAGTCGAGCAACTGCGGCGTTCGCTGCAGCGCTGCACCGGCGATCTCTTCCACCGAGCGGGCTGCCAAGATGGCCTGGTCAACCTCGTGCAGTCCCCGTAGTCGCTCGGCATGACGCCGCAGCGCCTGCTGGGCCGTCTCGAGGTCGGTGATGTCCAGCCCGTAGAGATTGGCATAGCCCTTCTCCGTGAGGGGCGCAATGGTGAGCGAAAACGTGCGCCCATTACAAGACTCTTCGACCACCTGCCCCGCGCCAGTGTCGAGCGTCCCGGCGACGTACCGCTGCCACTCCTCGGGCGCTTGCTGCCCGACCTGGGTACTCCATTGGGCAAGTAGGGGCGCGCTGCCAGGGTTGGCGTATAGGACCGTCCCGTCTCCTGCCACTCTGAGCACCGGGTTGGG
>JAFGED010000023.1 GCA_016931785.1 Anaerolineae bacterium
CGCCTGTTCCCCCACCCCATCAGCTTTCGCAGCCTGGTCGTGGGCAGCACGGCGGTCTCGATGCTGACGATGACGGGCTTTTGGACCATCCCCCTGCTCGCCGGCGAGGTCATCGGCCTGACCTATCACCAACCGCTGGCCTTCCCGCTGATCGCGCTGGGCGCGCTGCCCGCCTTTGCCGTGCTGGTGCTGACCGGCCGCATCATGGACGACGTCTTTGACCTGGTGGCGGGCGACCGGCGTTTGCGCGCCGTGGCTTTAACCCTGTTCACCCTGCCCTTTATGTTCTGCTGGCTGGGCCAGTACATCCTTCAATACGCCGACTGGGAGCAGAACCCCTTCCTGCAGTCCCTGGAGACGGCAAGCGGCCCCAGCGAGGCACTGGAAATGCTGAATATATCCAAGCTGCTTATCTGGGTGCCACCGGCATGGCCCACCGCGGGGATGAGCCTGGCGGTCAACGGACAATGGGGGTTGGCGCTCCTGTTCCTCGCGCTGTCGGTGGTGGGCGTCGCCCTGCTGCTGCGTGTGCATGCGGGGATCACCCGCCGGCTGATGCAGGGAGCAGCGCTGAGCATCGGCGCGGAGCGCGTGCGCAGCCGCCACTGGCGCGTGCGCCTGCCCGGCCCACCCGCCCTTTGGGCCGTTTTCCGCAAGGACTGGCTCTACCTCTTGCGCAGCCCCATGCCGCGCCGGTTGATCTTTTCATCCATCATGATGATCGCAGCAATGGTCATCCCCATGATGCGCGGCTTTAGCGAAGGCGATGGCGATATCTCGCTTGCGATACAACGCCTCATCCCCCTATTTGTGGGCGCTTTCGTCCTCACGATGACGGGTATGGCCATCAACATGGGACTGACGGCCAACTACTTTGGCGCTATCGACCGGGAAGGATTCGTGACGCTGGCGCTTTCCCCCCTAAAGCGCGAATACGCGCTCCTCTCGGCCAACCTGGTCGTCCTGCTGTACGCGGGCCTGCAATCCGCAGTGATCTCGCTGGTCATCGCTATCATCACTGGCATGTGGGCCATGCTGCCGCTGGGGACATGCCTGGGATTTTGCCTGCAGATTGGCAGCACGCCAGCCTACAACCTGGCCGCCATCATCGGGCCCTACCGTGCCCAGCTCAAGTTCAGCCGCGGGACGCGCCAACGGGGTAACATGTGGGGCATGCTGGCCTGGGTCGTCTCCGCGCCGCCCGTCCTGGCCCTGATCCTGCTCCCCTACATCTTTTGGAAGCCCGGCCTGGTGATTACAATCCCGGCAGCCATCGTCTACAGCGTGGGACTTTACGCGCTGACCCTCAAGCCGCTGGCCAGGTTGCTCCAGCGCCGCGAACACGCCATCCTCGAAGCGATCACCGCCCAGGAGTGAGATCCGTGAGAGCAGCCGCCGCCGGGATAGTCACGCTTACCCTGTCGGTATGTTGCTGCTGCCCCGACATCCTCACGCTTTCCCCGAATCCACAGGGGACACCTCCAGCCGACGTGCCCCGCCGGGATCCAACAGATTCTCAGAAACAACATCGTCTACGATCTCACCACACAACAGGTCCACCACTTTGTCGCAGGCATGCGCGAGTGAGATACAAAGAGCCGGGCTTTTACACCCGGCTCCTTAACAGCACAAGCAGATACTATTCGTCACTCTTCCTCTCGCATCAACTCCTCTAGCATACCCGGATTGACGAAGAAAACGATCAGCCCGCACCGCTTGCACGCCCGGGCAGCGGTCGGTATCTCCTTGCGATAGCGGCCGAAAAGCGAGCGGTCGTTGAGAAAGCGAGCCGGCACAAAGCGCGCAGGGCTATCGCTCCACATCGTGCCGCTGATGATGACGCCGTCCACCAACTCACCCTGACACGCAGGACACCGTTGTTCACCCACTGGTTGCCTCCCCATCGTGATCAACTAAACCCCGCCCTCCCTCAAAGTCAAAAGCGTCACCTCAGGGCGACAGTTGAAGCGCACCGCCGGAGAGATCAACCCTACACCCCGGTTCACGTAGAGCCACATATCGCCCACTCGATACCGCCCGGCATAGTACTTGGTCGCCAAGTACGGCAAAACCGGCGGCCCGAAAAAAGGCCATCGCACTTGCCCACCGTGGGAATGACCCGATATTTGCAAGCCTACCCTTCCGTCGGAAGCCACCACGTCGGCATAATCCGGCTCGTGTGCCAGGAGCACGACCGCCGCGCCCGATGGCACCCCGGCCAAAGCCTCGCCCAAATCAGCGTGCCGCTCCCACACGTCGTCCACGCCCGCCACCCACAACCCGTCCGCCACCTCGCACGCCGCGTTGCGCAGCACGGCGATCCCGACTCCGGCCAGCGCCCCGGCGACGGTGTCGGCGTGCGTCCAGTGATCGTGGTTGCCCAAGCAGGCCAGCACCTCACCCGTGTCCACCAGCGGCGCCAGCGCCTCTGCACAAGAGGCCGCATTATCGGCGGAGCGCGAGACGAAATCGCCGGTCAACACAGCCAGATCGGCCTCCTGCCGCAGCGCCAGCCCCACCGCACGCTCGATATCCTCCTGTGCGACTTCTGGCCCGCGGTGGAGATCGGAAAGCTGCACAATGGTGAAACCTTCAAGAGCGGTGGGTAAGCCGTGTAGGGGAACGTCCACCCTCTCCAGCGCCAGCCAATTCGGTTCAACCGCAGTGGCATACCCCCAACCCCCACAGGTCAGCGCCCCTGCCTCCACCACCCCAGCCAGCGCCAATTTGAGAAACCGCCGCCGTGTAACCTTGCGCACCACACCCACATTATACGCTGCGCCCCGGCAATTTGCAATTCACCCCATGCACCACGAATCACGCCTTGCGTTTTACGTTTTACACTTTACGTGGTATACTGCGGCCCGAATTATGCGCTTCAAACACCTCTCAGTCCAGGGCTACAAGTCCTTCGCCACCAAGACCGAGTTCCTGTTTCCCACGGGCATCACGGCCATCGTCGGCCCCAACGGGTCGGGCAAGAGTAACATCGCCGATGGCATCCGCTGGGTGCTGGGCGAACAGCGCATCAGCTCGCTGCGCGGCAAGTCCACCGCCGACATGATCTATACCGGCGGGCGGCGGCGCGCCCGCTCGGGGATGGCCGAGGTCTCCCTGACCCTGGATAACGAGGATAACTGGCTCCCCATCGAGTTCAGCGAGGTCACACTCACCCGGCGGGCCTACCGCTCAGGCGAGAACGAGTACCTGATCAACGGCTCGAAGGTGCGGCTGCGCGACATCACCGAACTGCTGGCCGCAGGCGGGCTCAGCCAGCAGACCTACACCGTCATTGGCCAGGGGTTGGTCGACGCGGCTCTCTCCCTGCGTCCCCAGGAGCGCCGCGCGCTCTTTGAAGAGGCTGCCGGGATCAGCGTCTACCGCGCCCGGCGGGAGGAGGCGCTCAGGCGCCTGGAGGAAACCCAGCACAACCTTGAGCGCGTCCACGACATCGTGCGCGAGATCACCCCAGGCCTGCGGCGCTTAGAACGAGAGGTGGCACGGGTTGAGGAATACCGACGGCTGACCGCCCACATGGAACGGCTGCAACGCACCTGGTACGGCTTCCAGTGGGGAAACCAGCAGGTCAGCCTGGCCCACGCCCTCGAAAAAGCATCCTACTTGAGATCGGACCTCGAAAAGCACCAAGAGGAAGCTTCGGCGCTCGGCGAGAAATTGATCCGACAACGGCGGCGGGAAAGCGAGCTGCGCGCCCAATTGCGCGATTGGCACCACGAGAGCGGCGACCTGCTCGATCGGGTCAACGAAGCGCGTAGGGACCTGGCCGTGACGGAGGAGCGCACGCGCCTGCTGCAGACCCGGCGCGAAGAGCTACTGGTCGAACTCGAGCCCCTGGACGAGCAGGTGAAGGCACAGGCCGGGCGGGCCGCTGAGGCCCGCTCGCAGGCCGGACAATTGGAACGCGAGCTGGCAGAGTGCAAGGGGCAACTGGATGCACAGGAGCAAGCCTGGCTGGCCGCCCAAGCACAAGCCCGGGAACCCAGCCGACGCCGCGCCGAGGTCGAGCAAGAACTGGGCGCCTGCCGCAAACGATTGACCGAGTTGACCCAGGCGTTGGCAGAGGCACGCACAGCAGAGGCGCGTCTGGCTGGCGAGCGCAAAGCCCTCGATCGAATGCAAACCGAGGGAGCCGCTCAAGATGCTGGCACGGCAGTGCTTCAGGCGAACCTCGATGGCGTCCTCGGACCGCTGGCGGCACTGATCCAGGTGCCTCCCGAGTGGGAATGCGCCATCGAGGCCATCCTGGGCCCAGACCTACACGCCATCGTCGTGAAACACGCTGCGGTCGTCGCAAAAGCACGCCAGATTCTCGAATCATCGGGAGGACGGGCGACCCTGCTGCCGCTGGACAACCTGCCCCACCCCGCGCCCCTGCCTGCAAACGCGGTATGCGCCGCCGACGCCATCGCGTGCGATGATGCCGTACGGCCAGCCGCCGAGGCGCTGTTAGGCTCGACGGCCCTGTGTCAGGACCTGGCCGCGGCACAAACGCTGCTCCCCCAGATGCCGCCGGGAGGCCGCTGCGCCACGCCCTCCGGCATCGTGCTGCGCGCCGACGGCGCCATTTCACTGGGAACCGTCAGGTCAGCTGGCACGTTGGCCAGCGAACGAGCGCGCCGGGAACTCCCCGCAAAACTGGAACAAGCCCGTCAGCGCTTTCAACAGCTCGAAGCGCAACAGCAGGCGGAAACCAAACAGCGCGCCGCACTGGAGGCCAAACGAGACGAACTGGCGCGCCAGGAAGCCCTGGCCCGCGAGGAGGCAGCGCGGGTTGAACAAGAGACCCTGGGAAAGCTGCGCACCGAGGCGGCGGTAGCCAATGAAACACTGCGCAGCCAACAGGCCACGCTGGAGCGTGAAGAGGCGCTGTTGGAGCGGCTGCAAGCCCAGATGGCAGCCCGCCGGCAACGCGTGGGGGAGCTGGAGGCCGAACACACCGCCGTCGTCGCCCGCGTCGAGGAATTGCGCGCCGAGACCGCACAGATGGAAGCGCAGCTCAACCGGGCGCGGCAGCAAATACAACCGGCAGAGGACAAGCTAACCCGCCTTGGGGAAGAACAGACGACGCTGGAGAGAGAGGAACAAAAGGCCCGCGACTGCGCGCGAGAAGCAGAGGCCCGCTATGGCCGCGCTCAATTGGAGGTCGACCGCTGCCAGGACGAACTGAAGCTGCTAGCGCGCCACATCGAAGAAGACCTTGGGCTGGTCGAGCTGGAACTCGCGGACAGCGTCACCGCACAAGCGCCGCTGCCCCTGCGCCCCGTCGTCTCTGACTTGCCTATCGTGGAAGAACTGCCCGAAGGCCTGCAAGAGGAGCTTCAACGCCTCAGAGCGCGTCTCCGCCGAATAGGAGACGTGAATCCCAGCGCCCCAGAGGACTATCAAGAGGTCAAAGAGCGACACCAATTTCTGACCGAACAGTCGGCCGATTTGATAGAAGCCTCGGAAAAGCTGCAAAAGGTCATCGCCGAACTGGACGAATTGATGAAAACGGCCTTCCAGGAAACCTTTGACGCCGTCGCGGAGCGATTCGCCGGGACGTTCACATCCTTGTTCAACGGCGGTGCTGCGCGGCTGGAATTGACCGAGCCGGACGATCTGATGAACACCGGCGTGGACATCGTCGCCCGCCCGCCGGGCAAGCGCGCCCAGCGACTGGCGCTTCTCTCCGGCGGCGAGCGCTCGCTGACGGCGGTGGCGTTGCTGTTCGCCATCCTGCAGGTCAGCCCGGCCCCCTTCTGCGTGCTCGACGAAGTCGACGCCGCACTCGACGAGGCGAACGTCGGGCGCTTCCGCAGCCTGCTGACGGAGATGGCACAGCAGACGCAGTTCATCATCATCACCCACAACCGGGGCACCATCGAGGCCGCCGACACGCTCTATGGTGTCTCGATGGGGGTGGATGGGGTGTCGCAGGTCGTGTCGTTGAAGATGGACTAGGGCCTTTCGCGCTCTGCGCGAAAGGCATGGCTGTTTCGGCACCTTACGCCGCCGAAACAGCCGTTTGCAAGACTGGGCGCTGCGAAATCTCGCCTCAACTGAGCCCTAGGATTTGTTAAAGAATAACTTCCCTCGCCCAAGCTCAAGCGGCATAATCATGTAGACATCCTTGCCAGTTGAGACCCGTAAA
>JAFGED010000210.1 GCA_016931785.1 Anaerolineae bacterium
CTGCGGCAGTCAAGTTGCCCCCTATCGAAATACGTCGCACCTACGATACTCTCGCGCAAGTTATGCCGTCTCCCCCAACTTGACTGCTTGGAAAATCTTGATGCGCATGAGCAGTGCAGCCAGCCCGGCCAGCGCAGCCACGAACAGCAGGCCAAAAAGCACGTAAACACGAAAGATAGCCAGCCAATCGATCGCCACCACGAAAGGCGGGAATTGTGTCTCCACCCCACCTCCGCTCCCTGACTGCAAATAAGGGATGAACAACTTGCTGACCCACGCCCCCAGGCCCGTGCCAGCCGCAGCTCCCACCAGCAGCAAGAAGGCCAGCTCCCACCCCAGAAACACCGTCATCTGCCAAGCCGATAGACCGATAGCCCGCAGGACGCCCAACTCGATAAAGCGCCGACGAAAAGAGAAAAACGCGTACAGCAAGAAGCCCAATATCGTCAACACGGCGGATGCCATAAACCCCACAGACAGCACGCCGAACAACCCTTGACGCTCAGGTCGCTGCTGCTCCGCCTGGATTCTTGGAAGCGGCGCCTTCCAATCAAGAACATCAAAGCCCAGCTTACCTACATCCTCCGCGACACGCTCGTAATCCACGCCGGGGTCCGTCGCCAACCACACATCGTAATGCAGCCGCTCTCCCGTGTGCTCAAAGAAATAATCCAGGTTGCCCACGAAAAACGGGCCATCCTCTGGATACCAGGTGGGAAACATGTCAAACGTCCCCATGAGCGTGACATCCATATCTATGCGATCGATACCCCTGGCCCGTATGCGAAACACATCACCCACCCTGAGCGCGTGCTCGGCGGCAAACTCGGACGGTACCAACACACCATCTGAATGAAGCGCAAGTGCATTCATCAACATGCCCAGGCTCTGATCAGCAAAATCCTCCCGCCAGAACGCGACGGCGGGGAAATCGGCACGATCGATGCCGACGAATGTACCGGACTGCGTCCCGCCGCTTAGGCTGGTAGTAGCAGGATATTTACCTATCCGGCTGGCAGCTCGCACACCCTCTACCTGGAGGTGATTGGTGACCGGCAAAAAGCCCCAGTGCGGAGGTGGGACGGTGAGATCGCACTCCGGCGACGGCCCCATTATCCAGTTCAAGCACGCGCCCTGCTCGTCGATGTGCAGATCCGTGCCGACGAAATAGTACATTTGGGAATTCAGGTGGGTATCCAACGTCTGTGCCAGCGACGCCGTGAACGCCGACAAGCTCAGCGTCAGGATCAGCAGGATTAGTGGCGCGACGTAGAAACCCGGTGTGCGCGAAAGATGGCGCGCTGCCAGCAACAAGCCCACCGAGTTCGTCAAGCGTGAAGCCACCCAGGCCACAACCGCCATAAAAAATGGCAGGATGCGCAGGATAAAGAGCGCCAGCGCAAAGAGGCCCAGCGCCGGCACGAGCAACAGCAGTGGGTTCTGGAAAGGATCCGCGATGGCCTCCTCGCCGGCCACCGCCACGACGACACCTTGCTGCTGGTTGAGCACGTAAAAACCATAGACCGTCGGGATCATCAACAGCAAGTCCAACCAGGCACGCTGCCACCAGGGCTTGCGCAACGTGCGCGCCCGCTCTTGCTTGTACGTCACGACCGTATGGCGTGCAGCGCTCAAGGTAGGCCCCAACTGCGCTATCAACGTCAGCCCGATCGCCGCCAGAGCAAAGCGCACCGTCGCAGGCGTCACCACCACCCGCAGCTGCCCCGGCAACGTAAAATCGAGGAAACTGCGGGATCTGCCGATAACAAGTGCTACCCACCTGCCGAGGAGCAGGCCGAGGGCTATCGCGGCGATTCCTATCAGAATCCCCTCCAAGATGGATATCCCCAGCACCTGGATCGACGTAGCGCCACGACTGCGCAGCACGGCAATCTCGTTGCGCTTCTGCCCTACCGTCAATCCTACCACTAGGCCAATGAACACCAGCAGTAAGGCGACGATGGGCACGCTGAAGGCGTAGAGCAAAAAGGTCAAGTGAGCAGTCGCCACCCGGTACGCTATCAAGTCGGATTCCGGCGAGACAGCCAGCTTGGTGTTCGGCAAGTAAGTGGCCACGCGCTGCTGCGTGTACGTGATCCTGCCAAGTAGCTCATCGGCATTGCCGGCGTAGACGCCCGAACCGTCCGCCAACAGGTACCACAGAGCCAGACTGATCCCGTTCTCCATCTCGGGACTGATGCGCCTCAAAAAGGTCTCTGGCGGCACGACAAATGTATCGTTCAAGGCGTCGGGCCTGTAAAACCAGTACTCCTCCGTCTCATCGTTCGCCCGCCATATGCCCGCGATGCGCACTGGGATTTGGACGCTCTCTTCCCCCCCTGTTCTCGTATCCAGTCTGGCATAGGTGAGATATTCCTCGCCTACCTGCAGGCCCCAATCGAGGGCCATGCCTTCACTCACCAACACCTCGACAGTCGTGCCGTGCAAAGATTCAGCCTCGGCAGGAAAGCTGCCCTCCAAGATGGTGATGTGATCTTCCAGGCCGGTCACGCAGCCAAAACTCATCCACCCCAGCGCTCTGTCGACATCCTTATAGATCCCTTCTTCTCGCGGGTAAAGCTGAAAGTTAGCAGTCACCAGGTACCGCACCAAGAGCTTCTGAGGCAAGCCCAGATCAAGGGCGCCCCGTCTGTTCATATACTCGTCAAGCGGCTCCACCTCTTCCCAATTCACGTAGCCGGACCAATCGCCAACGTAACGATACATGAAGGCGAACGGCGGGCGGTTGCCATAATTCTCCCCGGAGAGCTTTTCGAGCAGCACCCGGTAATGGATGGCATCGGCATACATTGGGATGCTGGTCACCAGAGCCA
>JAFGED010000211.1 GCA_016931785.1 Anaerolineae bacterium
CGCTGCGGGGGGATTCCGTGTCCTCCCCCCCGCGAGCAGAATCCCCATCCTCCGCGCTGCGGGGGGATTCCGTGTCCTCCCCCCCGCTTGCGGGGGGGATAGAGGGGGGGCAGCAGCAGGTCAAACTTCCCCCAAGGCCCCCGCTCCTTTGTCCGGGCTGCCCGCATCGCGGGCTGTTCACCGTCACCAACAAGCTCAAGCTGGTGGTCAACGGCGACATCGGCTGCTACACGCTTGGCTTTTTGCCGCCGCTCTCGGCGCTGCACACCTGCGGCTGCATGGGGGCCAGTATCGGCGTGGCTCACGGTGTGAGCAAGGCTCGTGTAGCGCAGAAGCACGTGGCCGTCATCGGCGATTCGACCTTTTTCCACACGGGGATGCCTGCGCTCTTGAACGTGGCTTATAACCAGAGCGACACCGTCGTCATCATCGCCGACAACCGCACTACGGCGATGACCGGCCACCAACAGCACCCCGGCACCGGTACGACGCTCAGGGGAGAGCCGACGTACGCGGTCGAGTTCGAGGATCTGGCGCGCGCGATGGGCATCCAACGGGTGCACACCGTTGATCCCTACGATCTCGAAGCAGTGGAGGCAGCACTGCGCGACTGCCTGGATAACCCAGGTCCTGCCGTAGTCGTCTCGCGGCGGGAGTGCGCGCTGCTGCCCGCGGCGCGCAAGGGGTGGGTAGCACTGGCGGTGAACGCCGAGCGGTGTAACGGCTGCGGCCTGTGCTTCCAGGTCGGCTGCCCTGCCATCGTGAGGAGCGAGGTGGCGGACGGAACGTCCGTGGACGGAACGTCCGTGGGTGAAAAGACCGGCCGGGCCAAGGCGCGGATCGATCCGCTGCTGTGCACCGGCTGCGAGGTGTGCGCGCAGGTGTGCGCGCGCAAGGCGATTTTGTTCAGGGCGGAGATGGACAGGGCGTGAGACGTAAATTGAATGCGTCCTTGCACATCACGTTTTGCGCATGACACGAAAGGAAATTGACCATCGAATGAGTACGATGAACTTTCTCTTGGTCGGCGTTGGCGGTCAAGGCGCGCTTCTGGCGAGCAACGTGCTGGCTCATGTCGGCGTCAAGGCTGGCTTCGACGTCAAAAAGGCCGAGGTACACGGTATGGCCCAGCGCGGCGGCAGCGTCAGCAGCCAGATCCGCTGGGGAGAAAAGGTCCACTCCCCCCTCATAAGTGAGGGCGAGGTTGATTACCTTGTGGCCTTTGAGAAGTTGGAGGCGCTGCGCTATGTTGGGATGCTTCGCCCTGGCGGCACGGCTCTGGTGGGCGAGATGTCCATCCCACCGCTTTCCGTCAGCTCTGGCGACGACGTGTACCCCGGCGACGAGGAGGTGCAGCGCGTCATCGGCGCGGCGGCGGGTGATGTGCGCTTTGTCCCTAGCCTCCGTTTGGCGGAGGAGGCTGGCAACGTCCGCGCGCACAATGTCGTCTTGCTGGGTGCGCTCTCTAACTTGATCGAACAGGTGCCGCCAGAGACCTGGCTGGATGCGATCGCTGCGCGCGTCCCCGAAAGATACGTCGCGGTGAACCAGCGGGCGTTTCAGATGGGGCGTGAGGCTGGATAAAGACTCGGTCGAATGGCGAGCGAGCTAAAAGATCATGGACGTGCAGATTCTGATCTTGTTAGGCACGATATTGACGGCCTTGGTGCTGTTCTCTCTGGAGAGGATACCCACCGACGCCACCGCGCTGGGTGTTATGCTCTTTCTCGTTATCACGGGGTTGTTGCCGGCCGAGCAGGCCTTTGCGGGGTTCGGGAGCGACGTGTTCGTCCTGATCCTGGGATTACTGATCCTCATGGAAGCACTTTCGCGAACGGGTGTGACTGGCTACGTCGGCAGTATTATTCTGCAGCGCACCAGCTCCGGACCGAGGCATATTCTCCTGACGGTGATGATCAGCGCTGTGGCCATTGGGGCTTTTATGAGCAACACAGCAGCGACGGCTTTCTTTCTGCCTATCGTGATCGGGTTGGCGGGTAACGCCAAGCTCAGCCCGGCCAAATTCCTGATGCCTTTAGCCTTCGCCTCGATTCTCGCCAGTTCGATCACCCTCATTGGCACCTCGACCAACATCGTCGTCAGCGGCCTGATGGCGCAGTATGGCCTGGCCCCTATAAGCATGTTCGAGCTAGCGCCTGCTGGTATACCGATTGCCTTGGCCGGGCTGGCATACATGTTTCTATTGGGCCATCGTCTTGTTCCCGACCGGATCCCCGCCGAAGAGCTTGAGGGAATCAGCAAGGGGCTATATCTAACCGAGATTCTGGTTCCTCTGGGTTCGTCTCTTGTCGGAAAAACGCTGGGCGCATCTGGCCTGGGACGCGACCTGGATCTGACGGTGCTGCGCATCATCCGCGGCAGGAGGCACATCGTGCCTCGGGCGGACACGATGTTGGTCAAGGGGGACGTGCTCTTGGTGGAAGGAGCGCGTGAAAATATCCTGCGCGTCAAACAAATGAACGGCGTCGAGATCAAGGCAGACGTCGACTTTTCCCTCTCCGATCTCGAAACAGAGGACGTGATGTTGGCCGACGTGATCATCACGCCCAGCTCATCTCTAATCAGGCGGACGTTGCGGGGCCTTGATTTTCGAAATCGGTATGAGCTGCAGGTGCTGGCCGTCAACCGGCATGGCAGGACGCTCACGCGCCAGTTGAGCCGGGTGCGCCTGCAGACGGCCGACATCCTGGTGGTACAGGGTGCATCGTCGCGAATAGAGGCACTGGAAAGGCAGGGCCACTTTCGCATCCTGCGGTCGACGGGTGAAAAGCGTCCGAACCGGCGGCGTATGTGGATCGCCATATCGATCTTTGCCGGGACGCTGGCTGCCGCGACGTTCAACCTGCTTTCGCTGCCAGTGGCCATGCTGCTGGGGGCATTGCTGGTTTTCGCGACGCGCTGCATCACGCCCGAGGAGGCCTACAGGCAGATCAACTGGAAAGTGCTGATCCTGATCGCTTCTATGCTGGCCCTCGGCGCGGCGATGGAAACCACCGGTACCGCCGACTTTCTCGCCGCTCAAATCGTCGCGCTTCTGGGAAGCGCGCAGCCGGTCTGGCTGCTTACGGGCTTTTTTGCCCTGACCGTGTTGCTGACCCAGCCGATGTCGAACCAGGCGGCGGCGGCGGTCGTGCTGCCGGTTGCCATTCAGACGGCGCGGCAGATTGGGTTGAACCCGCGTAGCTTTGCGATCATGATTGCCCTGGCGGCGAGTTGTTCTTTCCTGACTCCGTTGGAGCCGGCCTGTCTGCTGGTCTATGGACCTGGTCGCTATCGCTTTGTCGATTTCATCAAGGTTGGTGCGCCACTAACCGTGTTGGTGTACGCTATCGCGATTGTCATGGTCATGGTGATCTGGCCGGTCTATATGTGATCAAGACCTCCGAGGACTGGAATTGGGTGAGTATACGTGCATCGTTTTGTACAGGATGACAATCCTTGTGGAGTGATACTGTTTAGACTTCAGAGGTTTATGGGTTCATATCATGATTGAGGAGGTAAAACACGATGGCGGATAAGCAGAAGAAAGCGCTGATCTGGAATGAAGAGTTCGAGACCATGCCCCGGCCTGAACTCGAAAAGCTGCAGCTCAAGCGGCTCAAGGATATCGTGGCCTACGTCGCCGAGAAGGTGCCCTTCTATAGGGAGTTGTACGCCGAGGCGGGGGTATCGGCCGACGACATCGACTCGCTGGAGGATATCGCCAAGCTACCCTTTACCAGCAAGCAGGACCTGCGCGATCGCTACCCGTTTGGCATGTTTGCCGTGCCGGTCCTCGAGCTGCGGCAGGTGCATGCCACCAGCGGCACCACCGGCAAGATGACGGTGACCGGCTACACGGCCAGCGATATGCAGGTCTGGGCCGAGACGATGGCGCGGGTCTATACGGCGGGCAACGTGACCGCCGACGACGTCGTGCACAACGCCTACGGCTATGGCCTCTTCACCGGCGGCCTGGGGTTTCACATCGGCGCGGAGCGCATCGGCGCTACGGTGATCCCCGTCTCCGGCGGAATGACCAAGCGCCAGATCGAGATCATGCAGGACTTTGGCTCGACCGTTCTAACATGTACGCCCTCTTACGCCCTGGTGCTGGCCGAGACGGCCAAGCAAATGGGAATCGACCTACGAGAAACGTCCGGCCTGCGCGTCGGTTTCTTCGGCGCGGAGCCGTGGACGGAGCTCATGCGTGAGGGAATCGAGGAGAGGATGGGCCTGGATGCCTACGACATCTACGGCCTGGCGGAGATCATCGGCCCGGGCGTCTCGGTCGAGTGCCCCTACCACTGTGGCCTGCACATCGCCGAGGATCATTTCTATCCCGAGATCATCGATCCCGAGACCGGCGATCCGCTGGGCTACGACCAGTTGGGCGAGCTGGTCTTTACCACACTGACCAAGGAGGGGTTGCCCCTGGTGCGCTATCGCACGCGCGATCGGACGATTCTGCGCAAGGAAAAGTGCGCCTGCGGGCGCACGATGGTGCGCATGGAAAAGGTGCTGGGCCGTACCGATGACATGCTCATCATCCGTGGAATCAACGTCTTCCCCTCGCAGGTAGAGCACGTACTGCTCGAGATCGAGGAGTTGGAGCCGCAGTACGTGATCTATGTCGATCGGGAGAAGGACAAGCTCGATACGCTGGAGGTGTGGGTCGAGGCCTCGCCGGAGCTTTACGCCCAGGGTGAGGTGGCTGTCGGGGAGATGACGGCCAGGGTGAAGAAGGCGATGCAGGAGACGCTGTACGTCTCGACCATCGTCAAGGTCGTCGAGCCGGGTTCTATCGAACGCAGCCTGGGCAAGGCCAAGCGTGTGGTTGATCGGCGGGGTTTGAGGTAAGGAGGAAAACGGGTACCTGGGCAGGCGAGGAATGGCTCCTGTTTCTCGCCTGTTCTCCACTCTGTGACAACACACGAACAGCCACATTTACGCCGCGTAATTACTCAGCCTTGCTTCGCAGTTGCCTTTCGCGTGTGAAAAGAGAGGGGCAGGGGTTTGGAGAGCGGCGATCCTTCGGCTTCGCTCAGGACAGGCGCCGCTCTCCAAACCCCATCTCTCCCTTCGTGATGGCCATCAAGAGTATCCTGTCCTCGCAGACCCGCTTTGCGACGATGGCTCTCGAGGCCGGGTTTCTTCGCCCGGTCATACGCGGGATCGTCACCGCCGAGGCACGGGTGGTGAGCCATGAGGGACGGACGCTTGAGGGGCAGGCGATCATCTACGACGAGGAACGGAGACCCGTGCTGGAATTCACTTGGGTGTGTTTCATCTCAGTTAGAGAACGGGGGGAGCGGGCGGCGAAGCCGCCCGCTCCCCCCCATCCTTACAACTCATTTGAAACGCACCCAATTCACTTCGACCTTCAAGATCGCCAGGGATAGCAACATCAAGGGGGTTGCATTTCGGGATACCAGGGTAGACCTATGAGCCTAGAGCAAATCCTTCAGCGCATAGAGCAGGACCCCTTCGCTCGCTTCTTGGGCATTGAGCTGCTGGAGCTGTGCGAGGGATACAGTAAGACGACGCTTGTCGTGAAAGATCACATGCTGAACTTTCACGGTTTGCCTCACGGCGGCGTCATTTTTTCGTTGGCCGACGCGGCCTTTGCTGCCGCCTGCAACTCCTACGGCCAGGTAGCTGTCGCGCTTCACGTAGATATCAGCTTCCTGGATGCCGTGGAGGTCGGCACACGCCTCGTCGCCGAGGCGGCGGAGGAACACCTGGGCGGACGCACCGGTCTCTATCGCCTGGCCGTCACCAGGGAGGATGGCGCGCTTGTCGCGCTGGCCCACGGGACGGCCTACCGCAAGAAGCAGCTACTGCTACAAGATGACGAAACCTGACCCTATCGCAAGAGTTTGAACGAGTCCAAGAACTTGGCTATGTCGGGCGATGAGGATTGTTCTTCTGGAGCTACAGTGAGGACTTGGTAGAGTGTGTTTCCTACCAGATAGACGCGGGCTTGGATAATGATCGTGCGAGAGTTTTCGGTCGCCTCGATCGTTAGCTCCCTGCCTGGGTGATCACCAATGGAGATAGGTTGTTCGCTCGTAACTACTCAGCCTTGCTTCGCAGCTGCCTTTCGCGTGTGAAAAGGGAGGGAGACTGCTCGGGCGAATAGCCTGAGTTGTTACGTTCGCTCAACAGTTTCCCGTTGACGTTAGCGACGATGCCATCGCACGCGCCATCAAGCCCCAACTGGGAGTCGATTACCAAATCTGACGGGTAGTCATTGTATCCCACTCTGTATTCGATCCCTTCGTACTTGGTCTGAAACATATGGATGTCGATCTCGCCTATTTGGGTTTCTTCTTTCTGCGTCGTTTTTGTGAGTGCGCGAGGCACTGTGACAGAGAAACGCCCTTCCTCTATAAACTCCTGCCATTCGATTTCTGTGGAGGAGGTTGGTTGGTCCGTGGGAGCGATTAATTGATCTCTGAGGAGAAAGATAGCCAGGCATGCGAGGATGGCGAAGACGGCGATGGAGCCCACTGCGTAGACTATGTTTCTTGCGGTGCGAGACTTGGGCTTTGTATCAGTTACAGGCGCTTGCACTGGATGTGTGTCGTCAGTGAATGGGGTTTGCCGCCGTCGCTTCAGGCTCGCCAAAGCCTTAATAGTCGTTTGGTTTTCGGGATTAAACTTTAGGGCTTCTTCCAGACACTCTTGGCGCAGGTCGTGTGTCTCGACGGCGGCAGCCATCAATACCCAAGCCCTGTCGTTTTCAGGCTCGCTCTCTAGCACCTCCGTCAGGAGCTGGCGAGCGTTTGCACGGTCGCCAGCTTTGATGAACTTGTAGGCATAGTCTATCTACCATCGGCCACCTCCGGTAAAGTTGGCTGACGTGCCCACCTACAATACCTTGCGCATTCGCTCTCCGGCAGCTTGCAGGGTGGCGATCTTTTTTGGGAAGGCAAAGCGCACGCTGCGGTCGCCGTATCCCTCCAGCGAGTAAAAGACGATGCCGGGCACCACGGCCACGCCGATTTCTTTCACCATCCACACGGCGAACTTCATCGAGTCCCATTCGGCCTGAGGAATCGGTACCCCGGCGTAGTCGGCCAGCACGTAGTAGGCTCCCTCTGGCGTCGCTGCGGAGAAGCCAATCTCGTCCAGGATAGCCATCATCACCTCGCGCCGCTGGTGATAGTCGGCCGTCATGTCGTCGTAGTAGCTCTGCGGCAGGTGGAGCGCGGTGACTGCAGCGACCTGCAGTGGTTGGGGAGCGCAGACGGTGAGAAAGTCGTGCACGGGCCGCACCGCCGCCGACAGGTGCGTGGGCGCGATCACGTGCCCCAGCCGCCAACCGGTGATGGCGAACGTCTTGCTCAGGCCGCCGACGGTGATCGTGCGATCCTTGAGCGGTTCCAGGCTGCCAGGATAGACGTGCCGC
>JAFGED010000212.1 GCA_016931785.1 Anaerolineae bacterium
CCACTGTGGACGGCGAAATGCTTGGGGGTGGCGACGGCCTTTAGATAGTCTGGGTCTGTGCCCTGCATCCCGAGGACGAAATTGACCCCCATCCGGGAGGTGAGGTAAGGGTCTTCGCCATACGTCTCTTGCCCACGGCCCCAGCGGGGATCGCGAAAGATGTTGATGTTGGGGCTCCAAAACGTCAGGCCGGTGTGTAGACCGCGCTCGCCGTTGCGGGCAAACTCGTGGTGCTTGGCGCGCCCCTCGTCAGAGATCACTTCCGCCATCTGGTAGATCAGGTCGGGGTTCCAGGTGCTGGCCAAGCCGATAGCCTGCGGGAAGACGGTGGCGATGCCGGCGCGAGCCACGCCGTGCAGCGCCTCGTTCCACCAGTTATATTGGGGAATGCCCAGGCGTTTGATGGCTGCCGCTTCGTTGCCCATCTGCGAGACCTTCTCTTTGAGGGTCATGCGATTGACCAGATCGTCCACTCGCTCGTCGATGGAGAAGGCCGGATCGAGGTAGGGCGCCGACGGGTCGAGGGTCGAGTCGGGCGGGTGGGTTGGGTCGGGCGTAAGGGTGGGGCGGGGCTCTTCGGAGGTTGGCCCGGGCGTGGCGGATGGTTGCGGCTGATCGCAACTACAGCCTGCGATCGCCAGGCCGGCGCCAGAAAAGAGGGTAGTGAAAAGGCCCCTCAAGAACTGGCGGCGGGAGAAAAGTTTGGGAAAGGGTTTTTTTGTCATGGGGCTAATACTAGCACATTTCCAGGGCTTGGGCAACTGGGATCAGGTCTTGGGGTGCATTTGCCCCCTGGGGCAGCGGCGCTCGGTTTCCAGCGAAATAGGCATAACACCCGCTTTAACGTTCATCAGACAGCAGCAAATGCCCCTCGGCAGTTTGGGCTTGCGCCCAAACTGCACCTTGGTAACACCATTTCCTCACAAACAGCGTATACGCCCCAAGGAACAAATACACCCCGGGTTTTGTAGGGCAGGTTGGCGGCGGGGAGACTTCTGGGCATCGTTTATGCTGCGCCTTCCTGATGCAGACCAGCCATCACGGCAAAGCCCCGCCGCTTACCTGCCATTCTCGATCCAACGTCTAGCGCAAGGCAGGGGCCGCGCCGAGGCTGGAAACCGATTGCCCACCGCTCCAGGGGGCGAATACATCCCTCCCCAAATGGGTAGTGGGCAGTATTGCCAAGTCGTGCTATAATCTGGTCATAAACCGGGCAGGTTGGATTGGCGATCCGATTTACAGAGGGAGGTGATGTGATATCCAGCTAACCGGGAAAAGACAGCGCCTGGCCCGGAAACCATCCGGGTGACGAGGAGGCGGTTCCTCACCGCGAGGTGAGTGCTAACGCGCCAATCGGGTCTAACGGCCCATTTGGCGAAGAAAATCGACGTGAAAGTTTGCTAGAGCTTTCCGATCGGCGGATGCCGCCCGGGGTTGGCTACACCCCGTATCTTTTTCCCCAAATTGATCTTTTTCGCAAATCCGTCGGGCAACCGGCGGTGCAGAAAAGATCGTGGCCCAAGCGTAATCCCACGACTAAAAACTGAGTTTGGCGAATCGAGCCAAGGCACCAGTGCCCGTCCGTGGGTGGCGGGCTGCGGTGCGCGCTTGATTGGCCCATCCTACAACACGCAAAGGAGACGAAAATGTGTGGCATCGTTGGCTACGTGGGGCCGCGGGATGCGACCCCGATCATTCTTGAGGGTTTGAAGCGCTTGGAGTATCGCGGGTATGATTCGGCGGGGCTGGCCGTGCTGGAGGAGAACGGCGCCATCGCCGTGCGGCGCGAGGTTGGCAAGCTGGCTGCGCTGGTCGATATGGTGCGTGAGGACCCGGTGGATGGACACGTCGGCATCGGGCACACTCGCTGGGCGACTCACGGTGAGCCCAGCCGGCGCAACGCTCACCCGCATCTATCCACCACGGGCGAGGTGGCGGTTGTACACAACGGCATCATCGAGAACTTTCTCGAGCTGCGGCAGGAGTTGGAGCGTGAGGGCTGCCGCTTTTCCTCGGAGACCGATACGGAAGTCGTGGCGCACCTGGTCGAAAGATACTCGGCGGGTGGGGCGGACCTTGAGGGGGCGGTGCGCCAGGCCCTGATGCACATCAAGGGCGCCAGCGCCTTTGTGTTCCTCAGCAGCCGGGAGCCGGATCGCATCGTCACCGCCCGGCTGGGCAACGCGGGCGGGATCACCGTCGGCATCGGCGAGGGGGAGATGTTCGTCGCCTCCGATATTCCCGCCATCCTCGAACACACCCGCGACATGATCTTTATCGAGGACCGGCAGCTGGCGGTGGTGACCCGCGACGGCGTGCAGGTCACCACGCTGGCGGGCGCTCCGGTGGTGGTTGAGCCTTACACCATTTCCTGGGACCCTGTGGCAGCGGCCAAGGGCACCTTCCGCCACTTTATGCAGAAAGAGATTTACGAGCAGGCCCGCTCGGTCACCGATACCATCCGCGGGCGCGTCGATTTCGAGACCGGGCACGTGCACCTGGAGAACCTGGCGCTGACGCCGGAGGAGGCGCGGTCGTTGGAAAAGGTGGTCATCGTCGCCTGCGGTTCGTCGGTCTATGCCGCGCTGGTGGGCAAGACCATGATCGAGTCGCTGGCTGGCTTGCCGGTGGAGGTCGATTACGGCTCCGAGTTCCGCTATCGCACGCCCATCATCGACGGCAACACAGCCGTGCTGGCTATCACTCAGAGCGGCGAGACGGTCGATACGCTGGCGGTGATGGAGGAGGCGCGGAACTTGGGGGCGCGGCTGTGGACCATCGTCAACGTCATCGGCAGCCAGGCGATGCGCCTCTCCGATGGGTACATCCTGATGCACACCGGCCCCGAGATCGGCGTGGCCACGACCAAGGCGTTCACCGCCAGCCTGGCTGATCTTTACCTGCTGGGCTGTCGCCTGGGCGAGCTGCGCGGGGTGCTAGCCAGCGAGCGGCTGCGCGGAGCGGCGCAGGACCTGGCGCGGTTGCCCGACCTGGTGGGGCGCGTGCTGGATCACGCTAAAGACGAGTACGAGCACCTGGCCAGTCTCTTTCACGACCGGGAGCACTTTCTCTACCTGGGGCGGGGCATCAACTACCCCGTTGCGCTGGAGGGGGCGCTCAAGCTGAAAGAGATATCCTACATTCACGCCGAGGGCTACCCGGCGGGGGAGATGAAGCACGGCCCCATCGCGCTGATCGACGAGGTGATGCCCGTGGTGGCCATCGCCGTACGCGACCACGTCTACGACAAGATGATCAGCCAGATCGAGCAGGTCAAGGCGCGCGGCGGCATCGCCATCGCCCTGGCGACGGAGGGAGACGAGGCCGTTGCGGCCAAGGCGGATCACGTGCTTTATGTCCCGGAGACGCCCGAGTTACTCTCGCCGGTGGTCAACATCATCCCGCTGCAGCTCTTGGCCTACCAGCTAGCCGTGCGCCGGGGGTGTGATGTGGATCAGCCCCGCAACCTCGCCAAGTCAGTTACAGTCGAGTAGGAAAGCGAGTCCTGCAAGGTGTTCATGTAGAGTTACAATAAAAACGAACCCTGGACGATATTTCGTACCCTGTTGCAGATGTTAAGGAATTGAGTGTTACAATAAAAACGGACCCTGGCCCTCTGCTCGAAGGAGGGCCAGGTATTCGTACCTGTGCCTCCGAGTAGGACGGCACTCTCTACATGATGTTCCCCCGAAAAAGTGGACACGATAATAAGCCAAGATCGTGTATAATACCACTCTCGGAGGAATATGATGAAAAAGACCAGACGAATCTACACGCGAGAATTCAAGCTCGAAGCCGCTCATCTGCTGGAGACGAGTGGCAAGAGCGCTGCCCAGATTGAACGTGACTTGGGCATTGGTACCGGCTGCCTTGGCTGATGGAAACGAGAACTCGCAACGGAAGGCGAAAACGCCTTTCCTGGCCACGGTCGTCTTGCACCTGAGCAGGAATGCATCCGCCAATTGGAGCAGGAAAACAAGATCCTGCGCCAAGAGCGAGACATTCTAAAAAAACAGTGGCCATCTTCTCGCACCCAAGAAAATGAGATTCCAGTTCATTGATGAACACCGGGATGAACTCCCGGTCACACTCTTGTGCAAGGTGCTGAATGTGTCGCCCAGCGGCTACTACGCTTGGCGCGAGCGGCCTCCCAGTGCGCGGGAGATGGCAAACCAAAAGCTATATGAGCAGATCAAGGTCGAATTCAAAACCAGCAAGGAAACCTATGGCAGCCCCCGTATCTACCGCGAACTCGACAAACAGGGTGTAGCCTGCAGCAAGAACCGAGTTGCCCGCATCATGCGCCTGCGAGGCCTGAAGGCGAAGCAGAGCCGGCGTTTCAAGACCACGACGAGACGGAACAAGAAACATCCTGTGGCTCCCAATCTGCTGCGACGGGACTTTGACACTGACCGACCCAACCAAAAGTGGCTGGCAGACATCACGTACATCGCCACAGGAGAGGGCTGGCTCTATCTGGCTGCTGTTCTGGACTTGCACACCCGGCGTATCGTCGGCTGGGCACTGTCGGATCGCATGACGAGCGATCTGACGTTAACTGCTCTGGAGATGGCGCTTCTCCAACTGCCACTCGACACGGACCTGATCCACCATTCAGATCAGGGTAGCCAGTACACTGCTCAGGAATATCAGACGATGTTAAAGGACCACAGTATTCGCGCTAGTATGAACGGCGCTGGGACTTGGTACGACAATGCGCCGATGGAAAGCTTCTTCGGCACGTTGAAGAGTGAGCTGGTGCACCATCACGCGTATCAAACTCGTACCGAGGCCAAAGCCGACGTGTTCTACTACATTGAGTCGTTCTACAACCGGCGTCGCCTCCACTCTTCGCTGGGCTATCTCAGCCCTGATTCAACTGACAGGCTAGTCAGCACACTTGACAACTCGTGCCTAATGAAGTATAATTAAATCGGTTTAATTAAACCGATTTAATTCAGTTTCAGAGGCTTCTCGCACTAAAATGGCCAAGAAAACAGTCACGGTCCGCGATGTAGCACGAAAAGCAGGTGTATCGCCGGGGACGGTCTCGCGGGCGGTAAACAACAGCCCTCTGGTCAATGCAGAGACACGCGAGCGAATCATGCAGGTCGTTAAGGAGCTCGACTATACCCCGAACCTCGTTGCGCAGCGCCTCTCTACCGGAAGAACACTGGCCATCGCGGTCATTGTTCCCTTCTTCACTACTACCCCATCCGTCACGGAACGCTTGAACGGTGTCGTGAGCACACTGGCCAAGAGCAAGTATGACTTGGTCATCCACAACATAGAGGAGCCAGAGCAGCGCACCGACTGCTTTCGCACCATCCCGCGCCAGGATCGCGTAGATGGTGTCCTGGTGATTTCGATATCCCCTACCGATGAGGAGGTGCCGCTGCTGGCAGAAGCTGGTGTGCCCATAGTGTTGATCGATGTGCATCACTCGGCGCTGAGTATGCTGCATCAGGTCACCGTAGA
>JAFGED010000213.1 GCA_016931785.1 Anaerolineae bacterium
AGCTTTTACGGGTCTCAACTGGCAAGGATGTCTACATGATTATGCCGCTTGAGCTTGGGCGAGGGAAGTTATTCTTTAACAAATCCTGACAGAACAACAAGGAGCCAAACGTGAACAAGTTTACCAACGTCGAAATGCAGCCGGGTGAGGAGATCGTCTTTGGGCCGGTCACGTCGACCAAGACGACCAGCGTCAGCGGAGGTACGGGGCCTTCTCAGGGGAGCGTCTCGCGCACCGTCGGGCGCACGGTGGGGGTGACCAACCAGCGCGTAATCATCGAGGACATGCAGGTCCCCGGAAAATCAACCGCTATCCTCAACGATCAGGTTCAGAAGGTCTTGATCAAGCGCAAGAAAAATGGGGAGCAAGAGTCCCTCACGATCGCCGAGATCGTGACGGCGACCGGGGGCAAGGTCAAGGTCGATTTGCCCGGCATCAATGCCAGCCGGGAATCGCAGCTCGGCGAGACCTTTCCAAACGCCGAGATCAGCCAAGCTTCGGGGCTATCCAAAGGCGTGATCATCGCGCTCGTCGTGGTCGGTTTGGCGGTGCTCTGCTGCCTGGCAGTGACCTTTGGCCCGATGATCGCCGGCTTTTTGACAATGAATCGCTGACCACAACTCTTTAAAAGCCCCGTCGCTCAGCGGCGGGGCTTTATGGGGAAAAGCCAGAAAACGTCCAACCGCTTCGCGGTTGGCTACCGCATTGCGGTGGGGATGAATGGCAAAGTGGAAGATTTTGAGGCGGCAGCTCTCAAGGGCTTTTCCCTTAGGAAGCTCCCCGGCGCAAAGCGCCGGGGAGCTTCACGTTTGCCTCCCTTCGTCCCGATGGTATAATCACGCACAGTGAGCACCGAACGCCTGTATCGAACCGAGGGCATCGTCGTGCGGCGGCGCAACCAGGGCGAGGCCGACCGCGTGCTGACGCTGTGCACCCCCCTGGGCAAGCTCGACGTCGTCGCCAAGGGGGCGCGCAAGGTGCGCAGCCGCAAGGCGGGCCATATCGAGCTCTTCAGCCGATCCAGTTTCGTGATCGCCCGCTCGCGCAGCTCGTGGGACATCGTCAGCCAGGTGGAGACGGTGGAACCGCACGCTGCGCTGCGCGAGGACCTCCTGCGCGGCACGCACGCCCGCTACGCCGTCGAGCTGTTCGACCGCTTCTTCACCGAGGGAGAGGGCGGGCAGGCGATGTTCGATCTGCTCGACCACACCCTCGCCTGGCTGTGCGAGGACGCAGACCCCGACTTGGTGGCCCGCTTCTACGAGCAGCACCTGCTTGGGCTGGCGGGCTTTCGCCCGGAGCTGTTCCGCTGCGTGGGTAGACACGAACACGAAAAGCACGAAGACGAAGGGCACGAAATCTCGCTCCAGCCCGGCGGGGCGAGTGAGGAGGCACACGGAGATCGTGCCAGCCGCTCGCCCTTCGGTTTTGACCCGGAGCACGGCGGGGTGCTGTGCCCCGATTGTTACGAGGCGCAGAAGCGTCGTCCAGAGGTGGTGGCCCTTTCGCCTGACGGGTTGGCGTTCCTGCAGGATTGCCAGCGCGGACCGTATACCACGCGGCTGCGCGCGATGCAAATCCCATCCGCGCTGCACGCCGAGGCGGAGCGCGTGATGCAGCACTATATCACCTACCATTTGGAACGCAGTGTGAGCTCGGGCACCTTCTTGCGCAAGTTAAAGCGCGAGGGTGCAGGTCATCGCTAGGAGGCCACATGCCATTCTACTTGATTCTCGTCATCGCGGTTGCCCTTTTCGCCCTCATCTCTATAGCAATCAGCATCATTTTCTCAGGCATCGTTCTGCATGCCCTGCGCCAGCCCGTCGTCATCACCCCCGAGAAATACGGGCTGGCGTACGAGGACGTCTCGTTCAAAAGCACGGACGGGCTGATACTCAAGGGCTGGTTCATCCCTGCCGAACCGACTGACGGGCGAGACAAAGTCGTCATCATCACCCACCCGTTCCCCTTCAACCGCCACGGTTTCCTGGTCAAGAACCAGGGCTGGCTGCCGCTGTTCAAGACGGACGTCGATCTGCTGCAGATCGCGCCCGCCCTGCACCGGGCGGGCTACTCGGTGCTGATGTTCGATTTTCGCAATCACGGCGAGAGCGAGGGGGGGATGACGGGCGTCGGGCTGGCCGAGTACCAGGACGTGCTCGGCGCGGTCGCGTACGTCAAAAGCCGCCCGTCCCTGCGCGCGCCGCAGATCGGATTTGCCAGTTTTTGCATGGGGGCCAACGCGACCATCGTCGCCCTGAGCAAGGGGGGAGAGCCGGTCGGGGATGCCAAGTTCCTGGTCGCCGTACAGCCCATCTCGGTGAGCGTCTTCTTCCGTCGCTACATGAGCAACGTGTACACGCCGCTGAGCTTGTACCTGATCCCCATCGTCGACCGCTTCGTCCAGTGGCGCGGTGGGTTTGCCTTCAAGGAGATGTCGCCGCTGGCTTACGCCAGGGATGTGGAGGTGCCCACGTTGGTCATCCAGGCCCGGGAAGACCCCTGGTTCGAGGCCAGCGACGTGGAAGGGGTCTACGATGCCTTGGCAGGCCCCAAGGAGCTGTGGTGGATCGAGGGCAGGATGCGGCGCTTTGAGGCGTACAATCACGTGTGCAAGAACCCGGAGCGGATCGTCGCGTTTGCGCAAAAGTGGTTCTCGGATTGAATAGGCAGGATTCCCAAGATTTACAGGAATTTTTCATCCTGTCGAAATGAGCACAACCGCAAGGTTTTTTAGGAGGGCTTTATGACTACTACCTGCCCGTGGTGTGGCACGAGCTATACGGCGTTTCGCAGCAACTGCGTGAACTGCGGCGGCCCGCTGCCGCCGCCCCGCGAGGAGACCGCTGCGCCGTCATCCATTCCCGATATCCCCGAGCCGCCTCCCGCGCCCCGCGACTTTAAGAGCAGCTTCGTGTGGCGCCAGCTCCTTGCAGATGGATGGGCCATCGCGGCGGGCATCTTTGCGCTGCTTGGTGCTATCTTTACGCTGATCGGCATCCCGCTGATGTTGGTAGTCGTTGGCTTTGTGTTCGTGCCGCTGGGGTTGTTGTTCCTGGGGGCAGGCGTGCCCATCTTCATCTGGCGCTATAACCTGGCTCAGCAGACGCTGAACGTGCTCCGCTTGGGCGAGCCGGCGCTGGGAAGCATTGTGGATATCCACGAGAACGTCGCCGTGGAGGTCAACGGGCGCCATCCATGGACGATCACCTACGGCTTTGAGGTCGATGGCGAGGAGTACGAGGGCCGGACGACGACCCTGCGTCCTGTGGGCTTCACGCACCACGTGGCCCAGCCGATGTATGTACTTTACTTACCGGATGACCCAACGCAGAACACGGTCTACCCGCCGGTGATGTGAATGGTCGGCGGGGAGTCAGCCATAAATCTAATCTTGAGGAGATAATGAGAAAATGGACGATACAAGGGTGATGTTCCAATTAGTTCTGCTGCCGATTTTGCTACAGATTCCTGCTCTCCTGTTGATGCTGGTTGGTGTCATCCTGGCCCTCATTTATTGGCGGCAAAATGCCAAGGTGTCCCTACTGGTGATAGTGGCTATGACGCTTCTTCTCGTCGTCAGTGTGAGCAGTATGTTACAGAGAGTGCTGTTGCCCTTTTTGATAGACACCCAGTGGTGGGCATCTCTACGAATCAGCCGTCTGACGAGTTGCCTGGGCATCGTTCTCCCTTTGCTCAATGCCGTGGCCCTAGGGCTGCTACTGAGGGCGGCTTTCGCCTGGCGCAAGAAGGCTGATGTCGAAATTGAGGGTTCAGAGTTCGAGAGTCCTGCGTGAAATATGGCCCTAACAAGGCAAAAGATGATCATCCGAGACGCCACGCCCGACGATGCCGAGAGCATCTGGGATATCCACGCACGATCGGTCCAGGAGCTGTGCCGCGCCGACTATACCCCCCCCCAGATCCAAGCATGGGCAGGCCACAGAACGGTGGAGGATTACCGCGAGCGCATCCAAAGCAGTCCTTTCTATGTCGCCGAAATCGATGGCAAGCTGGTCGGCTACGCGCGATTCAGCCCTAGCACGAACGTGTTGTGCTCTATCTTTGTCGATCCCGATCACGTTCGGCAAGGAATCGGCACGGCGCTGCTGCGGGAGGTTTGCGAGGATGGCGCGCGCAGGGGCCTGATCCACTTTTGGCTCGATGCCTCCTTGACAGCCGTCCCGTTCTACGAATCGGGCGGCTTTGTGCGGGAGCAGGACACGGTGCACGCGTTCTCCGGAGTGGACCTGGAATGCGTGCGGATGGCGAGATGCTTGGGCCCTGGTGACGAGAGTGGCGATATAAGGATCGAACGCTTCCAGGCCTCTCAGGCAGACGCTGTATCGCATATCGTCCGGCGCAATCTGACCGAGGTCAACAGCAGGGATTATGCTCAAGACCGGATAGATGCGCTTGTCGCGTATTTTTCCCCTGAAAAGATCGAGGAAAACTCACGGTCTCAATGCACTTTTGTCGCCATCCAGGACGATCAGGTCGTGGGAACGGCGAGCCTGGACAATTTTGGTTCTGCGGAAAGCCCGGACTATTATGCCGTCACGGTTTTCGTGCTGCCCGAGTTGCACGGGCAGGGCGTAGGCACGCGGCTTATGCGGGCGGTGGAATCCGAGGCGAGGTGGTTGGGAGCGGAAAGGGTAACTGTGCGCGCAGCGATAACGGCGAAGGACTTTTACCTCAAGCTGGGTTATAGCTTCCGCGGCGGTGTGGAGGAATTGGACGACAATAGAAATTATATCATGGAAAAAAGTAATAGTGCGCTAGTTGTTGAAACGGGCTAGAGACGGAGCGCCAAAGACGAGCACTGTCCGACACGTTGCACTGCTGGTACTGCCCTACCGTATGGAAAATAGGGGAACAACCCGATGATCGAATTGCTATTTATCTTACTACTCATAATTGCCAACGGCGTGTTTGCCATGTCGGAGATGGCCGTCGTCTCGGCGCGCAAGGTGCGCCTGCGCCAGCGAGCCAAGGGTGGCGATAAGCGGGCGCGCGCTGCCCTGGAGCTGGCCAAGTCACCCGGACACTTTCTATCGACCGTGCAGGTCGGCATCTCTCTGGTGGCCGCCCTTACCGGCACGCTGGGTGGCGCGACCGTCGCCGAGAATCTGGCAGCCCGGTTGGACCAAGTCGCTTTCCTCGCGCCTTACAGCGAGACGATCAGTGTGGCCATCGTCGTTTTGATAATCACCTACCTCTCGCTGGTGATCGGCGAGCTGCTTCCCAAGCAGATTGCCTTGAGCGACGCCGAGCGGATCGCGTCTCTCGTCGCCCCGCCCCTAACACTGCTGGCCAAGCTCGTCTCGCCCGTCGTCTATCTGCTCAACGCCTCGACGAAAATCCTGATGCGCATCCTGCGCGTGAAACCCTCCTCAGATCCTCCGGTCACGGAGGAGGAGGTGCGCGTCATGATCGCCCAAGGCACACAGGTGGGTATCTTTGAGCCTATCGAAGAAGAGATGGTGGGCCAGGTATTCCGCCTGAGCGACCAGCGGGCATTCACACTGATCACGCCCCGGTCGGAGGTCGCCTGGCTCGACCTGGACGATTCTCCCGAGGATATCCGGCAAAAGATCATCGCCAGCGGTTACTCCCGCTTCCCTGTTGGACAGGGCAGCCTGGACGAGATACGCGGCCTGGTGCAGGCCCGAGACCTGCTGGCCCAGAGCTTGGCGGGCGAGCCCGTCGACCTGGAAGCCGTGCTGCAGCCGGCACTGTTCGTGCCGGAGAGCATACCCGTGTTCGAGGTGCTCGACCGGTTCAAACAAACGCAATCCCAGGTCGCGCTCGTCATCGACGAATACGGCATCCTGCAGGGCCTGGTGACCCTGGATGACATCCTGGAGGCCATCGTCGGAGACATCCCCGACCCGGGAGAGGTGATCGATCTAGAGATCGTGGAACGGGAGGACGGCTCGTGGCTGCTGGATGGCCTGGTCCCTATAGATGATTTCGTCGAGCTCTTTCAGATCAAAACCCCACCCGATAAGCAAGCTTGGAACTGCCAGACGCTGGGCGGATTCGTGATGATGATCTTGGGGCACATCCCGTCCGTCGGCGAGCGCTTTGAGTGGGGGAAGCTGCGCTTTGAGGTCGTAGACGTAGACGGACTCCGGGTGGACAAGGTGTTGGTTATGCCGCGATCCGATGCGCAAACTTAGGGGAATCAGCGATTGGGTGATCCCCGTGTGCACCTGGTGGAATCTCGCGCAAAGGCGCCAAGACGCAAAATACAGAACTTGGCGCCTTTGTGTTTCAAGATTTTTGCGTGCAATGTGTCCGATTTGGGTGTGTTTCAAATGAGTTGAGAGGACGGGGGGTGTGGGCGGCTTCGCCGCCCACACCCCCCGCTCCCTAACCGAGATGAAACACACCCGTCCGATTTATGCGTCGTTTGCAATTATGGGGTGTTGGGGTATATTAGGGCGCATCAGTCGGTTGGCAATAAAGCCGCGATCATCCACAGGAGTTGAGAGAGACAATGCGATACGGTTATTTTGACGACGAGCATTACGAGTACGTGGTCGAGCGCCCAGATACGCCGCGCTCGTGGAGCAACTACTCGGGATCGCCGCTGTACGGGTCGATCATCACCAACAACGCCGGGGGCTATTCGTTCTACCGCTCCGGCGAGGTGGGCCGCTTCCTGCGCTGCCAGCCCAACACGGTTCCCATGGATCAGCCGGGGCGCTATTTCTACCTGCGGGATCGTGAGAGCGGCGACTATTGGAGCGCCTCCTGGCAGCCGGTGGGTAAACCGCTGGACGGCTACAAGACGACCTGCCGCTTCGGGACTGCCTACACGGTCATCGAAAGCCAGTACGCGGGCATCCGCACCGAATCGACCTACTTTGTGCCGCTGGGGCAGCGCTTCGAGTATTGGCGGCTGGCGGTGACCAACTCCGGGGATAAGGCGCGCAAGGTCAGCGTCTTTACCTACTGCGAGTTCACCAGCGAGTGGAACGTCCACCAGGATACCTTCAATCGCCAATACAGCGCCTACATCACCACCAGCGAGTGGCGCGAGGGGATGATCCACTGCGCCAGCCGCGAGAACGACCCCAACATGATCGGCGACCTGCCCAGCATCTGCTGGCTGGCCTCGGTGGGGCAGGAGGTGGTGGGCTACGAATTGGATCGTGAGGCGTTCCTCGGCCCCTACCGCGGCTATCACAACCCCCTCACCGTGGAGCGCGGTTCCTGCGGCGGCTCGACCGCCTACGGCGATAACAGTTGCGGCTGCGTGCAAGTCGATCTCGACCTGGCCCCCGGCGAGACGCAGGAACTGCTCGTGCTGCTGGGCGTGGGGCGGGCAGAGGTCGAGGGGGTCCAGACGCGGGCTGAGTACGGCAGCCTGGGGCGCGCCTCGGAGGAGTTGCAAAAGCTCAAGGCGGAGTGGCACGGGCGGCTGGGCAAGTTCGTGGTGCACTCGCCGGACGCGGACCTGGATCACATGGTCAACTCGTGGAACGCCTACAACGCCCTGGTGGCCTTTTACTGGAGCCGTGCGGCGAGCCTGATCTATGCCGGGGGGCGGGATGGCTTTGGCTATCGCGACACCGTGCAGGACACGTTGAGCGTGATCCCTATGATCACCCAAGAGGCAGGAGAGAGGCTCGAACTGATGATCACCGGCCAGGAATCGACCGGCGGCGCTTCCCCGCTGGTTAAGACCTTTGGTCACAACCCAGGCCATATGGAACCCACGCCACAGGAAGAGGTCCGCTCCGATGACAGCCTGTGGCTCTTTAACACCGTACCG
>JAFGED010000214.1 GCA_016931785.1 Anaerolineae bacterium
AAGGAATTTCTGGGGGTGTGGTCGGGCGCAAAGCGCCCGACCACACCCCCAATTCCCCCTTTACCCAGACATATGGGTAATCACCAGGAAAAAGGGCGATTGTTTGGCGGGGTCGCATGTAGTATAATCTGTCACAGGTGATAGTGCCAGATCGGAAGGAGATGTGTCATGTTCGCGGAATTGGAAGAACTGGGTAAACAGGCACGCCAGGTGGCCCGGATGTTGCGGACGCTTGACACGAACGTCAAGGATGATGCGTTGCGGGCCATCGCTGAAACGATTGAGGAGAACGAGTTCGACATTCTCAGTGCTAACAGCGAGGACATCGAGGCCGGGCGAGCGGCCGGGCTGGACGAGCACATGTTGGAGCGCCTGCTGCTGACCGAATCGCGCCTGGCGTCCATCGCCGCCGACGTTCGGTCGGTTGCCGCGCTGCCCGACCCCGTGGGCGAGTCTTTCGACGCCCGCGCGCTGTCCAACGGCCTGCGCATCAGCAAGCGGCGTGTGCCCATTGGCGTCATCGGCGTCATCTACGAATCGCGCCCCAACGTCACCGTCGATATCGCCGCCCTCTGTCTCAAGTCGGGCAACGCTGCCATCCTGCGCGGGGGCAAGGAGGCCGCCAATTCCAACCGCGCTCTTGCCGGCGCCATCTCCACAGGCTGTGAGAAGGTGGGGGTCCCCAGGGAGGCCGTGCAACTGATTGCGTCCCAGGACCGCGCGTTGGTGAAGGATATGCTGACCGCAAATGCCTACATCGACATGATCATCCCGCGCGGCGGGCCGGGCCTGCACACGTTCGCGCTGGAAAACGCGACGATCCCCGTCATCACCGGCGGCATCGGCGTCTGTCACGTCTACGTGGATGCCGGCGCCGACGCGCAGAAGGTGCTGCCCATCGTCTACAACGCCAAGGTGCAGCGGCCCACCGTCTGCAACGCGCTCGACGTGCTGCTCATTCACAGCAGCGTGGCGGGTGATCTGCTGCCCAAGATCGCCGACGACCTGGCCCGGGCGGAGGTGGCGCTGCGCTGCGACTCCCGCGCGCTGGCGATCCTGCGCGGCCACCCGCTGGTCAGCGCCGCCGGTCCCGCCGATTTTGATACCGAGTTCCTGTCGCTCGTGCTGGCGGTGCGCGTGGTCGACGACCTCGGTGAGGCCATCGACCACATCTACCGCCACTCCACGCAACACTCCGATGCCATCATCACCGAGGACTATTCCAACGCCATGCGCTTTGTGGACGAGGTCGATTCGGCAGCGGTGTACGTCAACGCCAGCACGCGCTTTACCGACGGCGGCCAGTTTGGCCTGGGGGCCGAGGTGGCCATCAGTACGCAGCGACTGCACGCCCGCGGCCCGATGGCGCTGCGGGAGCTGACGACGTACAAGTGGATCGTCCTGGGAGATGGGCAGGTTCGGGCGTGAGTGGACGCACGCTTTATCTTGGCTTGTTCGCGGCTGGTCTCCTGCTCGCTGTGCTTGCGTGCCAGACGGTCGGGGGCATCGTCACGCCCGGTGATCTCTCGCCTACAATTGTCCTCTCGCCTACTTTTGCGTCTGCTCCCACGCCCCTGGCGACCCAAGCGTCACTTTCTCCCTCCGCCGAGACATCGTCTCCGGTCACGCCGACCCCCATTATTCACACCGTCCAACCGGGCGACACGCTCCTGGACCTGGCGACGCACTATGGCGTGCCAATAGCGGCGATCCAGCTCGAGAACGGGCTGGGCGAATCCACCATCATCTACGTGGGACAGACGCTCGTCATCCCGGCGGTATCTGATTGGGAAGGAGCCTCTCCCTTCTGGGTCGTGTACGAGGTGAAAGAGGGGGAGACGCTGGCAGAGATCGCCCGGACCTACGATCTGGAGCCAGCATTGCTTATGGAGGCCAACAGCCTGACCGACCCGGGCGAGCTGCGGCCCGGCGACTTGTTGGTGCTGCCGCTGGACTCGCCCGCTGCGGCGTACCTGCCGACTGCTACGCCTGCGCCCACGTCCACGCCCGAACCTACGCCGGTTCCGCCCACGCTCTCCTCGCCGATTTCACCCATCGAGTCCCCCGTGCCGACGCTTCCGCCCGCCACCTTGCCCCCCGGTATCGCCGACTGGCCCCGCGAGCTGGTGCGCATCATCAACGACGTGCGCGCCATACACAGCCTGCCGCCCTTTGTCTACAACGAGGCGTTGGCGCAGGCGGCCCAGGCGCACGCGGACGACTGCGCCGGTCGCGGCTGGTGCAGCCACACCGGTTCCGATGGCTCCGACGTCAAGGCGCGCATCATGCGCGCGGGCTACGAGCCCTCCGGCTGGGCCGAGTGCTGGGCGCAGGCCCGCGATCCCGGTCACGCCGTCGAGATGTGGATGGACGAGACGCCTCCTGACGACCCGCACCGGCGCACGCTGTTGAGCACGTGGGTTACCGAGATCGGCGCGGGCGTGGTTGAGACAACCTGGGGTTATTACTTTATCGCCGATTTTGGTCGGCCATAAGAGCCTGGTTTGTATCTTCTCAATAAACAGGGGAAGATGGGGGTGTGAGGGCGGCGTAGCCGCCCTCACACCCCCCGCCCCCCGGATTGTTGAGATGCTACCTCGGTTTGTAGCCGGCGATTCACCGCCGTGGATAGTGCGTTGTTCGACAATTCGTGCCATTCGTGATAAAGTATCGGTGTCCTGAAAAACCCTGGAGGAGCCGACGTGTCGCGGAAACGCCTTCCACATTTGGCTGCTGTGCTTCAGGCCCTACTCGTGACGTTTCTCTGGTCCACCTCCTTCGTGCTCATCAAGGTCGGCCTGAAGGACATTCCCCCTTTCACCTTCGCCGGGCTGCGTTACACGCTGGCTACTCTGTGTTTGTTACCGTTTGCCTTCCGTCCCGCAAACCGGGAGGCCGTCCGCGACCTGTCGACGCACGACTGGCGGCGATTGATCGTTCTTGGCCTGCTCTTTTACACTGTCACGCAAGGCACGGCGTTCTTTGGGCTGAATTATTTGCCCTCCGCGACGGTCAGTATGCTGCTCAACTTTACGGCCATCGTCGTCGCGATGTTGGGGGCTTTGTGGCTGGCGGAGCGGCCCACAGGGTTACAGTGGATCGGGGTTTTCGTCAACGTCGCCGGCGTCATCGTCTATTTTCACGCCGAGCCGTTTCCCACCGATCAGATCGTGGGCTTGATCGTCGTGGGCGTCGGCGTGCTTGCCAACGCCGGTTCTTCAATCCTCGGGCGGCGCATCAACCGCGAGGACGATATCCCGCCCCTCGTCGTGACCGCCGTCAGCATGGGCGTCGGGGCCGTCGTGCTGCTGGTGACCGGGCTCTTGACCGAGAGCTTCCCGCGTCTCGATCCGATTCACTGGGCCATCATCGGCTGGCTGGCAGCGGTGAACACGGCCGTTGCGTTCACGTTGTGGAACCACACGCTGCGCGTGCTCCCGGCGGTCGAGTCCAGCATCATCAACAACACGATGCTCGTACAGGTCGCCTGCCTATCGTGGCTGTTCCTGGGCGAGGCGCTCTACTGGTGGCAGGTCGTGGGGATGGTTCTGGCAGGCGTGGGGACGCTGATCGTTCAGCTTCGCCATCAGGGCCGGCGCGAAGCAGCGGGTGAGCGGTCATAGGTTAGTGATGCCGCCATTTCAGGGCGGTCTGTTTGACATTCCTTGGAAGTAGCATATACTTTCCACGCTGCTTGTTAATCTTGATTCCTCAAGGGGCGGACTACTGCTTTGGATACTCTCATCGGCCGCAGGATCGGTCAATACAAAATTCTCGCCAAGATCGGCCAGGGCGGCATGGCCGAGGTCTATAAGGGCTTCCAATCTAACCTCAATCGCTACGTAGCCATCAAGGTGCTGGGGCGGACGCTGCGCGACGACCCCGTCTTTACCAAGCGCTTTCAGCGCGAGGCCCAGGCCTCTGCCTCCCTGAGCCATGCCAACGTCATCCGCATCTTTGACTACGGTGCTTTCGAGGGCGGCCACTACATCGTGATGGAGTACATCGAGGGCACCGACCTGCGGGCCGAGATGGATCGCCGCAAACGCGAGGGGCGGGGGTTCACCCCCGGCGAGACGCTCCATATCTTGAGCCAGGTGGCCGAGGCGCTGGACTATGCTCACAAGCAGGGCGTCATCCACCGCGATATCAAACCTGCCAACATCCTGATCTCCTCCGAAGGCCAGGTTGTGCTGAGCGACTTTGGACTGGCAATGCTGCGCAACCGGGTCAGCCAGATGACGATGGGACACTCCTTCGGTACGCCAGAGTACATCGCGCCGGAGCAGGCCATCGATTCCCGCGCTGCCGTGCCGCAATCCGATATCTATGCCCTGGGGGCGATTCTCTACGAGATCGTCGCCAATCGGCCGCCTTTCTACGCCGAGTCGCCCCTCAGCCTGGCGCTGATGCACGTCAACGAGGACCCGATACCGCCGCGCCACTATGCGCCCAACCTTCCCGCGGCGGTCGAGGCGGTCATCCTGCGGGCGCTGGCCAAAGACCCCGCCGAGCGCTTTCCCACGGCCCAGGCGATGGTCGATGCGCTGAGGAAAGCCTGGGCGGGGCGGGGTGTATCGGAGGAGGACAAGATCACCCAGCCGGCGATGCCAGCGGGCCGCCAGCTTCCTCCTACGCCGCCGCCCCCGCCTGGGCCGCCTTCCCCTCCAACTCAGATCAGCTTGGAAAAGGAGGAGGAACCTATTCCCTGGTGGCGGCAGTGGCCCGTGATCGTCGGCATCGTTGGGGCGCTGCTCCTGATACCGGTGCTCATCGTAGGCCTCTCGGCGCTCCTGCCCGGTGGGGGACTTGTGGCCGTCCTGCCCACCGCCACGGCTGCCGCCACGCGCACGCCGCCGGTTACCGCGACCTCTCCCAATACGTCTGTTCCCACCGCCGCGCCGACGGATACGCCGACGCGCACGTCTCTTCCCACGTTCACGTTCACGCCGGCGCCGACGGATACGCCTATGCCGACAGGCACGCCGACCTTCACGTTGGAGCCTTCCCCCGTCATCCAGCCCACGGCGACCTCCTCCTCCGCCGCACCTACCGCGACGCCCACGGTTACGCCTACGCCGACAGGCACGCCGACAGGCACGCCGACAGGCACGCCGAC
>JAFGED010000215.1 GCA_016931785.1 Anaerolineae bacterium
AAGGAATTTCTGGGGGTGTGGTCGGGCGCAAAGCGCCCGACCACACCCCCAATTCCCCCTTTACCCAGACATATGGGTAATCACCAGCAAAATTTGACCGTTGTAGATGCCTAGTGTATACTCTATCCAGTTCACTCGCACAGACCGAGGGTCAAGAGATGCCTCCCAAGATTCTGATCGTAGACGACGAGCCCAATATCCGCACGCTCCTGTTGCAGGCGTTCGAGGATTTGGCGACCAAAGGCATCGATATCTTGGAAACGGGCGAAGGGATAGAGGCCTGGAGGGTGATCCAGGCCGAGCGGCCCGAACTGATCATCCTAGACATCATGCTGCCGGGTATGTCAGGCTACGAGGTATGCCAGCGCATCAAGGGCGACCCTGAACTCTCCAAGACCTATGTGATCATCCTCACCGCCAAGGGCCAGGCAGCCGACAGAAAGCACAGTTTCGAAGTGGGAGCCGACGAGTTCATTCTAAAGCCTTTCGATACCATGTATCTCATCAGGCGCGTGAGCGAGGTCCTCGGTATCCACACTGCGTAGACTCTAATGGAACAGCCATTTCCCCCAATTCGCCGCCGCATCCTGCTGGCCCTGCTGGCAAGCATCGTCATATTCGCAGCGCTTGTCCTGGTCATTTTCCCCCTGGTCATTGACTTTGCATCCCAGGCGGTCCAGCAGACTCGCCTGAACTATGCCTGGTCCACACCTCCCCTGGCAATCATCCTGATCGGACTGGCCTACTGGTACATGGTCCCCATCGCCAAACTGCGCAAGCTCCTGACCCAGGGCCAGGATCCCCCCGTAACGCTGGTCAGCCGGGCCCGCCGCGTCGCCTTCAACACGCCGGTCTATCTATTCACCGCCCAAGTGGGAATGACCATCCTGGCGACGTTTCTCACCGATATCATCGGGCTGCTCCTGGTCCAGGGTTACGAACTGGCGCTCTACTTCTCCAAGTCATTTCTCATCGTCGTCACCACCGTCATCACCGGGCTCTTGCTGGCCCTCGTGGCCCGCTGGCAAATGCGATCCGTCCTGGCGACGACCACCCATCTGATCCCGCCGGCATCCCGCCTGTCATCCAAAGAGGGGCACCGCTTCAGCATCCGCACCCGGCTGCTCAGCGTCATCCTGGCCCTGACCATCGTCGCGTGCTACTTGCCCAGCATCCTGGGGCTCAACCTCGTGCACCAGGCCGTCCAGGTCGCGGCGCACCAGCGACACAAGCAGTGGGTCGAGAACACGATTCGAGACGTGGCCCCCCTCCTGGACGAAGACGCCCTGATCCGCCACGTGGAAGAGGTGGAATTACCGGATAGCGGCCAGGCCTTTATCATCGACGCCACAGGAGGCTATATCACCCGGCCCCCGGCCACACTGCCATCCTGGCCCAATGCAGACGAGCAGAGCGCCGACGGGCAAATCATCCTGCCGCTTGACCGCCCGGGGCGCGATTGGCATTTGGGAATCGTCTACGAATTCGACGCCGGGGCCGACCCCCTGGTACGCTACACCGCCCTGCTCCTCCTGATCTTTAACCTGGTGATCCTGGTGCTCACGCTTCCCTTCGCTTTTGCCGTAACCACCGATATCACCGACGATCTGCGCCAGATCACCAATCGCCTGCTGGAAGTGGCCTGGCAGGGAGAGGTAGGGGAAAAGCTTCCCGTTCTCTCCCTGGACGAGATAGGGGACCTGGTGCGCGCGTTTAACGATATCCAGGAGCGCGTGCAAGCCCAGCAGGAGACGCTGCGGCAAGAGCATCGGAGGCTGCTGGCCCTGCAGGCGATCTCTTCCCGCATCAGCGCCATCTTTGACCTCGACCAGCTGCTGAGCGAGTTGGCCAAGAGCGCCGCGACGATCTTTGGCTACTATAACACGCTCATCCTCTTGCCAGGCAAGGAGGGTGAAGGCTTCTACATCGCCTCATCCGGCCGCAGCATACCCCCGGAGACTCTCGAGCAGCACTTTGACGTCGAGGCCCAGGAAAGCATCCAGGGCATCATCCGTTCCGGAGAAGCGCTGCTGATAGCCGACCTGCGCCAAAGCGATTTCGACGTCGTGAGCAGCACGGACGTCCGGTCGGTGATCGTCGCCCCGATGTTCGTCAGGGGGAACCTGATCGGCTTCTTCCAGGCGGAAAGCGACCAGCCCGCCTCCTTCGAGAGACAGGATGTGCAGATGATGGCATCCCTGGCCAACCAGGCCGGTGCGACCGTCGAGGCGGCGCGCTTGCTGCAAAAGAGCCGGACCCACGCCCTGGAGATGGGACGCTGGGCCCGCAACCTGATGCTGATCAACCGCGTCGCCACGACCCTGGCGACGTCGCTGGATGCCCACGAGATTCTGAGCATGGCCGTCGAACACCTGGTAGAGCTCATCGGCGTGGACTATGGCAACGCCCTCATCCTGGAAGAGGACAGGCAGCACGGGCTGATCGCCGCCGAATACCCTGCAGGCCAGCTTGCCGACTTTCGGCTGCTGCTGCCCCACCTGCCGGAGGCCTGGCAAGCGATGGACGCAGGCCACGCATACCAAGCACAGGTCGCCGACCACCGAGAGCTCTTGGAGGCGCTTCAGGGGCAAAGCCCCGAGATCGATTTTCAATCGCTGCTCCTCGTGCCCCTCATCGCCCGTGGAGAGATGCTCGGTTTCCTCCTCCTGGTGTCATTGGTGGAGCCCCGCACATTCAGCGACGAAGCGATAGACATCTGCCAGACGGTAGCCAGCCAGGCAGCCGTGGCGGTGGCGAACGCGCGGCTGCTGCAGGATATCCAGCAGCAACAACGCGCGCTGCTTCGCAAGAGCCAGGAGCTGACCGCCGAGTCGAGCAAGCTGGACGCGATCCTCAACAACGTCGCCGACGGGCTGGTGGCGACCGACGCCGGCGGGCGCATCATCCTCAGCAACCCCGCCTTCCTGCAGATCACGGGCCTGCATCCCGCTCGCCCGCTGCGCGACCAAGCGCTGTGCGAGTGCTTTCCCAGCATCACCCTGCAGAATCTCACCGCGCAGGCCCTGAAATCGCCGGGGCGCATCTTTACCGAGAACATAGAACTGGAGGGCGGGCGCGTGCTGAAAGCGTCGCTCACCTCGCTACATCTCCCATCCGCTGAAAATGAGCGGGCGGAACTCGCGCAGGGCGTCATCACCGTGCTGCGCGATATCACCAGAGAGGTCGAGCTGGATAGAGCCAAGACGGATTTCATCACCGCCGTCTCGCACGAACTGCGCACCCCGCTGACCTCCGTGCTGGGGTTCGCCAGCCTGATCCGGCGCGACCTGCGCCGCCGGATCGTCCCCCACCTGGAGGCCGCCGAGGAAGCGCAACAGGCCGCCGAGCGCATCCAGGACAACCTGGACATCATCGAGCAGGAGAGCCTGCGCATCACCCGCCTGATCAACGACATGCTGGATATCGCCAAGATGGAGGCCGGCCGGATGGAGTGGCGCATGGGGCAGACCGACTTGGCCCAGGTGGTCGGCCAGGCCGTCACCGCGACCACCGCCCTGGCCGAGGAAAAGAACCTGCCCATCGAAACCCACCTGCACCCCGACGGCCTGCCCGCCGTGTGGGCCGACCGGGACAGGCTCGTCCAGGTGATGACCAACCTGCTCTCCAACGCCATCAAGTTCACCGAGCGCGGCAAGATCGAGGTGCGGGGTTGGAAGCTCAAGGTCGAGGGACCTATCTCGAGCTGCGAGGGGCCGGTTCCCCCGTCGCCGAAATCATCCACGGCGATCCAGGACGGCCTGCTCAGCCTCGATCTCCCGACGGGGGAATGGATAGTGGTCAGCGTCACCGATACCGGCATCGGCTTTCGCCAGGAGGACGCGGCCTACCTCTTTGAAAAGTATCGCCAGGTGGGAGATTCGGCAACCAGCCCCGTCAAGGGCACCGGCCTGGGGTTATCCATCAGCAAAGAGATCATCGAGCACCACGGCGGGCGCATCTGGGCGGAAAGCGAATACGGCAAGGGGAGCACCTTCTCCTTCGCACTGCCCGTGGGACGCGGCGCGTAGATCGCGCTTGCAGCGTGACGCGATGCTACATCGCATATGGGTGTGTTTCATCTCAGTTAGAGAACGAGGCGAGCCTGCGCCGGATGCACCGGGCGCAGGCTCGCGCCTTTTCTACCAGATGCCGCAGAGACTCAGCGCCGCCGCCTCCACAGGCGGACGATCAGCAGCGGCGGCAGGCTGAGCGCGGCAGCCGCGCCCGCCAGCCACCAGATGCCGGCCGCGCCGCCGCTCGCGGCGGCGTTAGAGAACGTGACGCGGGTGGGAGCGTCGCCGCCGGTCGAAACCGGACCATACCAGTTCCTCTGGCCGCCGACCTCCAGCTCCTCGAGCTCGTAGTAGTAAGCGCGGCCCGGGAAGACCCCGGTATCGGTGAAGGAGTAGGAGCCGCCCCACACCCCACCCAGCGAGGCCGCCGGGATCAGCCTGGCGTTGACCTGCTCGTACGCGCCGTCGGGGCTGGCGCTGCGCCACAGGTTAAAGCCCACCGTATTGACCTCCATCGCCGTCTCCCAGGTCACCACGACCCTGCCCTCCTGCCACCCGGCCTCGAAGAGAGAGAGGGTCACGGCGGTGGGAGGACCGCCATAATATCCAAAGTCCTGATCGATCACGTTCGCGTTGTTGATCGTCACCGGCGTGGCGTTGTTGTTGCAGGGATCGCCCACCTCGCAGAGGCCATCTCCGCCAGTTCCATCAGGTTCGTACGTCCTCGTCTGGGTAGCAAGATTGGGTATCTCGCCCACCGCGACGGTATAGTCCCCGTTGGGCAGGTCATCGAATACATAGTAGCCGTTGGAATCCGTGGTCGTGGTGCCGATCAGGAGCCCGGCGCTGTTCCGCAGGTACACGGGGATGCCCGCGAAAGGCGTATCGCCCGCACCCGGGTTGTAGAGCCCGCCGTTGCCGTCGTCGTCGTAAAAGACGGTGCCGCTGATGCTCCAGTCGCCATCGTATTGATAGCCAAAGTCACGGGTCAGGTCAGTATAGTTGCCGCCAGTCAACGACGCACCGGCCTGGTCATCAAGCGTTCCGTCTGGATCGTAGGTCTGCGTCAGCCCCGCAGGAAAGTCGGTATCGGCAGTATTCACGACGACGACGTAATGATCCGGTACCGGCATGCCGCCAAAGTAGTAGTAGCCATCACTGTTGGTTTCGGTAGTATCATACAGCGTGTCTGTACCCGGGTCATAGACCCCATTGGTGTTGACGTCGTCGTAAAGCGTGACAGTGACGTAGGGAATACCCGATTCGTCTTCATCTCGCGTCCCATCGCCGTCGGTATCTATCCAGAGCGTATCACCGATGAGACCCAGCGGGTAGTAGCCAAAGTCACGGCTGAGGTCGGTCTGCCCGGCGCGCAGGTGGACGCCGGAGGCGCCGTCGCACAGGCCCGAGCCGGAGCAGGGCGTCAGCCAGTCAGGATCGCCGCTCTGGTTGTAGCCGCTGGGGACGCCGCTTTCCACCTTGACCACATAGTCGCCGGCCGGCAGGCCGCTGAAGAGGTAGAGGCCGTCGGCGTCGGTGACGTCGGTGGCCAGGGGGGTGACGGAGAGCGTATCGGTGATGGCGTTATAGATGCCGTCGCCATCCACGTCGGTCCAGGTGTAGAGCCCCACGGTGACGCCGCCGATGCCCGGCTCGCCGATATCTTGCTGCCCGTCGACATTCGTATCCCGATAGACCGTGTCGCCGATGACGCCGCCGGTGGTGAAGCCAAAGTCGGCGTCGAGGTACTCCTCACCCGCGCTCAGCGCGACGTCGTGCGGGTCGTTGTTGGTGCTGAGCACGTAGGGGGCACTGCCATCGGTGGGCAGGTCGCCGTCGGTCGTGTCCACGTCCACCAGGTAATCCCCGGCAGGCAGGCCGGTGAAGAGATACTCGCCGTTGGAGTCGGTGGTCACGGTCGCCACCACGGCATCGCCGCTGTCGATCACGCCATCATTGTTACTGTCCTCGTAGAGGGTGACCAGGATGCCGGGAATACCCGGCTCGCCTGGGTCCTGCACGCCATCGCCATCGTCATCCTGCCACACAAAGTCGCCGATGGAGCCCGCGCCGATGGGCTGGTAGCCAAAGTCGAGCGTATCGTCGTCGGGGCCCAGCGTGGCACTTCCATCGCTATCGCAGGTCGTGCAGACGCCGGGATCCTCATCCGGGTCCTGCGTCTGCTGGTGGTTGGCCGGAAAGTCCGCGTCGCCCGTATCCACGACGACGATGTAGCTCTGAGCCGGCAGGTTGGTAAAGCCGTACTCGCCGCTGGCGTCGGTCACGTCGGTCGCCAGGAGCGGGTCGGTGTCGGGATCGACCACCCCGTCGCCGTCGTCATCCTGGTAGAGGTAGACGCTGATGTTGGGGATGCCCTCCTCACCGCTATCCTGATCGCCGTCGCCGTTCCAGTCGACATAGACCGTGTCGCCCAGGGAGTAGGTGCCGGTGCGGTAGTAGCCAAAGTCGTACGGGCCGTAGATGTTGCCGCCGGAGATGGCGATCGCGCTGGTCTGATCGTCCCCGGGAGAGCCCTCCGGGTCGACGGTGTTGCTCCAGGTGGCGCCTGCAGGCAGCGTGGCCGTATCGACCCGCACGCGGTAGGTGCCATCCGGGAGATCGCCGAAGAAGTAGTAACCGGTGGCATCGGTCGTGGTACTCTGAGTCGTGTCGTCCCCGGTGCCGCAGATACCATCGGGCCCGCAGTTATCGAGGTAGACGGTGATAGCGTTAAACCCGTTCTCGCCGGGCTGATCCCAGGCGGCGTCGTTGTCGTTGTCCTCAAAGACGTTGCCAAAGAGGGCGTTGGGAACCTGGTAGCCAAAGTCCCGCAGCAGGTCATCGTCGGTGGCGGGGTTGCCATCGTTGCTGTTGATCGTAGCCGAGCTTTGGCTGTCGCAAGCGCTGCAGGTGCCAGCCTCATCGGGATCGCCGGTCTGGGTGAAGGTGGAGCCGGGCAGCGTGGAGGTATCGACCGCCACGTAGTACGTGCCGTCGGTCAAAGCCTCGAAGAGATAGAGGCCGCTGCCATCGGTCACGTCGGTGGCGATGGCAGTGCCGCTGTTGCAGGTCGCCGACGTGCACAGGTACACGGTGACGCCGGGAATGCCCGGCTCGCCCGCATCCTGGACCCCGTCGCCGTCGAGATCGTTCCAGACATAGTCGCCGATGGCGCCGGCGGGGTCGATACCGTGGGTCACGCAGGACTGGGCCGGGTCGTTGGTATCATCTCCATCCAGGAAGGTGCCGCCCACGCTATCGGCGCAGTTCTGGTGCGTCGTCGGATCGGGTTCGCCATCCGGCGTCACATCCGAGTCCGGCGGCTGCAGCGCCTCGAACAGGACGGTCACCGTAAGGGTCTGGCCGGGATAGAGCGGGCCGACGTTGGTCCAGGTGATCACCCCGCCCGATACGACGGTCTCGGCCGGCGAGGCGGAGAGGAACTGCAGCTTGGTGTCGTCGTAGGTATCCGTCAGCGGCAGGGGATCGATGGTGTCGGCCGGGTCGTTGCAGGTCAGGCCGTTGGAGACGCGGAAGCCGGCTGCGTCTAGATGCATATCGAAATTGGGATTACCTTGCTTTTTTGCAACCAGTTCGATCCGGATATTCGAGCTACTGCCAAAGTCAGCCCACGTCCACGCCCTGTCATCGGTTACATCAATGACAAAGGCGCTGCTCGTGGTGGAAAACACATCACCTGTGTACAGTCTACTGCTGATCTCTGTAGCGCCATCCAGAAGCCTCACCGTCATATCTTGGTCAGTGCCGGGATCAGCGCCGCTCCTTCGAATCCACAAAACAACCTCAACCTTAGTCACCCCTCCCGGCTTTGTGCCGAGATCCCAGCCGAACAACTGCAGGCCCTCGCTGGAGTCAGCAAAAGGAGCAATAGCTTCAGAGCTATCGGGAGCTCCGAGAGCATTCTCAGGAGACGTCCAAGCCTTGCCACCAGTGCCGCCGGTACACTGGCTGGGCCATGTGGTATAGGTACAGGCCTGTTCCTCCCCGCTGCCATCGCCCGGCCGGTTGTTGGTCAGGACAATGGTATACGTGACCACATCCCCCTCGAGGGCCGGGTCGCCGGAGGCCAGCCCCTTGCTCAACGAGAGCGCAGGGCCAAAGCCAAAGTCGGCGTCGAGGTAATCGACGGGGTTGGCATCTGTACCTGCCGAATCCAAATCCACAGCATAGACCTCTGGCGTGGTGATGCGATGGCCGGTTGGTATATCGCTATCCTCCTTATCCACCTTGACCAGGTAGTTGCCGTCGGGGAGGTTATCGAACAGGTAGTTGTTGCCCGAGCTAGAGGTGACGGTGGTACTGATCAGGCGGTCGCTGCTATCGAGGGCGCCCACGGTGCCCAGATCCAGGTACAGCCACACGGTGACGCTGCCGATGCTGGTCTCGCCGCCATCCTGCACCGCGTCGTTATCGTCGTCCTGCCACACCCGGTCGCCGACGCTGTTGGGGCCGGTGATCAGGGTGATGGCGCAGACCTCCTCGAAGGGAGCGCCGTCGCCCAGGCCGGCCTCGGCGCAGTTCTCGATGTAGCTGCCGCTGTAGGCAGGCGGGAGAGCGTCGCTAGGGACAAAGACCTGGAACTCGGCATAGTTGCCCGAGGAACCGGCCGGAAGCGGGTCGTCCAACCACCACTGGATGACGACGAGCTCGTCTGGGCTGCTGCTGCGCGTATCAGCGGTCGGACCGGTCAGGCTCCACGTTCGACCGCTGTCGGTAGAGTAGCGAATGGTCACGCTGCCGGCGTAGGAAAGGGCAGCCGTGGCGCTGCCGGCGACGTACACGGTCCCCGCCGGGACGGTGTCGCCGATCATCATGCCCATGCCGGTGCCGGAGCTCAGCCCCAGGCCAAAGTCCGAAGTGCCCGAGTTGGCGAACGGAATCCGGTAGGTCGTCGTGCTGCCCAGCGAGATGACGTTCGGATCGCTGGCCTTGGAGATGGTCACCTCGGGCTCCGAGCTGCCGACGGGCGGGATGCCGACGCCATAGTCGCCGTTGAACTTTTCGTTATCATAGCCCGAAGCGACCTCCTGGTAAGGCGTGAGGCTCGTGGAGCACGGGCCATCGAGGGCCAGGAAGGTGTAATAGACCTCACCATTGACGCTGGTGTTATCGGAGGGCAAATTCGTGAAATAAAGCGGCCCGCCATACGGCTCGGAGAGGGAGGGGTCCCGGTCGTCGAAGGGGATGATCAGGTCCGGGTTCCCCCCGCCGCGCGTGACGGTGAGCACGCCGCTGGTGTGGATCAGGCGGAAGCAGGAGGGATCGTAGCTGGTATCGCCGATCGGCTGCGCCCAGGCGTTATAGTCGGGGACGTAATCCCCGTCGTTATCGAACCCGTGGCGGACGTTGCCGAACGTGTACAGGATGCCGTTAGAGGTGATGACGTCGCCGGGAACGACTGTGTTCCCCTCGGTGTTGAACCAGCGGCCGTCGGGGTTGGGTTCGATCTTGTTGGCCATGGCCGAGATCTCGTTGCGCATGGTCATGGTGCGCGTCTCATCGGCTATCTGTGTGATCGTCCCATCGTAGGCCGACCCCCAGATATCAAAGTCGAGCCACAGATCGTCGCCGGGCTTGATCGATTCGCCCCAGACGGGCGAGTTGGCACCGTCACACGGCGGGAGATCTACCGAGCCATCGGCGTTGAGCTCGCACTGGGGATACGTAAAGTGCCAGTACTGCATCACGCACTCGTCCGGGGCCAGCGTGCCGATAAAGCGCGTGGCGTCGGCGGCGCCCAACCGCCCGCCGACGTGGGTGAAGGAATAGGCGCTGCCGGTCGCATTGTCCAAAGCGGGGTGTTCGGTGGTAAAAGCAGCATTGACGGTGCGCGCCGGGTAGACGCCGGGCGTGTCGTTGCTGCCGTCCACGTAATTGCCGATGTACCCCTGCACGTTGGTCAGGTCGTCATCGCCGGTGTTGCAGAAGCGCCCGGCCACCGTGGCCACCGACGGCGCGTACGTGGAGGTGGAGCCCACGTTCGAGTCCACCACCAGGTTGTAGGCCGAGATGATCTCCACGGTGAGCGTGCCCGCCGCGCGGGACGTGGTGACCTGGAGCAACACAAAGCTCAAAGCGAGGAGCAGCAACGCCAGGAAAATCACCACGAGCAGCGAGCGCGCCCGCTGCCGCAGCGAAGATAAGGCAGCCACCTCGACCTGATTCTTCATACCGCCCATTTCATACCTCCTGTCTTGGTAACTACTCAGCCTTGCTTAGCAGTTGCCTTTCGCGTGTGAAAAGAGAGGGGGCGGGGGGTTGGAGAGCGGCTTCGCCGCTCTCCA
>JAFGED010000216.1 GCA_016931785.1 Anaerolineae bacterium
GATTTGCTTTCACATTTCCCCATTGCTGGAGATGAGCATGATTTGGTCCAGCGCCGCGTCAAGGCTGGTTTGGATAGGTTGTGTGAGGAATTGAAGGAGTAGATAGTCGCAGTGGGCAAACACTTTTTCCCTGCTGAAGCACGTACGCCGGCTGATGGCGTCCGCGAGGCACTGGGCGATGCGGAGCGGTTGTTGGCTAGTCCACGCGAGGCCGGGCAGCAGGCCGTGCAACTGCTCTATTTGCTCGACCAAATCTCCAGGGGATTGGATGAGCTTGGGGAAAGGGGCATGGACGTACGCGCCGAGCGCTCTCGGTTCGAGACCGTCCAGTCGCAACTCGGCCGTCGCAAAGGGCGCTTCCTGGCCCGGGCTGGCGAGGCGTTTGTGGAGGCGCGGGAGGCCGTGCAGCCTGACCCGGCGCGCTGGTGGTGGTTCATCGATAACGCTTGGAGGCAGGAAAGGAAACAGCGGCTGCGCCGGTGGCTGATCATAGGCGCGGCTGTGATCGCCCTTCTTGCGATTGTTGCTTTGGTGAACGAGTTGTTTGCGCCACCACGGGAGGTGCGTCAAGCTGCGCGGCTTGGGTTCCGAGGGGAGACGTTGGTTCGAGATGAGGGGGACCTGGAAGCCGCGCTGGCCGAGTTCGAGGCGGCTGCCGCGCTTGACCCCGCCACGCCTGGTTATTTGGTATGGATCGGTGTGCTTCGATCCGAGCTGGGCGACGCGCAAGCCGCCGAGGAGGCGTTCGAGGCTGCCCGTTCGCTGTACGAGACGGATCTCGGTTTTCTATTGACGCGCGCCGGGGCGCACCGGGACGTGGGCAACCTGGACGCGGCTACTGCCGACGTGGAGCAGGCTATCCTCGAATACCCCGAGTCGGGGTGGGTATATTATGTGAAACATCTGATTTCCCTGGATCGTAAGGATTACAAGACTGCCCTGGAGGATTTGGATAAGGCGGAGGAGTTGGCCCGCGAATCGGGAGATGTGAGTTTGGAGGCTCAGGTGCGCATGCAGAGGGCCATGGTGTTGCAGATGCCTCCTACATCTCCGGAGCCAACCCCCACGCCATAGTTAGCCGCGCTAGAATATTTCCAGTTGAGGGAGGGCATATTATGGGAGATTCCAAACCACAAGCATTCTCAGATCGTAGATACCTTGGAATGACCGCACCTCAAGCGGGTATCGTCGTCGTTCTTGCACTGATGGCGGTTCTCGTATTGTGTGGACTGATCTATACCATAGTATCTGCCTCTGCCCAACTCGGTGCGGCTTCGGTACTTGCGCCGTCTGCTACGGTGAGTCCACGCCCTACTAACCCGCCGACATGGACCCCCACTCCTACCAGCGCAAGCACACCGGTTCCTACTTTGACGCCGAGCCCGCAGGCGATAGATGCGCAGACGCCGGTGCCCGGCGAGCGTCACGTTGAAAGTGAGGGGGGCTTTTCTTACGTCCCGCCAAGCGGATGGCAGGTGGTGGATGCGCCCGGCCTCAAATACAAAGTCGCCAGAGGCACACCGACCGGTGATTTCACGCCTAACCTGAACGTCGTCGACGAGCCCTTTAGTGGATCGTTGGACGATTTTGTGACCGCAAGCCTGGCTAGCTTCAAGGAGTTTCTCAAAGACGTGCGGATTGTCAGCCAGGAGGATTTTGTCACAGACGAAGGGGAACGCGGCGTCAAGGTTGTGATTGAGGACACGCAGCAAGATGTGGAGCTGTATCAGGTATTCTATATCTTTGATGCCGGTGCGAAAAAGATCATGGTCACATACACGCGCCTGGCAGATCAGGGCCAAGATAACGACGACTCGGTCGATCAAAGTATGAGGACTTTTCGCCTCGAGGAGTGAGAGTCGGTTCTGCTGGTGTGTCCGAAAGGTTGTTGATGGTCACCACAAATCCAGGTAGGGAGGATGGAAATGGTAAAGGATGATGATCTGGAGCGCCTGCGCGTCATCAAGGATCTGTACGAAGCAGATCTGATGCAAAAGGCAAATGTCATCGGCGTGGGCATTGGACTGCGGCAGCGGAAAGGGGAGCTGACCGACGAACCCGTCATCGTGGTTTCCGTTACTCACAAGTCACCTGCTTTCCTGATGGCTCCGGAGGACGTCATACCGACCGAGCTAGATGGGGTGCCGGTGGACGTCCAGGCTGTGGGCAAGTTGAAGGCGTTCTAGTCGAGGGAGGTGGAGTTATGGAAATGATCGGAGATTTTGTGGCTCAAGCCAAGCGGGTCAAGGAAGCGTACGTTTTCGATCTATTGGGCAAGCGCAACGTTGTGGGGGTTGGCCTGGGCTACAAGATCAGCCACGGGGTCAACACAGGGGAGTTGGGGCTCATCGTCTCGGTCACGCACAAGGCGGATATATCTGCGCTGGCTGCGAAGGACGTGGTGCCGCAGACGCTCAACGGCATCAAGACGGATGTGGTGGTGACGGGAAAGTTCCGTGCTCAGGATTCGAGCACAGATCCCAGGGGGCGGTGGCGGCCCGTCGTTCCACCCGGCGTCTCTGTCGGGCATCCAGGCATCACCGCCGGCACCTTTGGCTGCCTGGTGCGCAGGGGAGATGATGTCTTTATCCTGTCTAACAATCACGTCCTGGCCGACGTGAATGCGGGAAAGGTAGGGGATCCAATTCTTCAACCCGGCGTGGCCGATGGCGGAACTGCTGACGACCACATCGCCAAATTGGCCGACTATGTGCCCATCGACTTTGGCACGTCCGAGCCGGAGTGCTCCATCGCCGAGTTTATCACCAAGACACTGAATTACGTCGCCGGTGCGTTTGGGTCGAGCCATCAGCTTCAGGCGGTGAAAAAGACGCCGGGAGTCAACCGGGTGGACGTGGCGCTGGCACGGCCTCTTTTGCCGGACCTGGTGAAGAACGAGATCCTCAACATCGGTGTGCCGATCGGTGTGGGAGCGGTTACGCTGGGGATGGAGGTGCAAAAGATGGGACGCACCACCGGCTATACCACGGGCAGGATCACGCAGATCGACGCCACAGTGCAGATCGATTACGAGGGGCTGACGGCTCTCTATTCAGGGCAGATCATTGCCAGCCCGATGAGCCAGGGCGGGGATTCCGGGTCGGCGGTTTTGGACATGGACAAGCGCGTCGTGGGCCTGCTCTTTGCCGGTTCCGACGCCGCTACGATCATCAACCCCATCGACGAGGTGTTCTCGGCGCTGAATGTGGAGTTGGCGCTCTAGGTGGGTAGACCGGGAAACTGGTAGTCGGTAGATGGGACGAGATTCCCAATCTACCGGTTTACCAGCTACCAGTTTCCCGCCTATGGCAACACTCCTACGTACGTCCCAGTTAACTTACTTGTCCCCAGGACGTGCCCCTCCATCGCTGCCAGCACTCGCGCTCGCTTCTCCCCTGGCCCCAGGTCCAGGGTCGTGTCAAGCGCGTAGAGGGTGAAGGCATAGTGATGTATCTCGCCTTCTCTCAGGAAAGGGCCGACGTAGCCCAGCATTTCGTTGTCGTTGATTCCCTGTAGCGTCCCGTCCGGCAGTTGGGGCTGGGCGATGACGCTCTCTGCCAGGAGGGTAGCGGTGGGCGGGATGTTGTAGACCACCCAGTGGGAGAAGAAATAGTCCACGTCGTCCACCGTCAGGGCAAAGCTCTGCGTGCCTGCTGGTGCGTTGGCCCAGGTCAGCGGGGGAGAGGCGTTCGCCCGGAAGAAACCGTGTTTCTCGGGAATCTGCCCCCCTGGCTCAAAGGCGCTGCTGGAGAGGATGAAGGGGAGCGGCGTGGGCGTGGGGGTGGCGGTCGGTGTGGGCGTGGGAGTAGGAGTTGGCGTCGGCGTCGGTGTAGGAGTGGGGGATGGCGTGAGCGTGGGCGTGGGGGCGTGGGTGGATGCTGGCGTCCAGGTTGGCGTTGGTGTAGGCGGTGTCAACAAGCCGCTGCCGCCGATCACCATGATGCCGAAAACCCCCACGATGGCTGCGACTAGCGCGACGACGGGTAGTGGTATTTCATCCAGCTTTTTCATATCCTCTCCTGGCGAGTGATGTAGCAGGGTAAACCTTTGCCTTTCGCGCAGAGCGCGAAAGGCCCTAGGGTGTCGTGAACTGCGTCACGGCCCAGTTATTACCGAGGGCCACGAGATAGCTGGTGCCTGCAGGGTTCGAAACCTTCATCAGCCACCCGACCTGCATCGGCTGGACGTACAGGTTAACTTGCACCTCTGCCTGTGCGGGCCATCCCACTTCGTCCTCCAGCCCCTGGGTGCACCAAACCTTGCCGAAACCTCGGACGGGCATCTGGTATCCCGAAGGCGGCGTCATCGCTGCGCAGTCTGGGTGTATGGTCGGCTGTCCCTCTTCCCAGGTATCTGTGTATGCCAAGAGCGCCCCCCTGGATGCGTCTGTGTTTTGTCCGTCGATCACGTAAATCTCCCTGGTGTCGGCGCGCCAGATCATCAGACTGCGATAGTGCGTGTGGGGGTTGGGGTTGTCCCAGTTGGCCCAGAATTCCTGGAAAGCTCCCGTGTCGCCGTTCTTTTGGATGCTAAAGGCGGAGCCTGTAGGACATCCCATGTCGTGCCCTTCGGACTCGGCTTGATTCAGGACCGGCTGCAGGGTTGGATTCACGGCCACACAGCCGCCCGATGTGGGGGCGGCGCACACCATGCCACATCCACCGGTGCACAGACCCGGACAGACGGCTACCTGTCCCGCCGGGCAGGATGGGGGCGTGCACATCGGCCCCGGTAGGGGGGTGGAGGTGGGGGTACTCGTGGCCGGCCCCGGCACCACGATCTTGATCCAGATGGCGTTTCCGAAGAAGGTGCCTGTGTGGTTCTGCAGTTGCCACTTGCCCTGGTAGTCGCCCGGCGTGCTCGGAGCTTTCAGGTTCACGCTGATGTCGACCTCGGCGCCGGGAGCCACCGGTGTCGTGACCGGCACATCCGACGGCCCGCCCATCAGGTCGCCGGAGCTAAAGACCAGCTTGGTGCCCGCTTCCCAGGTGCAGGTTCCCGTGTTGCGCATGCGCCACACCTTGATGAAGGTCGCGTTGGGGCTCAACACGGTGCCATCGGGAATGGTGACGTCTGTGACGAACTTGGCGTTGAACGAACAATCGCCTGGTCCGGGGACGTCGGGGACGGGGGTGTTGGTGAGGGCAACGGCGTCTGTGGACGCTGGGAGCAGCGTGGGCGCTGCGCTGGCGTCTGCCTGGGGCGCGGCGGTGGGGGGCACGATGGTCGGCCGGGGCGCGGTGCAGGTGCAGGCCAATGCCGCCAACAACAGCACGAGGATGGTCGTCGCGATCGCGCTTTGTGTTTTGTCTCTCATTTTCTTTCCTCCTACTTGAGTGGTAACGATCTGGATTGCATTTTCGTGCGGGCTTTTTTCGATCTAGGGCATGTGAACTACCGTCAGCATGTTCTTCCCGCTTCCTTCTTCAAATCGCAAGCCGTCGGCGAGTCCGTCGCTGTTGGTATCGTATTCGAAAAGCGTATAGACCTGGAAGGGATGACCGGCCGATAAAGCATCCTCCACGGCGTCGGTCACGTCCAGGTTCCCCGTTGGCTGGGCGGCGTACTTGGCGAGCACGGTTCCGCCGTTGAGGCCGGCGGCTGCAAAGTCGCTCGAGTCCAACCCCTCGTAGTAATAGGCTCGCACCCAGAGCCGCCCCAGGTCCGGGAAGGGGTCGCGGTCGCCGCTGCAGCTTCCTATGTCGTCGCCGTGATAACACTGGGTGTTCCAGGTCGCGTGGGCGTGGATGACGTGCGCTCCGGCCGGGATGGTGGAGAGGTTCCAAGAGAGGAAGCCGTGCACGCGCTGGCCGTCACTCGCGTCGCCCGGCTGAGGATTGGGATAAGTGTGGCCGTCCGCTCGGATCGACCCGGAATTGGAGCCGTCCAACGGAACGGTGGTCAGGGTTCCCACGAGGATGGTCTGGCCCTGGTAGTTGTTCGCCTCGTTCGTCTCGGTGATGGCTCCCGTGGGATCGATTTTGACGCACACCAGGTGCTCCCAGGCGGTGTCTATCTCGATGGTATAGTCCACCTCCAGAGCTTGGCCTGCGTTCAGGGCGACCGTCGTCTCGTAGAGGACGTCGACCATGTCCATGTTGGTGCAACTGGCGTGCGGGTGGGAAAAGTGGTTTTCGATGTGAACCTGGACGCCGGAGAGGTTCTGAGAGCCGTCGTTGTGCAGGGTGGCCAGGACGTGAATGGGCACGTTCTTGACGAGGATATCGGGTGCGAAGGCCAGGTCGGAGACGCGCAGGTCGGGCGGGGACGGCGTCCCGGTAGGGCCGGCGGTGGGCGTGTCCGTCGGAATGGGAGTTTTCGTCGGCGTCGGCGTGTCTGTGGCCGGCGCCGGTATCACGAACTTGATGTAGATGACGTTGCCAAAGCGGGTGCCATCGGGGGCCTGTAACTGCCAGTTGCTCTTATAAGATCCCGGCTTTGTCGGCGCTTTCAGGTCCACGCTGACATCAGTCTGGGCGTTAGGGGCCACGGCTGGAACCTCGACGGCCGTCGGGCCTTCCAGTTCGTCTCCCGAGATAAAGGCCAGCTGGGTGCCTTCCTCCCATGTGCAGGTGCCGGTGTTGCGGATGCGCCAGGTCTTGACGAATTTCACGCCGGGCAAAAGCTCGCTGCCATCCGGCACCGTGACGTCGGCGACATAGGTCGCGTTGAGCGTGCAGTCGCCGGGCCCGGGAATATCTGGGACCGGGGTATGTGTGGTGGCAGGGGTAAAGGTCGGCCCGTCCAGTGGCGGCGTGAGGCTGGCATCTGCTGCCTGGGAGGTCGTGGTCTGGTCGCCTGTAGGGGTCAGGGTCCCGGGCGGGTTGCAGGCAAGTACGGCCAGCATCAGCACCGATGCGGCGGCCAGAATGGTTTTTTGGCGCGCGGTTTTCATCTCGTCTCTCTCCTCCGTTTCACAGGCTGCGTGGGGTGTGGGAGAGTCCACATCCCGGCGGGATACCATTCAATCGTGGTGCGAGTTGAGAAACCCGATTCGAACGCTGTTTCTGGGTGATCTGCTGTCAAACACTTTAATCTATGCCGATCCCAAACGTTGCCCACGATGACCACGGGCCCAGGTTGCCCGCGCCATCCCTGGCGCGTACGGTCCAGCGATAGCCGAGCCCGCAGGAGACCGGGACGGTGGTTTGGGTCCCGCTCAGCGGTCCCCACGAGCCTACCGGCTCCCACGTATCCCTGCTCACTTGACTCTCCAGCCGGACGTAGTAGCCCGCCACGCCCGATGGGTCCTTGGCTGCGCTCCATGAGAGGGTGACGGTGCCCCGGCAGGAGAAGACGACGTCCTCCGACGGCGTGAGGGAGGTGGGGGCTGATGGCCCTTGAACGTCCGGCGTGGGGGTGATGCAAGAGCCGGTCACCTGGATGTCGATCTGGCGCACGTCGTGGCTGCCGTCGGGTAGGATGACGTCCAGAACGTGGGTTTCATCCTCGCAGGGGCAGGTCTGGTGGGAGCCTGTGCCCGGGACGCCGACCCCGTTGAAAAAGACCGCTTGCACGTGTTCCGTCTTCCAGTAGACGGTGGTGCAGGTGCCTGCCGGTATCGCGGTGTCGTCGGCCCAGAACTCGATAAGGGGAGTGGGCGTGGGAGATAGCGTCGGCGTGCGGGTGGGAAGGGGCGTGTATGTGGGGGCAGGTGTCGATGTTGGGCGCACCAGGGTCGGCGTGAGGGTGGGGCGGGCAGTCGAGGTCGGTAGCGGGGGGAGTGGGGTCGATGTGTCGGGCGACGTGGGAGGGACGGCGGGCGTGTCGGTCGCGCCTATCGCGGGGGTGTTGTTAGGCGGGATTAAAGAGCCCATGCGTGGGAGTATCAGCAGGCCGCCCAATATGATCCCGATGAAGAGCAGGATGGCGAACCCGCCACCGGCTGCTGCCAGCAGCCAGGGTCCGCTGCCGCCGCCAAAGCCGCCCCCGCCCTTTGCCGCCGGTTGGTTGCCCATCCCGGCGCTGGCCGGCTCGGTTCCAATCGCGGGCTCTGGCGGCGAGAGGTGTTGCAGCCGGTTGAGAAAGCGCGCGTGCAGCGTGAGTGGTGGAAAGACGGGGGCCAGCGCGGCCAGCAGGCCGCCGACGGCCAGCAGGTCGCGCCGCTTCTTCTGGCAGGCGGGGCAGACCTTGATGTGGGCCCTGACTCGCCTGCGCGCGGAGCGATCTAGCTCGTCGTCCACGTAGGCCGAGAGCAGGTCGTCCAGTTCTTGGCAGGCCAATCGTCCTTCTTGAACCATCACGTGTAACTCGTACAGATCGCGAAATTGGAGCCTGGCGCGATGTAGCGTCACGCGCACGTTATCGAGGGAGAGCCCTACCACGGCGGCGATTTCGTTGTACGAGAGCCCGTCGATCTCGCGCAGGACGAGTATCTGCCGGTAGTTATCCGGGAGCTGGTGGATGATGTGCCACACGGCAGCGCGTACTTCGGCCAGGCGGGCCTGGTCCTCCGGCGCGCCCGTGCGGTGCTGGTCGGCGGGCTCGGGCCCGCTTGCCTCGCCACCGTCCCAATCGGGGAGCGGCACCTCGTGCCGGCTTCGGCGCAGCCCGTCCAGCGCCATGTTCCCCGCGATGCGGTAAACCCACGACTTGAAATCGTAGGGCGGCCCCAGTCGATTCAGATACTGGTGCGCCTGGATAAAGGCCTCCTGGGCTATATCCTCCGCCCAGGCCCGATCGCCCACCATGTGGTAGACGTAGCCAAAGATGCGGCCTTCGTAGCGGGTAAAAAGCTCCGCAAAGGCGGCCTTGTCGCCCTTTTGGGCGCGGCGCACCAGCTTCTCGTCGGGTGCGTTTGCCATACGCTCGCTGCTACTCCTATAACGGATTGACGGTGCTAAATGTTACACGGCGTTCGCGATGCAGATGGGATGGAGTCAAGCGCCATCATTATACCTGAAAATAGGAGGGGCTGGTAGGGGGGAGCGTTGCAGAAATGTTCCAGTTCAGTTTCGCGCGGATATGGCGTATATCGCCCAAGTTATTGTGAAAACGACTGCAAAGACGAGCGCAAAAATGCTCATTCTGCAACATAGCAGGCCTTCTAGCAAGTCTCTACCAAACATCTGATCGAGTGCACCTGCAAGACCCATTGTGTTTATCCTAATCCCGCTTCATCGTCATCTCGCTCGGCCACCACGACCACCAGGAAACTGCGGTAGTGCTCCTCGCCTGCCCCCGCGGCCGTCACCGAGACGACCCGCCAGCCATCACGCCAGTTTGCGGATGCGCACCTCTATGCCCGGCTGCTCTTTCAGCAGCGCCGCCAGCCTGGAGGTATCGGTGTCGCCATAGTGGTAGGGATAGAGGATTTTCGGCTGCATCACCTTGGCCACGTCGGCGACCATCTCCGGCGTCATCGTGTACGGCAGGTTCATCGGCAGGAACGCGCAGTCGATGTCGCGCAGCGCTTTCATCTCAGGCGTGTTCTCCGAGTCCCCCGCCACGTACACGCGCGTGTCGCCGAACGTCAGGATGTACCCGTTGCCGACCCCCTTGGGGTGGAAGGGCTGCCCGTTCGGGCGCTTGTGGACCATGTTGTAGGCCGGGACGGCTTCGATGGGTACTCCCTTGACCGTGCGCGCGTCTCCGTTGCGCATCACGATCCCGCCCTTGACCTGCTCGGCGCAGGTCTCGGTCAGCACCACCTCCGTCTGCGCGGTCCGCACGTGCGCCAGCGCGCCCGGGTCCATATGGTCGCCGTGCTCGTGCGTGATCAAGACCAGGTCCGCCTTGGGGAGCTTTGCATAGTCGGCCACCCGGCCGAACGGATCGACGTGGATGATCTTGCCGTCAAAGGCCAGCATCAGCGTCCCGTGGCCGAGAAACGTGATCTCCAGGTCTCCGGCAGAAGTCTGTATGACATCTTTCTCAAACTGAGTAGCCATCGTTTGACCTCCTGTAAACGATCTATGGGGAAAAGCCAGAGAACGTCCAACTGTTTCACGGTTGACTACCACATTGTCGGGAGCGGCAGTCTCTGTGCAAGCACAGGCTTTTCCCTTGGAAAGTTCCCCGGCGCAAAGCGCCGGGGAACTTCACATCACTGGTTCTTTTGCTTCGCCCCCTGGTAAAAGACGCCGCTCTTTTCCTCCAGCCGGTCGGTCGCGGGGGGCGGCTCGACCGACAGCGCCGAAATTTCGACCCGCCACTCGTCCGTCATCTTTACTTCGACAGCCGCCAGCGAGCTCTCCAGTTGCTCCACGTTGCGCGCGCCGATGATGGGCGCGGTTACGCTTGGATGGCTCATCACCCAGGCTACCCCCAACGTCGCCGGGGGCAGGCCGCGCTCCTGGGCGTACGCGGTAAAGCGCTCTGCGGTCTCGTAGTATTGCTCCAGGCTGTAGCGCTTCATGTACATCTCGTTCTCCACCAGCCGCCCGCTCTCCGGCCTTTTCCCCACGCCGTACTTGCCGGTCAGCAGGCCCCC
>JAFGED010000217.1 GCA_016931785.1 Anaerolineae bacterium
GGCGGCACAGGTAGTGCCGGCGGCACACGAAATACCGGGAAAAAGTGCGCTTTAGGCAAGCATCCCTGCAAACCTGCGCCGAGGCCACCGGCGTGGTCGTGGTCATCGACGTGATCCGCGCTTTTACCACAGCTGCCTTTGCCTTTGCAGCCGGGGCAGAAGAGATCATCCTGGTCGGCACGGTCGAGGAGGCGTTTGCCCTGCGCGAACAGTTGCCCGACGCCCTGGCCATGGGAGAGGTCAATGGGCTCCCACCGCCGGGGTTCGACTTTGGGAATTCCCCGTCCGCCCTGATAGGGGCCGACCTGACGCACCGCCGTCTCATCCAGCGCACCAGCGCCGGCACCCAGGGAGCGGTCAACAGCCATAAAGCCGATTTGCTGCTGACGAGCAGCTTTTGCTGCGCCCAGGCCACGGCTGATTACGTCCGCAGGATCTCGCCCGACTTGGTGACGTTCGTGGTGACAGGACTCGGCCCCGATGGCCGCGGGGAAGAGGATTTGGCATGCGCCGAGTACCTGGAGACGCTCCTGGCCGGTGAGCGGCCCAATCCCGAACCGTATACCAAGCGGGTGAAAGAGTGCCGGACAAGCCGCTACATCTTTGCCGACCCAGAAAAACCCCAGTTCCCGTGGGAAGACATCGAATGCTGCGTCGACGTGGACCGATTTGACTTTGCGATGACCGTCGTCGACCGACGAGACGGGCTGCTGACTATGAAAGCCCGCAGGTAAAACCCGGCGGGCCTGCCATCCGCGCCACGCATGGCCGCCAACCGAAAAAAGGAAACCAAACGTGCGCATCATCTTGCCGATTTTACTCCCACCGATAATTATCTTCATCCTGGCCCTGGCGATGATCCTGGCCCCCCTGCCCCATCCGTTCCCTGAGGCGAAAAGCCCGGAGCGCAACCGCGTTTCGGCGGTCATCACAGGCATCCTGGGGGCAGCCTACCTGGTCGGGCTGGCGTTCTACGTCGTCTCGTGGTTTATGCAGGCGGGCCAGGCCTTGGACCCCGCCCTCGTTCCGCTGGGGCTGACATCGGAAGGCTACATGGGATTCGGCAGGCAGTACCACGGCGAGATCAAAGGCCGGCAGGTGGAGGTCACTTACCAGCCTGCCCAGACGCTCAAGCCCTCCCTACTCAACGTCTATGTCGGCGCGAGCGCCGGAACACAAGCAGCGCTGGGACCGGAAAAGCCACTGTTGGACTGCCGCGACTGCCTGTCGGTAGACGTCGAAGAGCTGGAGTCGGAGCAGTTACACGTCGTCGCGCATGACGAAGCGTGGGTACGCCGCCTGCTGGCCAATCCAGCAAACGCGGCGGCGGTCAGCCGGCTGCTGGACGATCAGAAGGCGCTGGGCCTGCGGGAGCTTTACATCCAGCCGAATCGCATCTGGCTGCGCGCACACCCAGAACAAATCACGGAGAACTATATCCAGCGCTGGCTCGACGATCTGCTGATCTTGGCTGAGGCAGTCGAAGCCAACACGTCCTGAAATCACGCGCTCGAGCGTGAAACCTTGTTCCACGTCCAAACCGCTATCATGCTATAATACTATCGCACAGCGGAGACGATAGCATGTCCGACGATGAAGCCAGGCTAATCCAACGGGCCAAGCAAGGAGATCCGGCAGCTTTCACCGAGATATACGAACGCTGCCAACCCTTCATCTACCGCTACGTCCTCTACCAGCTAGGTGATGCTGCCACGGCCGAAGATCTGACCAGCGAGGTTTTCATACGCATGGTCGAAAAGATCGACCGCTTCACCTACCGAGGTCGCCCCCTGCTCGCCTGGCTCTACACCATCGCCCGCAACCTGATCACCGATCACCGCCGGCGTGCCGGAAAGATCCAACCTCTCACGCCAGATAGTCAGCTAACCGACGAAGCGGTTGACATCGAGGGAAGCGTGCTAGGCAAGCTGACCCTGCGTCGTCTGACCATCGCCATCGCTCAACTCACCAAAGATCAGCGTCAAGTTATCCTCCTCAGGTTCATCGAAGGACTTGATAACGCGACGGCAGCCGCCGTGCTGGGCAAGTCGGTGAACGCAATCAAAGCTTTGCAACACCGCGCGCTGACCTCACTACGGCGTATTCTTGAGAAAAATGACTAGATTTAGCCATCCACCGATCTGTATATTCTACCCGTATCCAAGCCCTTCCTTTTTCGTTAAACTAGTGGAAACGAAAAGCAAGCGTCTATACAAAAGATCCCACGGTTTAGAACGTTGTCCACTACAACTTCCGACAAGTTCCAAGGGGAAAGGTGCGATGGATAATCAAATTTCCGAAGATAGACCGACACTGGTCACCGACAGCCTGTTCTCGCTGACAAACCCCTGGCGAGACCGGTTTCTGGCCTTTGTGGCCGAACGCGCCCTGGGCGGAGATTGGGACGGCCAGTTGCCCACAAAGACAGAGGTTGCAGGCTGGCTGGGAAAAGGGAGCTTGTGCCAGGCTGTGACGCTTCTGCTCAACACGTGGCAAGGGGGAAGAGACGGCATCGCAGATGCGGGGTAAAGACCGCCCCACGTGCCCATTGCCGATAGGGCACGTGGCAACATTTTTACGTGTTTGAGCGTTTCATCGCGAGATAAGGTAATGCAAAGAGCCCTGAACGATGCGCTAGCCGAAAGCCTGACCTGCCTGGAGACAGGGCAGGCGACTATTGAGGAGTGCCTGTCACGTCATCCCGCGCACGCCGCCGACCTGCGGCCCCTCCTGGAGATCGCTCTGGCGGCGTCTCAGGCGCCCAAGCCGGTGGCGAGCGTCGCGGCTTTCGCCACCGGAAAGCAGCGCATGCTGGCAGCGCTGGCAGAGAAAAAGCGCCGCGAGACAGCCGACCCCGGTTTACTCCAGCGCTATGCAAAGCAGATCGCCGGCCAGTTCTCCTTACAGCGACGCGCCCCTGCCCTGCAGTGGGTCACAGCGGTTGCGGCGGTCATCGCTATCCTCATTGCCGGTATTCTTCTCCTTCAGCCTTGGCCCGAAACACAGATCGGCCAGACAGCCTTCCTGGATCAGGCCAGCGGCTCGGTGGAATTCCAGCCCGCAGGCAGCGAGGACTGGCAGCCGGCGTCCACCGACACGAGCCTGCGAGCAGGCACCCGCATCCGCACCGGCCCGCATGCAGGCGTCACGTTGGTCTTTTTCGACGGGAGCACGACCGTCTTGGAGGCCGAGACGGAGGTCTCCATCGTCCAGATGGATGTCAAGCCGGACGGCAGCGGCAAGACGATCGTCCTGCGACAAGAAGTGGGCCAGACCTTCAGCCATGTACAACCGCTGCTCGATGCGGAGGCCCGTTTTGAAATCGAGACCCCCACGTCGGTCACGGCTGTGCGCGGAACCAAGTTCGGTCTAGATGTCGAGCCCGATGGCGCCACTCACCTGAACGTGACCGAAGGCGTCGTGGAAATGACAGCCCAGGACGTTACCATCTCCGTGTCGTCCGGGCAGACGGCGGAGGTCAAGCCCGATCACGCCCCGGCCTCCATCCCATCCGACACGCCCCTGCCCTCCACCCAAGCCAAGACACCACAGCCGACCGGACCTACTGCGACGCTAAAGCCTGCGGAAAAGGCCGACCCGACAGAGACCTCAGAGGCTACAGAGACGCCTGAGCCGACGGTGACCCCCTTGCCAACAATGACGCCAGAACCGACCTTCACACCACTACCCACCAACCCGCCAAGCTCAACGGAGGAGCCACCACCGACCAAGAAGCCACACCCAACCCAGAAGCCACTTCCCACCAAGAGACCACTTCCCACCAAGAAGCCCTAACACGCCTGCTAGGCAGAGGCTGACACCCCCCTGCTTTGCTACCGCGCCTCAACTGATGTTCGCGGCTCTTTAGCTTGCGCCTCGACATCAGCGCCGGCCCGGCCCCCTCGAGGTTCATCCCCGGCACTATGCCCCCTGTAGCAAACACACCCGAGCGACCTGTGGCATTGACATTGACACCGCAAACCTTATAATTACCTGCGCCTTGCAAGGAACTGCTATGACGCGAAAAGCCCCAGGCCAGCCAAGCGGCAGCCACGAAGTGATGACAGCCATTGGGGTCACGTCCCGGTGAAGAAATGATAACGGCATCACGCGGCGATTGCCACAGCCTTCTCTGCGGGCAGTTGGGCGACGACGAAGTAAAAGCCCTGCTCTCCCCCGCCGGGTTCGCCGACTGGCGCGCCGCCTATCGCTGCCTGCTGCGCCTGGCCGAACAATCACAGACCCGGCAGGCGCTGTCTCATCTCCTTTTCCATCTCCTGAAGATGCTCTCCAACGCGGCCAATCCCGACCGAGTGCTGGTCAGCCTAGAGCGCTTCACTCACAGCGCCGCGGACAAAGCGGCCACATTCGAATACCTGGCGAGCAACCCCCGCGCCATCGAGGTCCTGGTGACGCTGTTCGCCGGCAGCCAGTTCCTCACCGAAATCCTGCTGCGCAACCCGGAATACTTTGAGCGCTTGATGGCGCTGCGCGGGCTCGCACAACACAGGAGCCTGGAAGAGTTCTACGCAGAGACGCAGGTGGTGCGCAGTGGGGCAGATCGTCAGCCCGCCTCACAGCTCGATGGACTGCGGCGCTTTCAACGTTGGGAGCTGTTGCGCATCGGCACGTGCGATCTGCTGGGCCTGTTCGACCTGCCGGCCGTGACCGCCCAACTCTCCGACCTGGCCGATAGCCTCACGCGCGCCTGCCTCGAAATCGCCTCCGTGCAATCACAGACATCGACGGAAGGTTTCGCCGTGATCGCAATGGGCAAGCTGGGCGGCCAGGAGCTGAACTATAGCTCCGACATCGACCTGGTGTTCGTCGCTGCATCCGACGCGGGCGACCCCACGCGTAGCGTCGGCGGCTACCGCCGGCTGGGTGAGCGGCTGATCGAGGGGTTGACGCGCACGACCGCCGAAGGGTTTCTCTACCGGGTCGACATGCGGCTGCGCCCCTGGGGGCGCGTGAGCCCGCTGGTCACGTCGCTCGACGGGTACGTCACCTACCTGGAGGAGCACGCGCGCCAGTGGGAAAAACAGGCGCTGCTCAAGGCGCGCGTCATCGCCGGCGACCGGGCGGTCGGCGAGCAATTCCTGCGCCGGACGCAGCCCTTGGTGTTCGACGTGGGGGACGGCGAAAAGGCACGCACCAACGCGCACGCGATGAAACAGCGCACCGAGGCTTACCTGCGCGAACAGGGCCGCGACTGGGGCGAGGTCAAGCTGGGCGAGGGCTCGATCCGCGACGTCGAGTTCGTCGCCCAGGTCCTGCAACTGGCGCACGGCGCGGAGCGGCCCGAGATTCGCAGCCGCAACACCCTCGACGCGCTAGATCGGCTGGCGACGAACGGGCTCCTCCCTGCCGACGACTGCCGCGTGCTCACCGACGGCTATGTTTTTTTGCGCACCATCGAACACCACCTGCAATTGATGCACTACCGGCAGACCCACGCCCTGCCGGACGACGAGGAAGCGCTCACCCATCTTGCGCGGCGGCTGGGCTTTGGCAGCCAAGGAGCCGGCGAGCGGTTCCTCAGCCGCTACGAGCAGCACCGCGCGGCCATCCGCGACGTTTACCTGCGCTATCTAGGGGGCAAAAAAATGAAAGACCCTATCCAACCACACGCCACCCCTTCAACCGCCGACATCAGCCGCCACATCGAGAGCCTGGGGAAATCCTACGCCGAGACCTTCGGCCAAGGGGAGATCGAGCGCCACATCATCCTCGCCCAGCAACTCACCACCGACCACCTGGTAGAGGTAGATGCCGAGCCCCTAGACGACGGACGCTGGCGCATCACCATCGTCGCTTACGACTACCCCGGCGAGCTCTCCCTGATCTGCGGGTTGCTGTTCGCCTACGGCTTGAGCATCCTCGATGGCAACGTTTTCACCTACGAACCGTCCTCCCCCGCCCCCCCTCAATCCCCCCCAAGCAGGGAGGGAGGAGGCGACCCCTCAACCTCCCCACAAGAGAGCGGTGCGCCCTTTATCCCCCCCCCGCGTGCGGGGGGGGCTAGGGGGGGGAGGGAGCATCCCAAGATCGTCGACACGTTCACCGTGCAGCCGGTACACGGTGAGGTCACGCCAGAGACGTGGCAGCGCTATACCGA
>JAFGED010000218.1 GCA_016931785.1 Anaerolineae bacterium
CCCCCGCCCCCTCTCTTTTCACACGCGAAAGGCAACTGCGAAGCAAGGCTGAGTAGTTACGAATTGTGGTTCACATCAAGTTATCATTACCCCCGCCACTCCTCGCGATCGACTTGCCCGTCCTTCAAATGGATGGTGCGGTCGGTCTTGGCCGCCACGCTGGGGTCGTGAGTGACGATGATGAACGTCTGCCCCTCCTCGTTGAGGGCGCGCAGCAGCGCCATGATCTCGGATGCGTTAGTGGAATCCAGCTCGCCGGTGGGCTCGTCGGCCAGGACGATGGCCGGGTGGTTGACCAGCGCGCGCGCCACCGCCACCCGCTGCTGCTCGCCGCCCGACATCTCCAAGGGCCGGTGCTTCATCCGATCCCCCAGGCCCACGTGGGCCAAAAGCGCCTCCGCCCGCTTGTGCGCCTCGCGCCGCTTGACCTCCGAATAACGCAGGGGCAGCATCACGTTCTCCAGCGCCGTCAGGTGGCTCAACAGGTTGAACTGCTGAAAGACAAAGCCCACCTTCTCTCGGCGGATCGCCGGCAGCCGTGACCGCCGCGCAGCCGTGACGTTCACCCCATCTAGCACGACAACGCCCTCTGTGGGCGTATCGAGGCAGCCGACGAGGTTGAGCAGCGTCGATTTGCCGCTGCCCGAGGGTCCCATGACCGACGCAAACTCCCCCGCCTGGATTGTCAGGGTCAGCCCACGCAGGGCGTGCACCTTTGTCGCCCCCATCGGGTAGATTTTGACCAAATCTTGCGCTTCGACAATCGCCATAGCTCGCCTCCTGTAAGGCGGTTTTCAGTCCGCGCTACTCGATCGGGATGGTGATGCGCACCGTCATCCCCCAGCGCAGGTCAGGATCGGGCACGTCCAGCTCGATGACCGCCCGGTAGACGACGTCGCCCGCCGGAAGCTCCTCGCCGCGCAGCGCGATCTCGGTCACGTGGCCGGTGAGCGTCTTGTCGTCAAAGGCGGTAAAGACGATGGTCGCCTCGCCGCCCACCGGAACCTGAGCCGCCGCCCACTCGTCCAGGTCGGTCGTCTCGACCCGCAATGTGGATAGATCGGCCACGGTGATGGCGGGTGTGCCGGGCTGCGCCCAGTCCTGCTCCTTCAAGTGCAGCTCGACGACCGTCCCGCCAAAGGGCGCGGCCAGAGTCGCAGCCTCCAGATCGGCCTGCGCCTGTGTCACCTGCAGCTCGGCGCTCTCCACGTCCTGGGCCAGCAGCGGGTCCACCCCCTCCTCAAGCTTGGCCAGCGCCAGATGCGCCTTTTGCACCTCGCCCTCCAGGACGATCAGCTCCTGGCTGCTGGCGCGCTGCTCGGCCAGGACGGAATCGTACTCGGCCTGTGCCAGCTCACGCTCATCGACCGCCGCCTCGTAGGCCAGGCGGTAGCTCTCGGTCACCGTGTCCGGGTCCCAGGGGCGGTGTATCGCCTTGTCGTACTCTACCCAGGCGCGCTCCTCGGCCTCGATGGCCGCCTGCAGATGCACTGCGGCGGCAGCGAGAGAGGGATAACGGGCCTGAGCCTGAACCAGCCGCGCCTCGGCGGTCTCGAGGGCCAGTTGGGCCTCGGCCAGTTGGCGCTCGAGGTCCGCCTGTGCCTGGGCCAGCTTCAGCTCCGTGGCGTCCAGCGCCATCTGCGCCTCCAGCAGCGCCATCTCCAACGATTCGGTATCGAGCCGCCCCAGCGGCGCGCCGGCCTCGACCACGTCCCCCTCCTCCACGAGCCACTCCGCCACTTGTCCCGAGGCGTCGAAGGAGAGATCGGCCCACACCGCCGGCACAATCTCGCCCCGCGCGCGGATGGAGACCTCGGTCGGCACATCCGCCTCATCCCCCGCAGCAGGCGTGGGGGTGGATTGCCCGCCGAAAGCGCCAGACACCAGCGCCCCACCCACGCACAGGATCACTGCCAGCAGCACCAGGCCGCCGATGATTAACAAAAGACGCTTGAGTTTCATAAGATGCCTCCCAATCACGCATTACTCCGTCCGCAGCGCCACCACCGGATCGAGCCGCGCGGCGCGCCAGGCCGGGACCAACCCCGAGATCACTCCCAACAGCACACTAAAGACCACCGCCCCCACCGCCAGCCGCGGCGTCAGGTCCAGGATCGTGAACCCGCCGGCGGTTTGGGCGTAAAAATTGATCGCGACGACGACCGGCCAGGCTGCCACGACGCCCAAGATACCCCCCACGCCGCCCAGCTTGCCCGCGTAGGCCAGCACCTCGGCCAGGATGTCGGTATCCGCAGCGCCGAGCGCTTTCTTCAGGCCAATCTCGCGCGTGCGCTCGTGCACGGCGATGATCATCGTGTTGACCACCGAGACGCTGCCGACAAAGACGGCGATGGAAAACAGCCCGGCCATAATGCCGATCAGGATGTTGAACACGGGCCGGATCTGCTCGTCTATCTCACTCGCCGTCGTCGTTACGACGCCGGGCAATTCCGTCTCAATGGCCTCGGCTACCTCGTTGACATCGGCGCCCGGCTCCACTATCGCTGTCATATGGCTGATAGGAGACGACTCTTTCAATACCAGCGCCAGTGCCTCCAGCGAGATGTACGCCAACGAGTTAAATCCGCTAATGTCGCGCGGGATACGCTTCCAGATGCCGACGACGGTAAAGTCGCGCTCGCGGATGGTAAAGGTATCCCCAACGCGCAGGTCGTGCTTCTCGGCCAGGTCGGCCCCTACCACCACCTCGTCGAGGCTGCCGGGGGTCAGGTTGCGGCCCTGGGCAAACTCGACCTTCATCGGCATCTCCAGGCCGTACTCGCCGGTGGGAGAGTCGATGCCAAAGAACCGCCCGCCTATGCCCTGCGTATCCTCTCTCTCGATAGAACCTCCGTTGCCGGCAACGATCACTTCTCGCACGCCGGGGATGCGACGGACGACGCGGGCGATGGAGGTGCCAAACGGCACCCCCTCCTGCGCTTCAATGGCGACCTTGCCTCTACTTCCAGCGAGCCCATCGTCCAGGAAGCCGTTGAGGTACTCGGAGAGGCTGCCCAGGACGACGAGGGAAAAGACGCCGATGGCGATGCCGCCCACGGTGAGGATCGCGCGCGTGCTGCGCCGGATGCGGTCAAACAGCCGCAGGATGATATTGCGCACGTAGTGCACCCCGCTGCCGCCCCGCAGCGTCACCACCGGGTCAAGGCGCGCCGCCTGCCAGGCCGGGTAGAGGCCGGCCACAATCCCCATCAGCACCGTGAAGACGACCGCGCCGATGGCCAGGCGGGGCGTGATCAGGAACAGCCGCAGGCCCATCAGGTCGAACAACGCCTGGTTGGCGTATGCAGTCACTCCAAAACCTACCAGCACGCCAACCAGCCCGCCCATCCCGCCGATGAAGGCCGCCTCGGCCACCGTCTCGGCCAGGATGTGGGTATCCGCCGCGCCCAGCGCCTTCTTCAGCCCGATCTCGCGCCGCCGCTCGTGCACGCTGACGATCATCGAGTTGACGACGGTAAAGCTGCCGATGAGGAGCGCCATGATGCCGCTGGCCCCGACGATGAGGGAAAAGATCAGCATTTGCAGCCGTACCTGCTGGAGTGTTTCGTGGGGCGACTGAGCCTGGACGCCGCTCACTTCCCTCTCGATGCGTTCGGCCAGTTGCTCGATGTCCACGCCGGGCTGAGGAAAGGCATAGACGAGGCCAACGCCAAGAGAGGACGCATACGAGGACATTTCCTCTGCCACGTCGTAGGAAACGTACGCCATGCTGGTCGACGCGTCCGGCTGTGGCCCCCAGATGCCGACCACGCGGAAGGGCCGGCCGCGGATCATCAGGATGTCGCCGACTTCCAGGCCGCGCTCCTGCGCCAGTTTCCAGGTGACCACTGTCTCGGCGCGGCTGTTGGGGCTGGGCAACCGCCCGGCATACAACTCCACCCCGGCACTCGGCGGCTCGAACTCCAGGCCGGGGATGTCGGAGCGTGTGCCCATAAAGCCCTCGGGGTTGATCAAGATCGTGACGACTTGCTCCTCTTGTTCTTCAAGATAGGAGTCGTACATGGTGACGGCGACGCCTGCCACCCCCTCGACGCGGCGGATCTCGCGCAGCGTGGCCTCTGTCACCGGACGATCCCAGTTCTCCGGCTGGACGAAAACGCGGTCCATCGCCTCCGCCTCGCTCGATTGGACGAGGGCCTCGAGGCTCTCGGATATGGAGCCGACCGTGGTGACGGCAAAGATGCCCACGGCGACGGCCAACACCGTCAGCGCGGTGCGCACCTTGCGGCGCAGCAGATAGCGGATGATCTCGATCATAAAAGTTCCGTCCTTTCAACGCGCTCGCAGGCGGCTTTATTCGACAATTCACCGACGGGCACTTTTCGCAACGCTGTCATTCTGAGTGTCCAGAGGACGCGAAGAATCAGTCCCGTGCCGCAAAGGCAAGATTCTTCGTTCCTTCGGGGCTCAGAATGACAGCAAGAAGAAGCCTCTTTCCAAATGCGATTGCCCTGCCGATTGCGCGCTGAATCGTGACGAGTATAATTATACGAGATGTGGCTAAACTGCCCGCATTATACCGCACTTGACTCTATTTGCCATCGGGCATATGGCCAAGATTCACCCTGTACCTGAGTACAATCTCGCAGGGAGGGGGGATGCGTTTGTAATTTGGGGCAAAGGCGGTCTCGCCGCACAAAACCAAGGAATAAGCATACTCTAGCACACAGGGATATACCAAAACGCTCCCTTGCAGTTTGTGCAAGCACAAACTGCACATCACAAATCCACGTTTTCTCTAGCCGACCCGTGTGCCCCAACCAACAGATACACCTAGGAGGTATAACGATGTCCAATAAAAACCCCAACCCGAAAGAACCGCTGCACGCCTGGCTGCCAAAGGTGATCCTCACCTTCCTGGTGTTCGGCGCTCTTTTCTTTGTCGTCTACCAGGTGACGGGCGGTATGAGCAGCGACTTGGGCGATAACAGCGTGTGGGTCCTCATCGTGGCGATGGCGCTGCTGGTGTTGCTGCCCGTGGTCGACCGCATCCAAACCCTGAGCCTCTCCCCAACCGGTTTCGAAGCGACGATGACCGAGGCCCAGGCTAAGGCGATCAAAGAGGTCGGTGCGATGGTGGAGGATCCCAAGGTGGCCGAGGCTGCGCAGGAGCAGATCCTGCAGGCCAAGAACCCCGAGCAGGTGCGGGCCGCGGTGGCCCAGGCGGTGGAGCTAAACGTGACCCGCACGGTGGACGCGGTGAAAAACGCCATCCAGAACAAACACAAGTGCTACGTGCGCTACCGCCCAGAGCCCGACGAGCCGGTGCAGAGCTATCACGTCGCCCCGTTGGATATCAAGAAAGGCAAGTCCGCCGCCACAAAGACCAACGACTACCTGTGGGCCTATTCCTACGAGCACGCATCCATCGTCTCGCTGCGCCTTGACCGCATCATCGGCGTCGAGCCGAGCGAGGAGACCTTTGATCCCGCCGAGGTGATGCCAAAGGGAAAAGAGGAGTGGAACGTGCCCAGGGCGTGGTAGGGGGTCAACGGGTTGAATAATCAGCCCTGCTTCGCAGTTGCCTTTCGGGACAAAAAGAGGAGGAAGGCAGGGGGTTCGAGGGCGGCGATCCTTCGGCTTCGCCCCTCGACTCGCTCGGGGGGCGCCTCAGGACAGGCGCCGCCCTCGAACCCCCATCTCTCCCTTTTTTGAGCGAGGTCCACTGCTCGGGTGAACAGCCTGAGTAGATACCGAAAATCATCAAAAACTCTGCGCCTTCCGTGTCTCTGGTAAAAAAGCTTCGCCATCTTGACAAATCCCAACCGAGTGCTACAATCCCTCAAGCCGCCGAGCACCGTCATGTAGCCCGACGACGCTGCATGCGGCATTGTGTTTTTTTGGGTATCTTCCGGACAATCGGTGAAGGTGGGGGGTGCGAGGGCGGCTGCGCCGCCCTCGCACCCCCCAGATTACTGAAAAGATACCTTTTGGAGGCAAAGTGAGTCAGGAGACAATCGCCCAGATCCTATCAATCGAAGGGATCGCCGTGCAGCTCTACGGCGATGCCCGGCAGGAAGCCGAGCGCATCGTCAAAGAGGCCAAGCAGGCAGCCTCCACCACGCGCGAGCAGACGCTGGCGCATGTCCGCCAGCAGGCCGAGCGCCTGGTGGCCGAGAGCAAGGCCACGGCCGAGATCGAGCGGGATCGCATCCTCGCCCAGGCCAACGCCGAGGCGCAACAGATGGAGGCCCTGGCCGAGCAGCACATGGAGCATGCGGTGAGCCACGTGCTCGCCCAGGTCGTGGGACGCGAATAGCGCATGTCCGTCAACAGCGTGATGACCTACTCCCGGGCACACGCCACGGTGCGGGCGCTCTACTCGACGATGTTGACACCCGAGACGTGGAATGCGCTCCTGGCGGCGGAGAATCTAGACGCCGTCTTGAACATCCTGTCCAAGACCGTCTACGAGCCCTATCTATCGATCAAGCGCGAGCTGCTCACGCCGCGCCGCACCGTCTACCAGATCAGGCGGCACCTGGCCGACATCTTTGAAAAGATCACCCAGCTCTTGTCAGAGGAGGGCCGCCAGTTGCTGCTGTGGCTGTGGCGGCTGTACGAGGTGGACGATATCAAGGCCGTGCTGCGCGGCATCGAGTCGCACGCCGACTGGCAGCAGGTGCTCCTGCTGCTCTATCCCAAGCCGCAGCACGCCATGCTCTCGCTGGAGGACATGCAGCGCATGGTCACTGGCGGCGACATCGCGCGCGCGATCGAGGTCACGCGCTACACGCCCTACTACAGCACACTGGAGCACGCCCTGGAGCGCTACAAGGCTGAGGGAAGCCTGTTCCCACTGGAGGTGGCGCTCGACCTGGAACATCACCGGCAGTTGTGGCAGAGCATCGAGCAGCTCTCGGGCCTGGACCACGAAAAGGCGATGAACATCGTGGGCAGCATGATCGATATGGACAACCTGCTGTGGGCAATCCGCTACCGCGTCTATCACCACCTATCGGAGCAGGAGATCATCAACTACACGCTGCCCTTTGGCTACAAGGTGCGCGACGCCGACATCCGCGCCATCGCCGCCGGGACCGAGATCGCCCCGCTCGTCAGGCGCATCTATCCGGACCTCGGCGGGTTGGACGTGCTGGAGCGGATCGAGGAAGAGGCCGGCCCGGCGCTGCAGAGGCTGGAGGTCACCCTCCAGCAGCGGATCGTGGAGATGTGTCGCAAAGTTTTCATCGGCAATCCCTTCCACATAGGCATCCCGATCGCCTACGTGGTGTTGAACGAGTACGAGGTCAGAGACCTGACCGTGTTGATCGAGGCCAAGGCATCCCGGCTTCCTATGCAGACATTCGAGTCCCTGCTAGTGTTTCAGCCGCCGGCTTATCACACCATGAGGTAACAGCATGTTCCGATCACAAACAATGAGCAGGGTCGAACTGATCATACCCGAACAGGACGTGATTCCTGTGACCGAGGCGCTGGCCGCCTCGGGGGCCTTTCACCCCATACTGAGCAGGTACGTCAGCGCCGAAGAGGGGGCCGGCCAAACCGGCAAGTGGCACGATTGGATCAACGCCTTTTCCGCGCTGGAGCGGCGCGTCCTGGACGTGATGGAGGCGCTCGGCGTGGACGAAGGCCCGCCGCCGGCGAACACGCCGCACCTGATCGAGCCGGGCGTCGCCCAGCTCGACGTAGAGCAGTTGGAACAAGAGACCCGCATCTGCATCCAGGAGTTGGGTGAAGAACAGGAACACCTGGGCCAGTTACAGCGCTACCTCAGGCAACTGGAGACGGTGGCCGATCTGGACGTGGACCTGGACAAGGTGCGCAGCCTGCGGTATCTCTTTGCCCTGATGGGCACGATACCGATCTCTAACCTGGAGCGGTTGCGCAGCAGCCTGGAACACGTCCCCTTTGCCCTGGTCACGCTGCGGCGCGACGAGTACCTGGCGACGGTAGTGCTCTTTGGCGCGCAGCGCGATGCCGAAATACTGAACCGGGCCGCGCGCAGCGCCTACCTCAACCCGCTCAACCTGCCCGATAGATACCGCGGCACGCCTCAGGAGATCATCGCCTCGATCAAAGCCAGCATAGAACGCGCGCAGGAACACATCGGCTCGTGCCAGGCCAGGATCGGCCAACTGCACGAGGCCAAGATCGACCTGCTGCAGCTCCTGCTGTGGCGCGTGCGCGCCAGCCGCACGCTGGCGCAGACCATCGCCCGCTACGGCCGGCTGCGCTACACCTACCTGGTCGATGGCTGGGTGCCCGTGCCCAAGCTCCCTCTGCTGCAGGAGAAAATCAAGCAGGTGTCCCAAGAGGTGGTGGTCGAAATCGACCCACCGCAGAAGCGGGGCGAGTCCGCCACGCCCGTGGCGCTGGATCCGCCCGCCTTCATGCGGGCCTTCCAGAGCCTGGTGACCAATTATGGGCGCCCGCTGTACGGCGAGCTTGATCCCACGCCCATGTTGGCCCTGACCTTCCCCCTCATCTTTGGCATCATGTTCGGAGACGTGGGGCACGGGCTGTTCCTGGCGCTACTGGGAGCGATTTTGCTCAGCCGCCGCGTGCGGCCGCTGCGCAAGCTGGCCAACTTTGGCGTCGTGCTGATCGCCTGTGGCGTGGTCTCGATAATCTTTGGGTTTCTCTACGGCAGCGTGTTCAGTTTCGAAGAAGTGCTCAAAGAGATCTGGCTAAAGCCGCAAGTGGATATCATGGGCATCTTGATCATCACCGTGGGCATCGGCGCCGCTTTGCTGAGCCTGGGCATGGTGGTCAACATCATCAACAATGCGCTGGTCGGGCGCTGGGGCCACCTGCTCTTTGGTCACAACGGTGTGGCGAACATGATCTTTTACTGGTCGCTGCTGGGCATCCTCTGGAACGTCCTGCCGGGGATGCTGGGATTAGAAGACAGCGCCCGGCTGCCGGAAGCCCTGGTGGGCATTCTGCCTATCGTGGCCGTGGCTGCTGGGCTGGTGGTTGTCTTCTCCGAGGTGTTGGCGAATCTGGTGGAGGGACACCGCCCGCTGATCAAGGACAGCGTGGGCAATTATTTGATCCAGTTGCCGATTGAGGCATTCGAGATACTCATCAGCCTGTTCAGTAACACGCTCTCCTACGTGCGTATGGGGGCCTTTGCCGTAGCCCATGGCGCGTTGAGCCAGGTCGTCACTGGGCTCGCCGGCGAGCCCGGCGGCCTGGGATACTGGGCCGTGATCGTAGGGGGCAACCTGTTCATCATCGGCTTTGAGGGTATGATCGTGGGCATCCAGACCCTGCGTCTGGAGTATTACGAGTTCTTTAGCAAGTTCTTCTCTGGCGGCGGGGTGACTTATCATCCCCTGATGCTGATCCCAAGAGAAGAGTAAAGTTTCTTGGAGGAGACACAATGATTATCATTCTAGCAACAACCATCGGTGTGGCGCTGCTGGTCATGGCCGTCATATTCGCGCCGAGGAGCATGAATGGGAAAGCTGATGCGCAGACGGCCCGCAAGCTGGTCCTGGGCCTGGGCGGCTTTAACCTGCTGCTGGCCCTGGCGATGATCATCATAGGCATCGTCTGGCTGGCCGCGCCTCCGACTGCTATGGCCGCCGATGAGCCACAGGCGGAACAGCCCACCAGCGTGGGAGACCCTTACGCGTCGCTCGCCGCGGCGATCTCTGTGGGTCTGGGCTCGATCGGCGCGGCCTACGCCGTCGGCGCGACCGGGTCGGCGGCCATCGGCGTCATCGCTGAGAAGCCGGAGACTTTTGGCCGCGTGCTGATCTTTGTCGGCCTGGCTGAAGGTATCGCCATCTACGGGCTGATCATCGCCTTCATGATCCTGGGCCGGTAGAATCCCAGAGCTTCCCAGAATCTGCGTGGCAACGATACCTTCAAGAATCAAACGAATGGACAAAAAGCGCATTTGGACAAGTCGCTTTTAGCTTTCGGTAAGATCTTGCAGCGGAGGACATATGCTGGTCATTGGCAGTGAAGATGCTGTATGGGGCTTTGCCCTGGTGGGTGTGCGTGGGCAGGTCGTGACCACGGCTGAGGAAGTGAACCACGCCCTCGATACAGCGATAGCCAACGGAAGGATCGATATCGTGCTGGTGACCGAGGACGTGGCCGACCTGGCGCGCCAGCGAGTGGATACGCTCAAGATACGCAGCACCCGCCCGCTGGTCGTCGAGATCCCCGGCCCGGAGGGACCGAGCCCGGATCGACCGCCGCTCAGCGAAGTGATCAGGAAAACCATCGGGGTAAGGATATGAAGTCAGAACAGAATGCCAGTCAACAGGGTTGGCGGGGCGTTTCTCTGGGCGAGCAACACCTGCCTGTGGACTTGAGGTCCCAGGACAACCTCCAGGCTCTTCAGCAAGCGATCATGGAGGATGCCCGGGCGGAGGCACAGCAGATCGTGGAAAACGCCCAGGTCCAGGCGCAGGTCCTCTTCCACGAAGCGGAGGCGCAGGTCAAGAGCGAAGGGGACGCCATCCTGGAGCGCGCCAACAAAGAGGTCGAAACGCTGCGCAGCCAATCGGCGGCATCGGCCAAGATTGAAGCCCAGAAGATCAAGCTGCAGCGCCGCGAGGAGCTATTGCGGCGCGTCTTTGCCAGCGCCCGAGAGCGCCTGGCCGGTGCGCCGCAGTGGCCGGACTATGAACAGATCGTGCGCCTCCTGGTAAAAGACGCCGCGGAGCACATGGATACCGATAACGCCCTGGTGCGCTCTGATCCAGAGACGCGCAAGGTGCTCACCAACGAGGTGCTGGCCGACCTGGCAAGAGAACTGGGCATCTACCTGCGCGCTGGCGACCCTCTCAAGCGGGGCACCGGCGTCATTGTCGAGACGCCCGACGGCCACCGGCGCTACGATAACACGCTGGAAACCCGGCTGGCTCGTATGCAGAACAGCCTACGCACCACGGTTTATCGCATCCTATCTGGAGAGACGGCATGAGCGAGCGAGAAATCGGCCAAGTAGGCCAGGTGGTGTGGGTCAATGGCCCGGTGGTGCGCGCCCGCGGCTCGCGCCAGGTGGGCATGCTCGAAGTCGTCGAGATCGGCGCCGAGCACCTGGTGGGTGAGGTCATCGGCCTGGAGGAGGACGTGATCACCATCCAGGTGTACGAGGAGACCTCCGGGCTGCGCCCTGGCGCGCCAGTCTACGGCACCGGCATGCCGCTCTCGGTCGAACTGGGGCCGGGCCTGCTCAAATCCACCTTCGATGGCATCCAGCGCCCGCTGCCGGTGATGGAACTGCGCAGTGGGGCCTTTATCGGACGCGGCGTCAAGCTCACGCCGCTCTACCGCCGGGCCGAGTGGAAGTTCACCCCCAGCGTCGAAGTTGGCAGCGACGTGCAGGGCGGCATCATCCTGGGCAGCGTGCCAGAGACCCTGCTGATCGAGCACCGCATCATGGTGCCACCCGACGTCGCCGGGCGGTTGACGTGGGTCGCCCCGCCGGGCACGTACACCATCGAGGCCCCCATCGCGCGCCTGGAGACGGAGGATGGCGAGCGTGAGTTGACGATGTTGCAGCGCTGGTCGGTGCGCCACCCGCGCCCCTATGCCCGCCGCATCCTGCCCAGCGAGCTGCTCGTCACCGGGCAGCGCGTGCTCGACACGTTCTTCCCACTGGTCAAGGGCGGCACGGCCGCCATCCCCGGCGGCTTTGGCGCGGGCAAATCGATCACCCAGCAGCAGATCGCCAAGTGGAGCGACGCCGACATCATCGTCTACATCGGCTGCGGCGAGCGCGGCAACGAGATGACGGGCGTGCTGCTCGACTTCCCGAAACTGACCGACCCGCACACCGGCAGCCCGCTGGTCGAGCGCACGATCCTCATCGCCAACACCTCCAACATGCCGGTCGCCGCGCGTGAGGCATCCATCTACACCGGCATCACGCTGGCCGAGTACTACCGCGATATGGGCTACCATGTGGCGCTGATGGCCGACTCCACCTCGCGCTGGGCCGAGGCGCTGCGCGAGATTTCTGGCCGTCTGGAGGAGATGCCGGCCGCGGAGGGCTTCCCGGCCTACCTGGCCGCCCGCCTGGCCGAGTTCTACGAGCGCGCCGGGCGCGTGGAGACGCTCAACGGCGCAGGCGGCTCGGTGACCATCATCGGCGCCGTCAGCCCGCCCGGCGGCGACTTTTCCGAACCGGTCACGCAGCACACCACCCGCTTCATCCGCTGCTTCTGGGCGCTCGACAAGGCCCTTGCCTCGGCGCGCCACTTTCCGGCCCTCAACTGGCTCGAAAGCTACAGCGAATACACCGACATGGTGACCGGCTGGTGGCGCGAGCACGGGTACGAGGAGTGGCATGGCCTGCGCGGGAAAGCGCTCGAGATCCTGCAGCGCGAGAACCGCCTGCAGCAGATCGTCAAGCTGGTGGGCCCCGACGCCCTGCCGGATGACCAGCGCTTGATCCTGGAGACGGCGCGCCTGCTGCGCGAGGGCTTTTTGCAGCAAGACGCCCTCGACGAGATCGATTCCTACGCCGCTATCGAGAAGCAGATTCGCATGCTGCAGGTCATCCTCCACTTTCACGACCGCGCTGCGCGCGTCATCGCCAAGGGCTGCCCCATCGTCGTCATCCGCGACCAGCCCATCATCAACCGGCTCGTGCGCATGAAAACGACCATATCCAACGACCAGGTGACCGAGATCGACGAGGTGCGCCAGGAGTTGGACGAGCAAATGGACGAGGTAGAGAGGTTGTACAAGTGATCGATTTGACAGAGCACGGAGGACAGGAAATCAGGGGCGTGGCCCGCGTCGAAGGCCCCATCGTCGTGGCCGAGGGAATCGGCGACGTGGGCTACGACGAGGTGGCGGAGGTAATCGACCCGCAAGGTCGCGTGCGCCAGGGCCGGGTGCTGGAGACCGGTGAGGGCGTGGCCGTCATCGAGGTGTTTGCCGGCACGACCGGCCTCTCTATCGAAGAGACCCGCGTCCGCTTCCAGGGCAGGCCCATGCGCCTGCCGGTATCGATCGAGATGCTGGGACGCGTCTTTGACGGGCTGGGCGCACCGATGGACGGCGGGCCGGAGCCGCTGGCCGACCAGTGGGCCGACGTCAACGGCCAGCCGATCAACCCCACCGCGCGCATCTACCCGCGCGACTATATCCAGACCGGCGTCTCGGCATTGGACGGTATGAACACGCTGGTGCTGGGGCAAAAGCTGCCCCTCTTTTCCGGGGCCGGTATGCCGCACGACCAATTGGCGGCGCAGATCGTGCGTCAGGCCACGCTGCCCACGGTCGGGGGACAGGCGGGCGGGGAATTTGCCATCGTCTTTGCCGCCATGGGCGTCAAGCACGACGTGGCCAACTTTTTCCGCGAGGCGTTCGTCTCCAGCGGGGCGCTGACGCGCGTGGCGATGTTCCTCAACCTGGCCGACGACCCGCCCATCGAGCGACTGATCACGCCGCGCGCCGCGCTGACGCTGGCCGAGTATCTGGCCTTTGAGCTCGAGTTTCACGTGCTGGTCGTTTTGACCGACATGACCAACTACTGCGAGGCGCTGCGCCAGATCTCTAACATCCGCGGCGAGGTGCCCAGCCGCAAAGGCTACCCGGGCTATCTCTACAGCGACCTGGCCTCGATCTATGAGCGCTCGGGGCGCATCAAGGGGTCCAACGGCTCGGTCACCCAGCTGCCCATTCTGACCATGCCCAACGACGACATCACCCACCCCGTGCCCGACCTGACCGGCTACATCACCGAAGGGCAGATCGTGCTGAGCCGCGAGCTGCACCAGCGCGGCATCTATCCGCCCATCGCCGTCCTACCCTCCCTTTCGCGATTGATGAAGGACGGCATCGGGCGCGGGCTCACGCGCGCCGATCACGCACACCTATCGGCGCAGCTCTACGCCAGCTACGCCCACGTGCAGGACGCGCGCGCGCTGGCCTCCGTCATCGGCGAGGAGGAGCTGACGGCAGTCGACCAACGCTACCTGGAATTCGGGCGCATGTTCGAGCGCGAGTTCATCGGGCAGGCGGCGACCGAGCATCGCACCATCGACGAGACGCTGGAGGCCGGCTGGCGGACGGCCTCGACGCTCCCACAGGGGGAGCTCACGCGCGTCAGCGAGGACGAGATCAAGCAGTATTATGGGAAGCAGAAGCAGCAAGCGGGCAGGTAGACGCGATTTCCCGACCGCGTAAAGGGTAAGCAAGATGGCACGGCTTCGAATCGCTCCAACACGCAGCAATTTGCTCAACCTGCGCCGGACGCTGGAACTGGCGCGGGAGGGATACGAGATCCTGGACCGCAAACGCGAAGTGCTGACCACCGAGCTGTTGCGCGTGGCCCACGATGCGGCGGTCCTGCAGGACAAGGTGTGGGCCGAATTGGCCGAGGCCTATCGCGCGCTGGAGATGGCGCGGCTTTCGATGGGCCGGGAGCACCTGGAGTGGGCCGCGCTCTCGGTCAAGGAGACCATCGACGTCGACATCAGGCTGCACAGCATCATGGGTGTGGCCCTGCCCATCATCGAGGCGCACGGCGCGCCGCCGGAGACGCCCTACGGCCTCGGCGATACGACCGTATCCCTCGACGAGGCCGCCGCCCGCTTCCGCCAGGTGCTGATAGAGATTCCCGACCTTTCCGAGACGATGACGACCGTGTGGCGGCTGGCGCGGGAGCTGCAAAAGACCCAGCGGCGGGTCAACGCGCTGCAGTACATCTTTATCCCCCAGTACGAAGAGACCGTCGCCTTCATCGAGAGCACGCTGGAAGAACGGGAGCGCGAGGAGACCTTCCGGCTCAAGCGGCTCAAGTCGCGCGGGGCCGAGGCTATGGTCGGCCCGTCCAGGCACGAGTACGGGCAGCCTTACCGCGATATTTCGGGCGGCAAGTCGCCCATCTACCGAGATTTGGGCGGCGGCAAACCGACCTCGCGGCAGTTTGGTTAGGACAAGCAGGCAAATTTAGGAACAGGCGAACAACTCGCTCGGGGATTCGTTAATTCGCAGATTCGTCTATTCGCACATTCGCTCGATCAGGAGAAACCATGGAAAAGAAATCCCCATTCACCCACATTTTGATTCCCACCGACGGATCGGATAACTCGGTACATGCTGGCCGTCTGGCGATTGAGATGGCCGGCTTGCACCACTCGCAGGTGACGCTGGTATACGTGGTGGATAGCGCCACAGTGGATGAAATCGCGGCAGCCACCGCCAAGACCTCGGCGGCCATAAGCCGGGAACTGGAGATCCAGGGCCGACGCTATTTGGACTACCTGCTCCGGCTGGCTGGAGCCAGCAACGTGCAGGCAGAGCAGATGATCCTGCACGGTACTCCCTATAGGGAGATCGCCGAACTGGCACGGGAGCGCGACGTGGACCTGATCGTCATCGGGCGGGTGGGCTGCCGGGGTGCGCGCTGCGCCCTCGTCGGCAGCGTGGCCGAACGGGTGATAGAATACGCTCAATGCCCCGTGCTTGTCGTCAGCAATACCCCCCCTAGGCGCTGAGGCAAGCATCATGCCCTGCTACCCAACTTGCCCACACTGCGGTATAATCCCCTCTTAATGAGCAACGTATCCATCCACGCTTTAGCAGCGATCACCTATATTTAGGTAGAGGCGAACCAATGGCTAACGATAGGCCCCAAGCCGGAGGCTTAATCCACAAAGATCATCTGGCAATGATCGGCATCATGGATATCCCATCGCGCCCCGGCGTGAGCGGCAAGCTGTTCTCCGCGATAGACGAACAGGGGATCGTCGTCGAACTCATCGCCAACCTCGTCGGTCTGGGAGAACGGGATCACATCGTCCTGTGTGTGAAACAGGATGATCTGAATCGCGCTCTGACGGTGGCGGAGCGCATTCGACAAGAGGTCGAGGGAGAAGCCATCACCAGCGAGGCTGACGTGGCGCTCGTGAGCATCTTTAGCATCGACTTCCGCGAAAGCCTCAGCGTCGCCAGCCATATGTTCAAAACGTTGGGCGATTGCGACATCAATATCCTCGGCATCAGCACCTCGCTCTCGACCATC
>JAFGED010000219.1 GCA_016931785.1 Anaerolineae bacterium
ACGCCGACAGGCACGCCGACAGGCACGCCGACAGGCACGCCGACCGCTACCCCCACGCCCATTCTCTTCCCGGGCCAGGTCGCCGTCCGCCCTGTCGACGGCATGGTCGTGCGCTTTGTCCCTGAGGGGCCTTTCCTGATGGGCACGGACGACGATCCGGAGGCCTTTCCACACGAGCGCCCGCAGCACACGGTCATCCTCAGCGCCTATTGGGTCGACGAGACGGAGGTGACCAACGCCCAGTACCGGCTGTGCGTGGAGGCCGGGGCCTGCGACCCGCCCTCGATCCTCACCGCCTACGACAATCCGACACTGGCCAACCATCCCGTCGTCTACGTCAACTGGGATAAGGCCAGCGCCTATTGCGCCTGGCTGGCCGACGAGACGGGATGGGACGTGCGCCTGCCCAGCGAGGCGCAGTGGGAAAAGGCCGCTTCCTGGGACCCGGTTGCCGAGGTCAAGTACCGCTATCCCTGGGGCGACGACGATCCCACGCCGACGCTGCTCAATTACCAGTCCACCGGCCTGGGACGCACGGCCCCGGTGGGCAGCTATCCCCTGGGGGCCAGCCCGTACGGTGCGCTCGATATGGCGGGCAACGTGTGGGAGTGGGTAGCCGACTGGTACGATCAAGACTACTATGACATCACCGACGGGGCGACCGATCCCACGGGACCGGCCACCGGCACGCACCGCGTCATGCGCGGCGGTTCCTACGGCTACAGCGCGCACAAGGCCCGCACGACGCATCGGGATGCAGGCACCGTGAAGGCAAGCGGGGCGGGCCTGGGCTTTCGCTGCATCGTCGTCGGCGAGGAGCTGGCGGAGTAGCGCGGGACGATGGCCGAGACCCAACCGGCTCATGCGCGGCGCGAGAAGCTGACCGAGCCACAGCAGGTCACCCTGGCTGCGCTCCTCAAGGTCGACGATACCACCATCCTCGAGCTCTCCCGGCTGACCCTGCCCGAGATCCAGGAGATCAAGGAGGAGATCGCCCGCGTCTTTCCCGCCGGCAACCTGCCTGCCTTTTTGCTGAGCGGGTTGATCAAGCTCAAGGGACGGCGGGTCGCCTCCGAGCAGGTGGCCGGCGATCTGACCGCCCTGCTGCGGGGCATCGATCTGATCCCGCAGGGGCTTTACGGCGCGCTCATCGCCGGCCCCGCCGCTGCCATCCACGCCTATCAAAAAGTCCTCCAACTGGCCGGCAAGGACGTGGAAAGCGCCTTCCCCGAGGGCACCTGGCAGTTCTACCTGCAGTTTGGCCTGCGGGAGGATGCCGCCCGCCACGCCAACGAGACGCTGGGTTTTCACCGTGCGCTGGCTTCCCAACACAGCCCTCCGATCCAGGCGGCCGCCGCGTGGGTCTGCGCCGCGCTGGAGCTGCTGTACCGCTGCGATGACCTCCTGCTCACCGACTGGTCGGAGCGGGTGATGTTGCGGCTGCTGGTCGAGGAGGCGCTGGCGGCGAACCTCGGCGACAAACCGCCCTTTGCCGCCATGGAGCGCGATTGGCAGCGCCAGTGTCCCTACCGCCGCCCGGACGGCGGTTCGGACTATATCTCTCACCGCCAGGCCGTCTTTCACCGCTTCCTGGAGGGCGTTCTCCCCGCGCTTCCGCCGCAGGCCCAGAGCCGTTTCCAACAGCTCTATCAGGCCCGCCTGGCCGAGGAGTTGCCCGCCTACCAGCAGCAGATGACACTCCTGGCCGCTCTGAAACCGGAACGGTATCGTGAGAGCAAAGAGTTCGTGCCGCTGTGGCGGGCCGCCGTGGCCTTTGTGTGGCATGACCGCACCTACCTGCTGCCTGCCTGCCAGCAGGATGACCAGGGCAGCCCGCTGTGCTACCCGCCCCGCCTGGAAAACGCGACGCCCGTGCCCCTCTACCTGCATCCAAAGAAGGGGCTGTGTGATGCCTCCACGCAGCCGCTGTACACGGACCGCAGCGGGCGGGTGTACTATCGCGATGGCAGGCTCCTGGGCGTCCTGCATCCGCCCGCGCCCGAGACGGTGTTGGGCTGGGTGGCATCTATCCTGGCCGCGCAGCCCCCCGGCGCGCCGCCGACGCTCGATCTGCTGCTGGCCGATGCGCCGCGCCATCTACAGCCCCAGTTGCGCGAAAAGCTGCCCGCCGCCACCCAGGTGGAGTTGGCTGCCCTGCGCCGCGCGCCCATCGTCGTCAACTGGGATTGCCGCTCCCGCGATCTGCCCCTGGCCTACGTCCGGCGCGGCCGCCGGGGGATTGGCGACCACGCCCTGACCGTCTTTCGCACCGATCAGAGTTTCGTCTTTGACCAGTCGCACATCTTTTTCGACGGGATGTGGGGTATGGCCGTGGCGGAGGTGATGACCGATAGCGCGATTCACTGGTACCGTAAATCGGCTGGGCGGCCCTTTATCCCCGAGTCGCCGCCCCCGCAGCCGCTGATGCTGAAGGGCAGTCCCAAGACGGAGGCTGCATTGCAATCCCAGCGCAAGCCCGGCGAGGTGACCGCTGAATCGAGCGAGGTGGATATGCACGCGCTCCTGCGCCTGCGCAAGTGGCTCCAGCAGCGGGGCGTGTCCCTCACGGTCAACGACCTGCTGATCCTTTATCGCTCCTTCCACGCTGCGGGCTACGAACCCTCCCCGCTCCTGCGCCAGGCGCTCAAGGCGTTCGCCGAGCGGGCCTCCTCTACCCAGGCCCAGGAGGCGCTGGAGGCCATCCGGGCGACGCTGACCCGTCTGCGCGAGACCAACCCCGCGCTTCTCATCCCGATGAGCGCCAGCAACGTCTCGCCCAGGGAGCGCATCTTTCCCACCACCTTCCGCAATCCGCTGGTCGATATCCGGGAAAAGTTCGCCGCCGCTCGCGTGGGCCTTCAGGCCTGCCGCGAAGGCTCTGCTCCCGAAGAGTGGGCTGCGTTCGACCGATCCCGGCGGGAGTTGCTGGCCTACCTGCAGGCCTTTGGCGGCGTGCTGGACGCGCTCAAGGCGGTGACGATGCGCGGGGAGAGCTTTAACACGGCCACGATCCGCATGCTGGCCCACCTGCCTCCCTCGATGCAGCACCTGATGGACGGGATTCCCCAGCGCGTCGGCGCGCTCAACGAGATCATCAAGGGGAACGAGGTCTTTTCCAACGTGGGCCGGGTCGCGCCGGGCAGCACCATC
>JAFGED010000024.1 GCA_016931785.1 Anaerolineae bacterium
TCATCCTGCGGACCAAGCACGACGCGAACCGTGGGCGCGTCGCTGTAACTGGGAATCCGATGGCGCGGGAACGTCCGCCCGGCCTGCTCCGGCAGATAGAAGCCCACCGGTCCCACCGGGACGAGGTCCCCCCGGCGCAGGGCGCGGCCCTCCAAGCCGCCAAAGCCGCCGCTGAGGTAGGTGGAGCGGGAGCCCATCACCGGCGCCACGTCGATGCCGCCCGCCGCCGCCAAGACGGCACGACACCCGGCCTTGCGTCCGGCAAATTCGATTGTCCATCCCCGCCGCACAAAGACCGCCATCCACGGCGGCAGGTCCCAGCCGTTCACGCACAGGCCCAGGTCGGCCCCCGCTACGGCGATCAGGCACTTCTCCGTAGCCCGCAGCCTCGGCCCAATCAGCGTGATCTCCAGCGCCGCCGCCTCGGGAGGGTTGCCCACCAGACAGTTGGCCGCCCGCAGGGCGAAGGGGTCCATCGCCCCGGCGACCGGGACGCCGAACCGCTCGTAACCGGTCCGCCCCAGGTCCTGCACGGTGGTGAGCAGGCCGCCATCGAGCACCTCAAGCGCCAAGGCTGGCCTCCTCGGTTGGTACAAAGCGCACCCGGTCGCCCGGACGCAGGAGCGCGGGCGGCGTGCGCGCGGGATCGAACAGCGCCAGCGGCGTCCAGCCGATGAGGCGCCAACCGCCGGGCGTCGCCAGGGGATAGACGCCCGTCTGCGCCCCGGCGATGCCCACCGACCCGGCGGGCACGCGCTGGCGCGGCGTCTCCAGGCGCGGCGTGAAGAGTGCATCCGGCAGGCCGCCCAGATAGGGGAAGCCCGGCGTGAAACCCAGCATGTAGACGGTGTAGATCGCCTCGGAGTGAAGGCGGATCACGTCCGCGACGGTGAGACTGTTGTGCCCGGCCACGAAGCCAATGTCCGGCCCGCGCTCGCCGCCGTAGACGGTGGGAATCTCGACCAGGCGGGGTTCCGGCAGCGGCGCGTCCTCGCACCGTCGCAGCGCCTCGGAGACGAACGATTCGACCTCTGCATGGGAAAGGCGCAGGGGATCGTAGTGCACCAAGAGGGAACGGTAGGAAGGCACGGACTCGCCCAGGCCAGGGAGAGGGTTTTCAGCCAGGGCGCGGGCCAGCGCGTGGACGCGGCGGTTGATCTCCGGGTCTATCGCGTCGCCGAACTCGACCACCAGCGCCGCATCGCCGGCAAGCAGGAAGCGGGAGGCTGAAAGATGCCCGGCGCTTTTCATAGCGCCAGGCACCTCAGCGGCACCACCTCGACGCCGGCCTCTGCCAACCGCCGCCGGATCGCCTTCGCGATCTCGATGGCGCCGGGGGTGTCGCCGTGCACGCAGAGGGTGTCCACCTGCAAGGGAACCTCCTCGCCGGTGCAAGCGGTGACGACGCCATCGCGTGCGATTTGCACAGCGCGCTCGGCGGCGGTTTCGGGGTCGTGAATCACGGCGCCTTCCAGCTTGCGGGAGCGCAGGGAGCCGTCGGCCTCGTAAGCCCGGTCGGCAAACCCCTCGCGGGCCACACGTAACCCGGCCTCCCGCGCCGCCTCGATCATCACACTCCCTGCCAGCCCGACCACAATGACGTCCACGCCCGCGCGGGCCACGCCGCGCGCGATGGCCCGCGCCACGTCGATGTCCCTGGCTGCCATGTTGTACAGCGCACCGTGGGGCTTGACGTGGGCCAGCCCGCTGCCAGCCGAGCGGGCGAAAGCGGCCAGCGCGCCGACCTGGTACAGGACCGTGTTCTCGACCTCCTCGGGCGTGAGCTGCATCGCACGGCGGCCAAAGCCCGCCAGGTCCGGGAAGCCGGGGTGCGCGCCGATGCTTACGCCGTGCCGGGCCGCCAGCCGCACGGTGCGGTCCATCACCAGCGGGTCGCCGGCGTGGGCGCCGCAGGCGATGTTGGCCGAGGTGACAAGGCCCATCAGCGCCTCGTCGTTGCCGATGTGGTAGGCGCCAAAGCTCTCACCCATGTCACAATTGAGGTCGATCTTTTTGCCCATCCTCTCTCCCGTTACGCGATCGGTTTCAGGCGCGCGGTGAAATGGCGCAGCACGGGCGCCTGCCACACGATCCGGTGACCCGGCACCCGATCACGCTGCGCATTGACGGCCAGGATCACCTCCGCCAAATAGTCCACGTGGCTCTGCGTGTACACGCGCCGGGGAAAGGCCAGGCGCACCAGGTCCATCGCCGCCGGTTGCTCAGTCCCATCCGGCTGCAGGCCGAACATCACCGTGCCGATCTCGACGCCGCGCACGCCCCCCAACAGGTACAGCGCGTTGTTCAGCGACCAGGCCGGGTATCGCAGAGGTGGAATGTGCGGCAGCATCTCCCGCGCGTCGATGTACACCGCGTGCCCGCCGGTGGGCTGCACGATGGGCACGCCCGCCGCCGTCAGTTTTTCACCCAGGTACGCGATCGAGCGGATGCGGTAGCGCAGGTACCCCTCATCCAGCGCCTCGTACAGACCCTGCGCGATGGCCTCCATATCGTACCCGGCCATGCCGCCGTAGGTGGGGAACCCCTCGGTGAGGATTTCCAGGGCGCGGCACCGGGCGGCCAGCTCGTCGTCGTTGAGCGCCAGGAACCCGCCGATGTTGGCCATGCCGTCCTTCTTGGCGCTCATCGTGCAGCCGTCGGCGTAGCCGAACATCTCCCGCGCGATATCTATGGGCGCCTTGTCGGCATACCCTTCCTCGCGGGTCTTGATGAACCAGGCGTTCTCGGCAAAGCGGCAGGCATCGATGATGAAGCGGATGCCGTGGGCGTGGGCGATCTCGCCGGCGGCGCGGATGTTGGCCATGCTGACCGGCTGCCCGCCGCCCGAGTTGTTGGTCACCGTCGCCATCACCGCCGGGATGCGCTGCGGCCCGACCTCGCGGATGGCCGCCTCCAGCGCCTGCAAGTCGATGTTGCCCTTGAAGGGATGGATCGTGCGCGGCTGCCGCCCCTCGGGGATGACCAGGTCGCGCGCCTCGGCGCCGGCGTGCTCCACGTGGGCGCGCGTGGTGTCAAAGTGGGTGTTGTTGAGCACCACGTCGCCGGGCCTGGCGATGGTGTTGAACAGGATGTGCTCGGCCGCGCGGCCCTGGTGGGTGGGGATGACGTGCTTGAAGCCAGTGATGTCCCTGACCGCCGCCTCGAACCTGTAAAAGGAAGAGGCCCCAGCGTACGACTCGTCGCTGGCCATCATGCCCGCCCACTGCCGCGACGACATGGCAGCCGTGCCGCTATCGGTGAGCAGGTCGATCAGCACGTCCCGCGCGTGCAGCAGGAACGGGTTGTACCCCGCTTCGCCGAGCGCCTGCTCCCGCTCGCCCATCGTGGTGAAGCGAATGGGCTCCACAGAACGGATGCGAAACGGCTCGATGATGGTTTGGGGGTGGAATTCGTCCATCGTTCACCTTCCGATCTGCCTCACCGGGCGTTAGCGTTCTATTGTCACGACCAATATGCGTGGGATCAAACGACTCTTCATGGGGTACGCCAACTCTCGACACTCAAACCGGGGATGCGCTGGAAATGCGCTTGATTCTCTGTGACGAGTGTTAGCTCATAAACTCGGGCGGTTGCCGCGATTAGGATGTCAGCATCGCTGATAAGCTGACCAGAGCGATGCAGATCGCCGTATATCTCCGCTGCCAGCAGAATCACCTCATCGGACAAGGGCAACACAATGCTCTTGCGACAGCGTTCCTCAAACGCTTCAATTTGCCTGAGGGCCTGTTTGGCCTTCAAGCCGCGCAGAATCTCGTAGCGGGTGATGATGGAGAATGTAAAACGTCCGTGGTCTGCAAGATATGCCGCAGCATGTTGACTGACCTGCAGGTCATACCCTTTCATTACCTCCGAGAGCGTATCTGTATCCAGGAGCACCGCAGGCATTTAGGCCACCTGCCGCATAAAGTCGCTTCGATCGGTGGCGATCTGCTCCACCGTGGCAATATCCTCTTCCGAAAGCTCGGCGTAGACCTGCTGCCAGGCTGCCAGAGACTCGTCGGGAGATTCCAAGCTCATGAATTCGCGTTCAATCGTCGGCATCAGTTGCTCGATCAACCTGATCTGATCCAACGGTGGCAAGCGCCGTGCCAACGCAGTTACTTTTTCGAGGGCCACTGTTTCGTTCACACTGCACCTCCTCACTGCTATTGTACCCGCTTGCTTTGCAAATCGCAAGCGCGCGCAAACCGCTACCGCATCGGAATGTATCCCTCCTCGGTCACGATGGCCTGCCCCTCCTCGCTGAGGGCGAATTCGAGCCACGCCTTGACCGCCTCGCCGGGCTCGCCGCTGGTCAGTAGGTTGAGAGGGCGAATGATTGGGTAGGTGCCATTGCGCACATTCCCCACCGTCGGTGCTACACCGTCGATGGAGAGGGGTTTTACCGAGTCGTCCAGATAGCCAAAAGAGAGAAATCCAATCGAGTCATCATACGTGACTACAGGGTTACACCAGCCAGAGCAAGGTCGTATGATCGCTGTATCAGTAATAGGTGTTTCCCCCATCACAATTTCCTCGAATGCGCCGCGCGTGCCGGAACCCTCTTCCCGCGAAACGACGATAATCGGTGCGTCGTGCCCACCCACCTCCTGCCAATTGGTGATCTCCCCGGCAAAGATGGCGCGCACCTGGTCAACACTCAGATCATCCACCGGCACGCTGTGGTTCACGACGATGGCGATGCCATCGCGGGCGATGGTATGGACCTGCAGGTCAGGGTAGGCGTCCGACTCGGATGGCTTGAAGTCGCGCGAGGCCATGCCCACGTCGCCCGCTCCCTCACCCACGGACTCCACCCCAACTCTAGAACCGCCGCCCTGGACGTCGATCTCCATGTCGGGATAATAAAGTCGTTCAAAAACAACTTCGCATTTGGGTTGCAAGCGAGAAATCACCCTGAGCGTGTCGAAGGGTGACTTTTGCTCGTATCGGAAAGTACGAAGTCATTCTTGAACAAGTTCTAAGCGTTGAACGCCCGGGCCAGCCTTTCCGCCACGGGCTGCAACGTGGTGGAGCCGGCTGCGGTGATGGTGGCTGCAAAAGGGGTAGGTGTCGGAGTGAGGGTATTGGGATGAAAAAAGATGGCGTCACGCGCGACGGCATCAACGCAGGTGCAGGGATAGGGCAGCAAGCCACCAGGATGAAAACAACCAGCAGCCACGATGCGCACAGCCCGCGCGCCAAGCGCTTTTCGCCAAAGCGATCCATATCCCCTTACTCCACGCCTGCGATCTGTGTTTATCTGCGTACGCTTCACAGAAGCGCCATCTGTGTCCTACCCCAACGCCGCCAGCCGCTCCTTGAGCTTGGCCTGCTCCGCCTGCAGATCGGCCAGCTTGTCGCGCTCGCGCTGGACGATGTGTGCTGGGGCCTTTTGGGCAAAGTCGCCCGCCAGCAGCCCCTCGCTGCGCGCGATGTGGCCCTCGATGTCGGCTGACTCCTTCGCCAGCCGCTCCCGCTCGGCATCGAGGTCGACAAGTACGGCCAGCGGCAGGTAGCCCACCACGTCACCCACGACGACGGTGGCCGATTGGGCGGGTGGTTCGATGGCCGGTCGGATGGTCAGTTGGTCGGCATCGAGCTTGGCCAAGGAGCACAGCACCGCACGCTGTGCGTCCAGCCAATCGACGGCGTCCCCGGCAGCGATAAGGGCCGGGATGCGCTTGCCGGGGGTCACGTCGTACTCGGCGCGCAGGTTGCGAAAGCCGCGGGTCAGCTCCATCATCAGCCCCATCTGGGCCTCTGCCTCGGCAAATGCCGCATCGTCTAGCAGCGCCTCGTCCGCCTCCGGCCAGCGGGCCATCATGAGGGATTGCCCCCCCCTCTGCTCCCCACCCGCAGGCGGGGTCTCCCCTTTCGCCCCCTCTGCAAGCGGGGTCGCCCCTTTCGCCCCCTCTGCAGGCGGGGTCGCCCCTTTCGCCCCCTCTGCAGGCGGGGTCGCCCCTTTCGCCCCCTCTGCAGGCGGGGTCGCCCCCCTTTTCCTCCCCCCCGCTTGCGGGGGGGACAGAGGGGGGGGAGGCAGCGCCTGCCACAACGCCTCGGTGACAAAGGGCATAAAGGGGTGCAGCAATCGCAGCGCCGTCTCCAGCACGTGGAGCAGCACCGCGCGCGGGGTGTCCTTGTCCGCTGCCTGATCGTACAACCGCACCTTGCAGGCCTCGATGTACCAATCGCAGTACTCGCTCCACAAAAAGTCGTTGATCTGCCGCCCGGCCTCGCCGTATTGGTAGGTGTCGAAGAGGTGGGTCACGCTTTCCACGAGGCGGTTGAGACGGGAGAGAATCCAGCGGTCAGGCAATTGGAGATCGGCAGATTGGAGATTGGAGACTGGAGACTGATCTAGGTTGGAGAGCACGAACCGCGTCGCCTGCCAGATCTTGTTGGTAAAGTTGCGCGCGCCCTCCAGCCGGCGCGGGTCGAGGTTCATGTCCAGGCCCGGCGTCGAGCTGGTCATCAGCGTGTAGCGCAGCGCGTCGGCGCCGTACTTGTCGATGATGTTCAGCGGGTCGTACTCGTCGATGTTCTCCATCGACTTGCTGATCTTTTTCCCCTCCTCGTTGCGCACCAGGCCGTGCAGGTAGACGGTGGCGTAGGGCGACTTTTCCGTCATGCCCATCCCCAGCATCAACTCCCGCGCCACCCAGAAGAACAGGATGTCGTAGCCGGTCTCGCGCATGCTGGTGGGATAGAAACGCCGCAAGTCGGGCGTATCGTCCGGCCAACCCAGCGTGGAGAACGGCCACAGGCCGGAGGAGAACCAGGTATCCAGCACGTCCTCCTCCTGCTGGATGTGTTCGCTGCCGCAGTGCGCGCACACGGTCGGGTCGGTTAGCTCGCACGTCTGCCCGCCGCAGTCTTCGCAGGTCCATACCGGGATGCGGTGGCCCCACCACAACTGGCGCGAGACGCACCACGGGCGGATGGCCTCCATCCACTGGAAGAAGCGCCGCTCCTCCCGCTCCGGGACGATGGTCGTCTCTCCATCGCGCACGGCCTGGCACGCCTGCTCTGCCAGCGGCTTGACGTCGACGAACCACTGGGTGGAGATGCGCGGCTCGATATCAGTCGCGCAGCGCTGGCAGGTGCCCACGGCGTGGTGGTAGGGTTCCACCTTAACCAGCAGCCCCTCCCTTTCAAAGTCAGCCACGATGTTCTTGCGGCACTCGAAGCGATCCTGCCCCTCGTAGGGGCCGCCCAGTTCGTTGATGAGGGCCGTGTCGGTCATCACGTTGGGCGCCTCCAGCCCGTGCCGGATGCCAATCTCATTATCGGTGGGGTCGTGGGCGGGCGTCACCTTGACCGCGCCGGTGCCGAACTCGGGATCGACCGCGTCGTCGGCGATGATGGGGATGCGGCGCCCCAACGCAGGCAGCACGGCGGTCTTGCCCACCAGGTGCCGCCAACGCGCGTCGTTTGGATTGACCGCCACGGCGGTGTCGCCCAGGATCGTCTCCGGGCGGGTGGTGGCCATCTGGATGAACTCGGTGGCACCCTCGGCCCACTGACCGCTGCCCCAAGCCCCCCCTTTCATCCCCCCCGCAAGCGGGGGGGATAGAGGGGGGGGATCCCCGCTCACGAAGGGAGTAGAGGGCGCGGGTGGCCCCTGCCAATCATCGTTCACAACCGGATAGCGGATGTGCCACAGGTGGCTATCGCGCTCCTCCGGCTCCACCTCCAGGTCGGAGATGGCGCTGGTGCAGCGCGGGCACCAGTTGACCAGGTAGGTCCCCTTGGAGATGAGCCCGCGCCCGTAGAGCCGCACGAAAGCGGTGCGCACGGCGCGGCTCAGGTCCTCATCGAGCGTGAACCGCTCCCGCTCCCAGTCGCACGAGATGCCCAGCCGCTTGTGCTGCTCGGTGATGACGCGCAGCGACTGGCGCGCCCACTCCCAGCAGCGCGCGATAAAGGCCTCGCGGCCCAGGTCGTGGCGCGTCAGCCCCTCCTTGCGCAGCTCGCGCTCCACCACGTTCTGCGTGGCGATGCCGGCGTGATCGGCGCCGGGCAGGAAAAGCGCCTGGTGCCCCTTCATGCGGTAGTAGCGTGTCATCAGGTCCTCGACCGCGGCGGTCATGGCGTGGCCCAGGTGCAGTACACCGGTCACGTTGGGCGGCGGCATGGTGATGCAGAAACGGGGACCGTCCTCGGCCGCCAGGCCCAGCTCGACCTGGGTCTCGGGCCGGAAAAAGCCCTGCTCCTCCCACCATGTGTAGAGGCGCTCCTCGTGTTCCTGGGGGGTGTATGTCTTGGAAAGTGGGCCGATCATCGTGTCCTATCCTCCGCGTTAGATTGTCTTTTAGGTTGCTCATTGGCAGCCGTTGGCCAGGGTCAGATCGAGCATCCAGACACCATATGGCTCGACCGGCATAAAGGTGGTATTGCCCCAGACAAAGGCGACGTGCGTTTGCCCTGGCGACACCGCCATCTCTATGGCTTTGAAAGTAAGGCCACAATCCGGCCCGGCCAGAATCAAGTTCTCGCCAGTCTGTGTATCATACCGACTTAGGGTGTCCGGTTCTGCCCGACTAGTAAAGCAAGCCACGTATGCATATTGACCGTCCTGCGACCATGTGTAACTCCGTGCCTCTCTCCCCTCATCGCAGACACGCACCTGCTCGGAACCATCTAGCGTGGCAACAATCCCTGGCTCGTAAATCAAATGCCGACTGTCTGGAGCCACCTGGTAGGATATACTCCCCTCGCAAAGTCCATAGTACTCGTCAGCAATCGTATACGTCACCGAGCTATCAACATCGACGACCAAAAGGCCAATCCCCTGAACGAGAATCCCCTCACCACCATAGCAATACGCATCTATGATCAAATGACGGCTATCAGGCGCCCACTGAAAGCGAAACATATCCTCCACGGTGTAAAAAAGCGGCAGTGGGCTGCTTCCATCTCTATATATGATCCATCCTTGATAAAACTTCTCAGCCTCAGATTCCCAGTCCCCCAGTTTGAGAGCTGGGACCGGCTCGGTGGTTTCCACCACGATTAAGGCTCTAGAACCATCCGGCGAGATAGTCGCGGAATAGGTGAGGTCATCTTCGGTAACTTCTACCTGCTGCATGGAAGCAAAGAAAGGCATCATCTCACCAGGGGTCGGGCAGACGGTCTCTGTGAATGTTGTCGTTGCACCTGCAAGCACATACCGGGCCCACGTTGCAGTACAGCAGCCTGTTTCACAGTCATGGTGTTCTTCTATCAAGTATTTAACCACGCTATCGCTCTCCCATTGAAGAGTATACCGGTGCCAATCAGATTCGATCGGCGGCGTGACTTGCCACAGGGCCGGATGTGGCACGTAACAAGCCGGCAGGGTCGGCAGAGGCGTGAGGGTCGGCGGCGCAAGGCGAGGGGTGATGGTAGGGGGCAGCGTAGATTTTGCCGCTGGGGACACCGATGGCGCAGTCGGCGGCGCGATAGAAGGAGTAATGGTGGCCGAGGACCGCGCCGATGGCGAGCCGGTGAGAGTCGCGGGTACACCACTGCCCAGGCAGGCCACCAGTACAAACCCGCCGATCAGGGCGATAACCACAAGCCCTATCTTTTCGTGCCACCTAACACAAATGCCCATCGAATCCTCATCATTCTTCCCGCACAAGCGCCACGGCCATTGTGCCCGTATCCTCGATAGTTGTCAAGCCGCCGTCGATCCGCTCGACGATCTCCACCTGCTGCGCGCGGGTGACGCTGCGGATGTCGGCTGCGGCATCGCGCAGCGCCCGGCGTAAGACAATGTCTTGCACCGCCACCTGCAGCCGTGCCAGCTCCGCGCCCATGCGGAGTTGGCGTTCCGTCTTGTACCGCCGCACCGCGGTGGCGATCTCTACCACCACATCCCCGGCGGCCTCGGCCTGCCCGTCGATCAGGGATTCGTCCACAACCGGCCAACCGGCCCGATGGATCGAACCACCGCCCGCCGCAAACAGCCCCTGGTAGACCTCCTCCGTCACGTAGGGCAGGAACGGTGCAAAGAGCTTGAGCACGGTCAAAAGTACCGCGTGCAGTGCATAGCGCGCGCCGGGGCTGTCCTCCTCGTAGAGCGGCAGCTTGCACATCTCCAGGTAGTTATCGGCCAGCACCTGCCAGAAAAAGGCTTCCGTCTCGCTCTTGGCCGCGGCAAAGTCGTAATCGCGGAAAAGGGCCGTCGCCCGCTCGACCAGGCGTTGGACCTGGGAGAGAATCCAGCGGTCGGCCAGGGAAAGCGGCGGCGCCACACTTGGCATTTTGTAGCCTATCACGAATCGTTCGCTGAAGCGGGCCACGTTCCACAGCTTGATGACCAGCTTGGCCCCGGCCTGTATCTTTTCCTCGCTGATGGTCGCGTCCTTGCCAAAGCCCGTGCTGGCCGCCCAGTAGCGCGCGGCATCGGCCGAGTACAGCTCGATCATCTCCTGCGGCGCCATCGGGCCGCCGCCGCGGCTCTTGCTGATCTTGCCCGCGCCCTCCGGGGCCAATCCCCAGCCTGAGATGGCGGCCTCCTTCCAGGGCAGCGCGCCAAAGTGGTAATGGGACTTGACGATGGTGTAGAACGCCCACGTGCGGATGATCTCGTGCGCCTGGGGCCGCATCGACATCGGAAAGACCCTCTTGTACAGCTCCTGATCGGCCAGCCAGCGGCCCACGATCTGCGGCGAAAGGGACGACGTGGCCCATGTGTCCATCACGTCCCGCTCGGGTGTGAAGGACGTAGAGCCGCAGGCGCAGGGGCGCGCGGGCTGCTGCTCCAGCGGATCGACCGGCAACTGTGTCTCGTCGGCCAGCATCACCTCGCCGCAGCCGTCACAGGTCCACACGGGGAACGGCACGCCAAAGTAGCGCTGGCGCGAGATGCACCAGTCCCAGTGCAGGTTCTCCACCCAGGCGCGGTAGCGCGCCTGCATGTGATCCGGGTGCCACACGATCTTTTCCCCCGCTTTGAGAAATTCGTCCTTGGCATCCAACAGGCGGATGAACCACTGCTTGGTCACGATGGTCTCCACCGGCGTATCGCACCGCTCGTGGACGCGCACCGATTGGGTAATGGACTGGCGATCGAGGACGAGGCCGCCTTCTTCCAGTGCCTGGACGATCTGCCGCCGCGCCTCGGCCACGGCCAGCCCGGCAAAGCGGCCCGCGTCCTCGGTCAGCCGGCCATCCCGCTCGATGACGACCCTCAGGGGCAGCTCGTGCGTGTGCCACCACTCGACGTCGGCGGTATCGCCAAAGGTGCAGCACATCACCACGCCGGTGCCCTTCCTGGGGTCGGCGCCGGGATCGGCCAGCACCGCCACCTGCTGGCCAAAGAGGGGCACGGTCACCCGCTGGCCCACCAACGCTGTGAAGCGCGCGTCGTCGGGATGGACGAACACGGCCACGCACGCGGGCAAAAGCTCAGGCCGGGTGGTGGCGATGCGCAGCGTCTCGCCATCCTCCAGCCGAAAGGCCAGCGTGTAGAACACGCTCTCCCGCTCCAAATCGGCCAGCTCGGCCTGGGCGATGGCCGTGCCGCACTCGGGACACCAGATGGAGGGCGCTTCTCTGTGATAAACGAGCCCCTTTTTGTAAAGGTCGATAAACGACAACTGGCACGTGCGCCGCGAGAGGTCGTCGATGGTGCGGTAGGTGTAGCGCCAGTCGATGGATAGCCCCAGCCGCTGCCACAGCGCCTCGTAGGCCCCTTCCTCCTCCTCGCTCACCTGGAGGCACTTTTCGATGAACGCCTCACGCCCCACCTCGGTCGCCCGGACGCCCAAGCGCCGCTCGACCAACCGCTCGGTGGGCAGGCCGTTGTCGTCGTACCCCATCGGGTAAAAGACGTTGTAGCCGTTCATACGCCAGAAGCGGGCCATAAAGTCGGCGTGGCTGTAGGAATAGACGTGTCCCAGGTGCAGGTGGCCCGAGACGGTCGGCGGGGGCGTGTCGATCGAATAGACCGGCCCCTGCGCCTGCGGGTCAAAGTGATAGACGCCAGCCTTCTGCCAGCTCGCCTGGAGCCGCGGCTCCACCTCGTTCGGTTTATAGCGTTTGGCTAACCCCA
>JAFGED010000220.1 GCA_016931785.1 Anaerolineae bacterium
CAAGAAATTGTCGATACGCTTCGCGAAAAAGCCGTGGTATCGGCGGCAGTTTGGAGCGGAGCTCCAAACTGCCAAGCCATTCCGCGCAAAGCGCGGAATGGCCATAGGGCCTAGCCCTGCAAATTCTTGTACACCAGGCAAGAAAACCAACGCAGGCCCTTTCAGTAATTTTACTGGTTCCGGCTTGTCCGGGTTAGGATAACCTATGCCACCTATAGAAATCAAACCCAACGTCTACTGGATCGGCGTCAACGATCGCACGACCGACCTATTCGAGGGCCTGTGGCCCATCACCCAGGAGGGTGTCTCGTACAACGCCTACCTGATCGACGACGAGAAAAAGGCCATCATCGATCTGGCCAAGGCGCTCAAGACGGACGAGTTCTTCGGCCAGATCGATCAGGTCACCGACATATCCAAGTTAGACTATGTGGTCGTCAATCACATGGAGCCGGATCACTCCGGGGTTCTGACCACCCTGCGACGGATCGCCCCACAGGTCACCATCCTGGGCACCGAAAAGACCCGCGCGATGCTCGCATCGTTCTACGGCATCACCGAGGGCGTGCAGGTCGTCCAGGATGGCGAGACCCTTTCCCTGGGGCAACACACCTTGCAGTTTGTCTACACCCCCTTCGTCCACTGGCCCGAGACGATGGTGACCTACGAGACCGGCGAACAAATCCTGTTCTCTTGCGATGCCTTTGGCAGCTATGGGGCCTTTCGCGGCGCGATCTTTGACGACGAATGCATCGATCCCGTCTTTTACGAGCGCGAGGCGCTGCGCTACTATGTCAACATCGTCGCCGTGTTCAGCCGGCCCGTGCTGAAAGCGATCGAGAAACTGGCAAGCGTTCCCGTCTCCGTGATCGCCCCCTCGCACGGTCTCGTCTGGCGGAAGAACCCCGGACACATCGTGGAGCTTTATAGGAAGTGGGCCGAGTACGCCACCGGACCCACGGAGGCCGGCGTCACCCTGGTCTATGGCTCGATGTACGGCAACACCGAAAAGATGATGAACGCGGTAGCCCAGGGCATCTCTGAGGAGGACGTGCCGGTTTCGATCTTTGACGTCACGCACACCCACGTCAGCTACATCCTGCCCTCCCTGTGGACGCAGCGCGGCGTGATCGTGGGCGCTCCCACTTACGAGGGTTCCCTCTTTCCGCCAATGGTGCAAGTTCTGGAGATGGCGGCGGTCAAAAAGATCCAGAACAAGCAGGCGGCCCGCTTCGGCAGCTACGGCTGGAGCGGAGGCGCGCAGCGGCACTTCGAGCAGCTTGTCGAACCGCTCAAGTGGGAGCTGGCGGGCTCCTTCGAGTTCGTCGGCAGCCCAACGGAGGAGGACTTGAGGCACGGCGAGGCATTTGGCGCGCAGTTCGCCCGGCTGATCAAGGGGGACGGGGAGACAGGGTGACAAGGAGACATCACCCTGTCTCCCCGTCCCCTTGTCTTTCCACGAGAAGACACATGCTACAAAACAAGGCCATCCTCATCACCGGAGCGACCGGGGCGCTAGGCTCCACCGTGACGCGCACGTTCGCCCAGACACAGGCCCGCTTGGCGCTGACGGGCCGCTCTGAGGAAAAGCTGGAGCGGCTGGCCAGCGAGATCGACCTGCCCGACGAGCGCATCCTCACCGCGGCGGCCGACGTGACCCAAGCCACCGGCGTCCAGGCCCTCGTGGAGGCCGCCGTGGCCCGCCTTGGCAGGATCGACGTGCTGCTGAACGTCGCCGGCGGGTGGAGTGGCGGCAAGCCGGTGGGCGAGACCCCCGTGGAGGATTGGGATCGCTTAGTAGCGCTCAACCTGCACGCTGCGTTCCTCCTCTCGCGGGCCGTGCTGCCCGGCATGCTCGAGGCTGGCTGGGGACGCATCGTCCACGTCAGCTCCAAGACGGCGGTCGAACCCCGCGCCAAACAGGCCGCCTACGCCGTCTCCAAGATGGGGCTGATCACCCTGACCGAGGTCATCGCCGCCGAGGTCAAGGGCAGCGGCGTCACCGCCAACGTCGTCCTGCCCAGCATCATCGATACCCCGGCCAACCGCGAGTCCATGCCCAAGGCCGACCCGACCAAATGGGTCAAGCCGGAGCACATCGCCGCCACGATGCGCTTCCTCTGTTCAGAAGAGGCGGCCTCCATCAACGGCGTGCACATCCCCATCTACGGCGCGATTTAGCCGCCGACGTTCAACCGAGCACTCTCGACCACGTACTCTGATTCCGGACGGGAAAATTCCCTTCTGCGGCCAACGACAAAACCCGCCCTTTCCCCCAGGCTATGTTTGTACTTTGGGGCATCCAAGCTCGCTGCACAAAAGCGAGATTCGCAAGCGTGCAGTTTGGGCTTACGCCCAAACTGCACAGGTGCATTTGCCCTTGCTCGGTGAATGCTAAAGCGTGTGTTGCGCCTATTTCGCTGGAAGCCGATTGCCCGCCGCCCCAGGGGGCAAATGCACCCTTTCCCCCACACAGACTTGCGCTTCGGCGCAGGAGATGCTACACTACATTCGGTCGATTGAAAGCACCGTCAGGCCAAGTGGGTTTCCGCCACAACAAATCGCGCCTGCGGAGACAAGCCCGTTTTGCAAAAGCGTCGGATGGCCAGAATTCTGAGGAAGGTAAATGCACGCCGCTAAAGACAAGCCTAGACCCGCAAGCACGCGGCGCATCTTGTGGATTGGGGCCGGGGTTGTCGCTCTCTATTGGGTCCTCGAGTCCACCGTAGATGCCGTCATCTTCCAGAGGGGCGATCTGGTTGGGCAACTCTTCGCGCCGGGCGCGCATGAATTATGGCACCGCTCATTGGTCGCGTGCGTCATCAGCGCATTCAGCATCTACGCCTACCTTGCCGCCGCCGCCCGCAAACGCATAGAGCATGCTCAAGAGGAAAAGCAGGAGACGACGCAGAAATACCTGGACATGGCCGGCGTCATGTTGCTGGCGCTCGACACCAGCGAGAAGGTGACGTTCATCAATCAAAAAGGATGTGAAATCCTGGGGTACGAACGAGGAGAAATCATCGGCAAGACGTGGTGCGAACACTTTCTTCCAGAGCACACACGGCAGGATGTCAAGCCAGTCTTTCAGGCGCTGTTGGCCGGGGAAATAGAACCTGCCGAGTACTTTGAAAACCCCATCTTGACCAAAAATGGCGAGGAGAGGACTATCGCCTGGCATAACACAATACTGAAGGACGATGCAGGAAATATCAACCGCGTCATCAGCTCTGGAGAAGATATCACCGACATAAAGCGTGCGGAAGGGATGCTGTGGCAACGGGCGGTCCAGTTATCGCTCCTAAACGAAGTCGGAAGCAAAATCGTCGCCGTGCTCGATCTGGACAGCCTCCTGGAACGGGCCACCAACCTGGTTCAAGAGAGCTTTGGCTATCACCACGCGGCTATTTTCGCGATGGACCGCGAGCAAGACGAGTTGGCCATGAGAACCAAGGCCGGCTCGTTTGCTCATCTCTACCCACCAGACCACCGGCTGAAACTGGGCCAGGGCATGGTCGGCTGGGTGGCCCTGCACGGCGAGATGCTGCTGGCCAATGACGTGAACGCCGAACCCCACTACGTCAATCTCTACCCTGGTGTGCTGCCCGACGGCTCCGAGTTGAGCGTGCCCCTGCAGATAGGAGAGGAAATCGTGGGCGTCCTCGACGTCCAAAGCCCACAGAAAAACGCCTTCGATGAGAACGACGTGATAGTGATCGAAACCCTGGCCGACCAGATCGCCGTCGCGATGGAAAATGCGCGCTTATACAACGCCCTGCAGCAAGAGTTGGAGGAGCGCGTCCGAGCCGAAGCGATTCGGGCGCAGGCAGAGAAGCGGCTGGAACACTACGCCGCCGAGCTGGAGCGGAGCAACAAGGAGTTGGAACAATTCGCTTACATTGCCTCCCACGATCTACAGGAGCCGCTGCGCATGGTGACGAGCTACCTGCAACTGATCGAACAGCGCTACAAAGGCCAGCTCGACGAAAGCGCCGACGATTTCATTGGCTACGCCGTAGACGGGGTAGCCCGCATGCAAATGCTCATCCACGACCTGCTGACCTATTCACGCGTGAGCACCCGTGCCAAGCCCTTCGAACCGACCAACTGCGCCGACGTACTGAACCACGCACTCGCCAACCTGAAGCTCGCCGTGGAGGAAAGCGGCGCGACGGTGACTTTTGACGGTCTGCCGACAGTAGCAGCCGATGCCACGCAACTGATCCAGGTATTTCAAAACCTCATCGGCAACGCCATCAAGTTCTGTCGCAAAGACCCGCCGCGCATCCACGTCTCGGCCAAACGAAAAGGCGCCAAGTGGCTCTTTTCGGTGCGCGATAACGGTATCGGCATCGCCCCCGAGCACGTCGAACGTATTTTCCTGATCTTTCAACGCCTGCACACGCGGGAAGAGTATCCGGGCACCGGCATAGGCCTCGCCGTGTGTAAAAAGATCGTCGAGCGCCACGGCGGACGCATATGGGTGGAATCGCAGCCTGAAGAAGGGTCCACGTTCTACTTCACCATCCCAGCCCAGGGCGAGGCCACAAAGATAGAGCAAAACAAATGAGTGCCAATCCCTTCAAGATCCTGCTGATCGAGGACAATCCCGGAGATGCCCGCCTGCTGCGGGAAATGCTGGTCGCAATAACAGGCGCGTCATTCGAGCTAGATTGGGTCGACTGCCTCTCTGCAGGCCTGGAGCGCCTGGCACAGCAAAGCGTCGACGCAGTCCTGCTCGACCTCTCACTGCCGGATAGCAAAGGGCTCGATACGTTCACCAAAGTACACGCACAAGCACCCCACGTGCCCATCACCGTGCTCTCTGGCATCGACGACACGTCACTCGCTATCAAGGCGGTGCGTGAAGGAGCACAGGACTACCTGGTCAAAGGAGAAGTAAATGGCCACCTGCTGGCACGCGCCATCCGGTACGCCATCGAACGCAAGCGAACAGAAGAAGCCCTGCGCGAGAGCCTACAGTTCAGCTCCAGCCTGCTGGGCAACTCCCCACACCCCATACTCGTCATCAATGCCGATGCCTCGATACAATACGCCAATCCCGCTCTGGAAACACTGACCGGCTTCTCCCCTGCAGAACTCGGCGGCTGCTCCCCACCCTATCCCTGGTGGACGGAGGATACACTCCAAACCAGCGAGGTGTCAGGAAAAACTGCGCAAGAGGTCGCAAGACTCGAAAAGTGCTTTCAGAGGAAAAATGGAGAGCAGTTTTGGGTCGAGATCACCTCAGCGCCGGTCATGCGGGACGGAAAGATCAAGTACCATTTGGAAAACTGGGTAGACATCACGGAGCGCGTCCGAATCGAGGCGATCCGGACGCAGGCAGAGGAGGAGATTCACCGTCGCGCCGCCCAACTGGAAGCCCTCAACGCCGTGATCGCCACTGCCGCCGGCGCACTGGCCCTCCCCGAGTTGTTGGAGACTGCGCTGGAGCACACGCTCCAGGCCTTGGGCCTGGAGATGGGCGCCATCTGGCACTCAGGCCAGTATGCCATCCGGGGCATCCGCCGAGAGGCAAACCAAGCAAACCTTCACGAAATCCTGGCCGCTGGCATCGCAGTCAACGAGCGCGTGATTGTAGAAGAGTGGCAGCAGATAATGGTCGATGATCCACTATCGACCCTCGCTCCACTCCTAACCAGTTTTGGTATCCGCGCGTCCCTTGCTATACCCATACAGTTCGAAGAACGCCAGATCGGGGGGCTGGCCGTGCTCTCCCCCGCTCCTCGCGCCTGGGCTGCCGACGAGGTCGCCATGGTAGAAACCATCGAGCGGCAACTAGGAGCCGCCATAGAAAGGCTACGCCTGCTCCAAGCGGAGCGGGGACAACGAGAACTGGCTGAGGCCCTGCAGGAAGCATCCGCCGTCGTCGGCAGCTCCCTGGAGACCGACGAGGTTCTCGACCGCATCCTGGGGCAAGTTGAACGCGTCGTGCCGGGCGACGCGTTCAACATCATGTTGGCAACGGACGAGGGCAAAGCCCAGATTGTCCGCCGGCGCGGCTACGAGCGCCTGCCAGAGGAGGGGCACGAAACCAGAACCGAATACATAATCGACGAGATTCCAAACTTGCGCAAGATGATGGAAACTGGAGAGGCCGTCATCGTTACGGACACCACGCAAGATCCCAACTGGATCGTATTCGGAAAACAGCGACCACAGCTCTCCTACATCGGCGCCCCGATAAAGCTGGGAGGCATCACGGTAGGCTTCCTGAACGTGAACGGCATCCGGGCGGATCTATTCAGCACCGATGACGGTCAACGGCTGCAAGCTTTCGCCAATCAAGCCGCCATCGCTATCGAGAACTCGCGCTTGTACCAACAACTGCGCAGCTACGCAGAGGCGTTGGAGACGCGCGTGAAGGAGCGCACCGCCGAAATCGAGGCTCAGTACGCCCAATTGGAGGCCATCCTGCACAGTTCCTCCGACGGCGTCGTCGTCACAGATCGCCAAGGGAACATCGTGCGCACCAACTCCATCGCCGACACCTGGCTCACCCACACACTCTCGCCAGAAGACACAGCGCAGCTGGAGGAAGCGATACACGATGTGGCCGCACGAGCCGCGGAGAGGCCGGAAACGATGCTAGAACTGGCGGGACTGGACCTGGAATTGCGTGCAGCGCCGGTCACAGGTACCGAGGGGGAAGCAACCGCCGTAGTGACAATCCACGACATCAGCTACCTGAAGGCCCTGGATCGAATGAAGTCGCGGTTCGTCACCAACGTCTCCCACGAACTGCGGACCCCGATCACGACGATCAAGCTCTACGCAGCGCTGATGCAGAAATCGCCGCAGGAAAAGTGGCAAGAATACCTGGACACGCTAACGCAGGAAGCTGACCGGCAAGCGCGCCTGGTGGAAGACATCCTGCAGATCTCGCGCATCGAAACCGGGCGGCTGGAGATATCGCCCCGGCCCACCCCGTTGAACGAGCTGGCAGAGGCCGTCTTCACCAGCCAGCAGCCCTGGGCGCAAGAACGGGAACTGACCCTCGCATACCAGCCGGCAGAACCGGGGCCTGAGGCATTGGTTGACCCCGATAGGATGACGCAGGTGTTGACCGACCTGATGACAAACGCGATTCAATACACGCCCCGGGGCGGTAACATTGTCATCTCGACTGCGAAAAAGGAGAAAAAAGATCGCATGTGGGCCACAGTGACGGTAGCCGACACGGGGATGGGCATCACCGAAGATGAACTGCCTCACATCTTTGAGCGATTCTTCCGTGGAGAACGGCCAAGAAGCATGCAGGTATCTGGGACAGGTTTAGGGCTGTCGATCGTGAAAGACATCGTAGAGCTGCACGGGGGCCTGGTGACAGTGGAGAGCGAGATTGAAGCAGGCTCCGCCTTCACCATCTGGCTACCTCCTATGAATAATAGCGAGCAATAGAAGGTTCCGGCATCTATGGGGAAAAGCCAGAGAACGCCCAACCGCTTCGCGGCCGGCTCGCACAGGCTTCTTCCCTAGGCAGGTAACTGCCCGGAAGCACTCCAAAGGGGAGACTTCCCGAAAGCCCCGGCGCAAAGCGCCGGGGAGCCTCACAGTCATTCGGAGCAAAAAAGATGGAAAAACAACACATCCTGGTAGTCGAAGATCACGGCCCCCTCTTGGCAGCTATTCGGCATGTCCTGGAACTGGAGAACTATTCCGTCATGACCGCCACCAATGGTTTGGAGGCATTGGAACTAATGAAGCAGGTCCGCCCCGATATGATCATAGCCGATATCATGATGCCGCGCATGGATGGTTACGATCTCTACGAGGCCGTCCGCGCTCGGCCCGACTGGGTGCCGATTCCCTTCATCTTTTTGACCGCCAGATCAGAAAAGGAGGACATGCTAAAAGGAAAGTCGATGGGCGTCGAGGATTATATTATCAAGCCCTTCGACCCCCAAGAGCTACTGGTTGCCGTCCAGGCCCGGCTGGGGCGCGCACATGCCATCAAGGAAGCCGCAGAAGCAAGCTTTGAACACCTCAAGCAGCAGATCATCAACACGCTGAGTCACGAGCTTCGCACGCCGCTGACTTACATCCAAGGGTATACAGCACTGGCATTGGAGAGCCCGCCCTCTGCCGAGGAATTTGGAGACTTTCTGCTGTCGATCAAGAGGGGGGCCGACCGGCTGACCCGACTGGTCGAGGATATGCTGCTCCTGGTACGCCTGGATACCGGCCAAGCGGCAGACGAGTTCCAAGTATTGAGTGTTTTGCAGAGCGATTTGGGCGAGGTCATAAAGCGCACCGTGCGGCAACATGAAGAGCAAGCAGACGAGCAGGGCGTGAAGCTCGAGATCGAACTGGCAGATGACCTACCCCCAACACGCCTGAGCGAGCCCTTTTTCGTAGATGCACTGGATCGACTGCTGAGCAACGCGATCCGCTTCTGTCGGCGCAAGGAGAAAAAGGTAAAAGTGACGGCCAGAGCCAGCGATGATTGGCTAGAGATAGCCGTCCAAGATAACGGCATCGGCATCGCCGCCGATCAAATCCCCCATCTATTTGAGCGCTTTCGCCAGATCGACCGGGAAGAGCTGGAGCAGCAGGGGGCCGGCCTAGGGCTCTCCATCGCCCAACAGTTGATCAAACTGCACGATGGCGAGATCACAGTGGAGAGCAAACTCGGAGAAGGCTCGACCTTCACCATCCGGCTGCCAATAACCGAGAGGCCTAGCACGAAGTAAGATGCCGCGGGCTTTTGGCGTCAATAGATTGTAGCAAGGAGTCGACTATGGGTGAAAAAGTCATCGTCCGACAGAACAGCCAATTTGAGGTAGAGATCAAGGCACAGGACCCCCACAATCCCGACGACCCCGAGTTTTATCCTGCCAAAGAAATCCACCAACTTTCCCCCTATGGACTTCTACTGGCGGGGCTGGGCTCTTGCACCACCGTCGTCCTGCACACCTACGCCCAGTACCACGACGTGCCGTTGGAGAAGGTGGAAATACACCTGGAGTACGACCGCGTCTTTGCCGACGACTGCAAGGAGTGCGAGGGGATCGAGGAATACAAGGAACAGATCGCCATGGGGATCGCCCTGTTCGGAGAGCTGACGCCCGAGGAAAGGCGCAGGCTGTTCGCGATCTCCAAACACTGCCCGATCCACAAGATGCTCGCGCACGGCATCGAGGTCGTGTCTCATCCGGTGGAAAACACGCAGGAGGAATAAGATGCAGACGCGCAAGCTCGGCTACAGCGATTTGAGCCTGACGACCGTGGGCCTGGGTACTTGGGCCATCGGCGGGGAGTGGCAGTGGGGATGGGGACCGCAGAACGATGCCGAGTCCATCGCCGCCATCCAACGCGCCATCGACCTGGGCATCAACTGGATCGATACCGCCCCGGCCTACGGCTTGGGACGTTCTGAGGAAATCGTCGGCCAAGCGATCGCTGGACGGCGAGATCAGCTCACCATCGCCACCAAGTGCGGCATGGTATGGGATGAGGGCAGCACCACGGTCTACAGGCGGCTCAAGGCCGCCAGCGTCCGCCGCGAGGCGGAGGCCAGCCTGCGCCGCCTCAAGATAGACGCCATCGACCTGTATCAGATTCACTGGCCGAACCCCGACGAAGACATCGAAGAGGCGTGGGAAGCCATCGCCGATTTGATCGCGAAGGGCAAGGTACGCTACGCCGGGGCGTCCAACTTCAGCGTGGCGCAGCTCAAGCGCGTGCAGGCGATCCATCCGGTCGCCTCGTTGCAGCCGCCCTACAGCATGCTGCGCCGCGACGTCGAGCAGGAACTGCTGCCCTACTGCGCCGCTAACGACATCGGCGTGGTCGCCTATAGCCCGATGCAGGCCGGCCTGCTGACGGGCAAGTTCAGCAAGGAGCGCGCCGCCAGCCTGGCCGATGGAGACTGGCGCAAGCAGAACCCCCTCTTCCAAGAGCCTCAGCTCAGCGTCAACCTGGCGTTGGTCGAAAAGCTGCGTCCCATTGCCGAGCGCAACGGCAGAACGCTGGCGCAGTTGGCCATCGCCTGGGTGCTGCGGCGGCCCGAGGTGACGGCGGCCATCGTCGGCGCGCGACGTCCCTCCCAGATCGAGGAGACGGCCTCTGCCGGAGACTGGACCCTTTCACAGGAAGATATCGCCGAGATCGGCGCACTCCTGGAAGAGCGCGATAAAGCACTAGCCTGAGATTGGAGGTCACTAATGAAAGAACAGATCGCCGTTGGCCAAACAGCCCCCGACTTTGAGTTGACCGACGTGCAAGGGAACACCGTACGCCTGTCCGACTATCGAGGGAAAAAACACGTGCTGCTGGTTTTCACGCGGGGCTTTATGTGACCCTACTGCCGCGCGCATCTCGCGCAGTTGCGCGAGGAGTATGAAAAGTTCGTAGCACGAGATACAGAGATCCTCATCATCGGCCCCGAGGGGCCGCGCCGCTTCAAACAGGTATGGGAGGCAGAGCGCTACCCTTTCGTGGGCTTTGCCGACTACCGCCACACCGTTGCGGATCGTTACGGGCAAGAGGTCAACCTGCTGAAACTGGGCCGCATGCCTGCACTGCTGGTCGTCGACAAGCACGGCGTGATCCAATTCGCCCATTTCGGCGACGACATGGCCGACATCCCGAAAAACGAGGATGTGCTGGCGCTGCTGGACCGGTTGAACCAAGGCGAGGTTGCACGATGAGCAAGCTGGCGGATATGCAGACCCCCGTCTTTTGGGCCGAGGGACATCCCGGTCCACTTTCGGCAGAGGATTGGAAAGTCGAACTCGGCGGGCTGGTCGAGAAGCCGGTCACGCTGACGTACGCCGAGATACTCGCGCTGCCCAAGTCGGTCGCCGACGCCCGCCTGACCTCGGTATCGGGTTGGTCGGTGCGCGGCAAGTGGGGCGGCGTACGCCTGAGCGACCTGCTGCCCCTTGCCGATCCCAAGCCAGAGGCCAAACACGTGCAGTTCATCTCCTGTCGCCGGGCCTATACGACCTGCATCCCGCTCGACGTGGCCTTGCAGGAGCGCACGCTGCTGGCCTACGAGTTCGACGGCGAGCCGCTGGAGCCCACCTACGGCGGTCCCATCCGCATCTTTTGCCCGTATCTGTGGGGATATAAATCGGCCAAGAGCGTGGTGGGCATCACGCTGGAAGCGCGCTCGATCCCCGGCTACTGGGAGGTGCGCGGCTACCCCGAC
>JAFGED010000221.1 GCA_016931785.1 Anaerolineae bacterium
CCCATGCTGGGAATTGGCTTTCACTCCTTCATCGACGGGGTGATCTATTCGGTGACCTTCAACGTCAGCATCCTCACGGGCGTGCTGGCTGCCATTGGGATGGTGCTCCACGAATTCCCCGAGGGCATCGTCACGTTTGTGCTCCTGGAGCGGGGAGGATTCAGTCGGAAAAAGTCGGTCCTGTACGCCTTTTTGGCGGCGGCCCTGTCTACCCCGTTGGGCGCGTTAGTATCGTATCCCCTCATCAACATGATCGCGCGGCCCACTCTGGGTATCCTGCTGGCTCTCTCTGCCGGCGCGTTGGTCTACGTGGGCGCCTCCCCTCTGCTCCCCGCGGTCGAAGGGGAAAACAGGAAATATAGTATCTTTGCACTGGCCGCCGGGGTGCTGGTCGCACTCGGTATCATCCTGTCCAAGGGCTAAAGTTGAACAGGGGGCGTGATGATCGTTGGTGAACAGAAGCCGCTTGCGGAAATCATGGGGTTACTGGGCTATGCCAGGAAGGTATACTTCTGATATGGGTGTGTTTCATCTCACTTAGAGAACGGGGGGGGCGGGCGGCTTCGCCGCCCGCCCCCCATCCTTCCAACTCATTTAAAACGCACCCTTCTGATATTGGCCGCTAGCGCGTTCATCGGCGTTGTGTGCAAGGGTTGAGTCGGTAAAGTATCGACTCCTTGCCGCCCGGATAACAGGCCTGGTCAGTTTCGCCCGAAAGCCCTCGACAATCTCCCTCTCATGTACCGCCAACGCCGAAAAAGCGATCGGCCAAAGTCGTGGCGGCCATTACAAGACTCCATGGATGGTGTCATGGTCCCGCTTGTGATAGTCACACTCGATCAGCCAGATATCCCCAATCGGGACGATTGCATTTGACCGGCCCCGTGAACGCGTTTCCTCAAGACAAGCGAAAAAGACATCTGCTCAATAACCCCAAGGACATCTGGCGGTAGAGCGGTCCAAGCCCTCCATATATGACACTTGCGCAATGCAGAGGCGCTGCATTTAGGGGGACTTCGATCCTCCATATCGGTCATGTCCCGCCTTTGTGAGCAGACATATTTTTCGCCTCCCAAGTGGTAGATGATGGTTCAGATACGGTTGCTCCATTTCCCAGACCTGTGCCCGGTCCGGGTCTCGACCACCACGGGGCTTTTACCGCGTAAGCGGCACCTTGACCGACAACGTGGCTCTGTTAATGCTCGGTAGATCGAAGGTGTCACTTGAGGCCAAAAGGCGCCCGCCTTCGCCTCGATAGACCTGCCAGCGGAACGGTCCCTTTCCCATATGCTCTCCGCCGACCCACCACGTCTTGTAGCCCGTGACGTCCCCACTATCACCGACCTTCACCTCGTCCAGTGTACCCTTCCACCCGTCGACATCGCGCCAAGCCCCTGCTGGGTCCTGCCACTGGACAATCGTCCACAGGTCTTGCCAGGGCGCTGTCTGCCAGGGCCAGCTATCGGGAAACTGGACCTGTAGCTGGATCTGGGCTTGGGCGGATGGTTCTATGCCCCCAGGTTGCGCTGGCACTGTGGGACGGGGGGGCAGTGCCTTTGCCTCTCGGGGCAGCAATGCCATTGAGGCGATGCCGATCAGCAGGACACACAGGATCAGCATCGTGACCATCAGCCAACCATTCGTGGATCGATTATGGACATCCATCTCACGTTCTCCTTACAGCCTTTGTGTATCGTTCGTATCTGCTTGACAAATTCCAGGGCGGGGATGTGCGGGCAGCGATCCTTTGGCTTTACCCCGCTACTTGCGCCGGGGATGCCCCAGGACAAGCACCGCCCGCACATCCGATCATTCCTCTATCGAGCAAATACCCTTTCCCCCACCGGCGGCAAACCCAGATCTTTGGCTGGCCAAGGTGTTAGAGTGAAAAAGCCTGCGCCTCTATCCGACGCATCGGTCGAAGTGACAGGCCCCGTGATGTTGTTGTACGGCCCGCCTACGATCTCGTGATTCTCCATCACGCCGCCGTAACTTGTCGCGGAGTGCGCCGAGACGATGCCGTGGTCGCCTACGTGCCGCCACGTCTGGTTGACGGCTGTGGGCGGAGTCGTGGGGTCCAGATAAACGTCTACCCAGAACTCGTCCTCCACAGCCTGATCGCCCTCGTTGCGATCACTACCTGCACTGAGTTGCCCGAGGCGGTGATCTGTTCAACCACAAGATCCGGCGCGGTGACATAGTCACGCATCACAACCGGCAGGTAAAGGCGGGGAAAATCGGTGATGGATATGGTCGTCGTCGCCGTCATCACGCTGACGCTGTTGGCGGCGGTGACGATGGCCGTGTATTCGCCGATACTGGGATAGGTGTGCATGATCGCGTCCCCCGTGTCCTGCGCCGTGCCGTACCCGAGGGACCATTCGTAGGTCACGTTGGTGCCCGCGACGACGGTGGCCCACAGCGCCGTGGGATCGCCTATGGCGGTGGGGCTGTCGTTGAAGGCCTGCAGGCCGGTGATGGGCACTTCGACCACGGTGATGGTGACGGAGGATATGTTGTTGTCCAGGCCGGGGTCAAACACCTTGGCGGTGACGCCTGCCGTGTTGGTCAGCACCAATCCGCGCGTGAGCGGCGCGGTAGCGACCAGGTCGATCTCAGCGGTGGCTCCGGCGGCCAACCCGCCATCCAGTGTGCAGGTCAACAGTGGCTGCGCCGAGAGGTCTCACGTCCAGCCCACCCCCGAGGGGACAACGCTGGTCAGCTCGACGGGCAGCAGGTCGGTGACGACGATGGATGGTGCCTTGCACCGGGCTGGGCCCGGCGTTGCTGACGACGACGGTGTAGGTGAGCGTCTCTCCGGCCAGCACCGGGTCGGGCATGTCGGTCTTGGCGACCACCAGGTCGGCGGTGGGACGCACGGAGGTGTAGATGAAGACGAGATTGTTCAAGTCCGGATCGTACGTCGTGGATTCGACGGCGGCCATGTTCCATACCGTGCCGCTGACGGGCGCGGTCGCGGTGAGCTGCAAGGTCGTCGATACCCCCACGGCGAGAGACGTGCCGAGCGTGCAGGTCACGACGTTGGCCGGCGGGCTGCACGTCCAGCCGCCGACATCTCGACGGCATCGAACCAGCGGATGGCCGGGTCGTCTAGGCGAAACCAGTTGTATTGATGGCGAATGAAACGGCGCGTGGCGCGCTTGATCTCGATCACGACGTCCTCAAGCGCGGCCTCGCCCGCAAAGTACGGCCTGAACTGCACGTACCCCAGCCCTGACATCGCCGGAAGCTCCCAGCCGTACCCCGCTTCCACCAGCCGGCGCACCTCGTCCTCCAGGCCAGCGGCCATCATGGCCTCGATCCGCTCGTCGGCGCGGGCATAGAGCGCCTCCCGCTCCATCGTCAGGCCGATCTGGAAAGCGCGATAGGGCGGCGGCTGCTTGCCCTGTTGTTCCGAGATGGGCCGCCCCGTGACCAGGCACACCTCCAGCGCGCGGATGACGCGCCGCACGTTGCGCGGGTCGATTTTTTCAGCGGCGGCGGGGTCTAGCCGGGCCAGGCGGGCGTGCAACGACTCCGCTCCCTCGCGCTCGGCCTGGACCTCCAGCTCGGCGCGCAGGCCCGCATCGGGCGAGACGCGGGGCACGCGCCACCCCTCGACGACGGCGCGCACGTACTGGCCCGTGCCACCGACCAGCAGCGGCAGCTTGCCGCGAGCGTGGATGCCGGCGATGGCGGCAGCGGCCTGCTCGTGAAACTCGGCCAGCCCTACCGTCTCGTCCGGGGCGGCGATGTCGATCAGATGGTGGGGCACGCGGGCGCGCTCGTCGGGCGTGGGCTTGGCCGTGCCGATGTCCATCCCGCGATAGAACAAGCGCGAATCGGCAGAGACGATCTCCCCATCGAGTTTCTCGGCCAGATGGAGTGAGAGAGCTGTCTTGCCGACTGCTGTTGGTCCCACAAGAACCAGGAGACTAGAGATTGGAGATTGCTCTCTTATATCTTGCCTCTTGCTTACTGCCTCTTGCATTTCACTCGATGCTGTCATATACCTCCAACCTCAGCAACTGTCCCGTTCGATCCATCTCCACCGCCACGAACCCGATTCGCCAGTCGGCGTCGTCCAGGCCGTGCTCGCCCAGATAGGCCAGCGCCACGTCGACCATGCGCCGCCGCTTGGCCGGCGTCACCGATTCCTCCGGCGCGCCGTACTCCCGCCCGCGCCGCGTGCGCACCTCGAAAAAGTGAAACACGCCATCCCGGCAGGCCACGACGTCCACCTCGCCGGCCTGGCAGCGCCAGTTGCGCGCGACGATCTCGTAACCGCTGCGGGCCAGCTCCGCAACGGCCAATTCCTCTCCCTGCCGCCCCAGTTTCACCCTTGCATCGCTCACGTGCATCTCTCTAGAGATATGGTACACTAAAGACGTGGGAGCGTCAAACTCGCCAATACCGCCAACGCTTGCTACAAACTCGGGAAAAGGGAGCGAACGAAAGGAGCGCAATGTCCGACCAAACGCTCGACCTATCGGTCGTCATCGTATCGTGGAACGTCTGCGAGCTATTGAAAGCCTGCCTGCAATCGGTCTACGACACGGCTCAAGGGCTGCGCCTTGAGGTTTTCGTCGTCGACAATGCTTCGCACGACGGTACTCCCCAGATGGTGGAGCGCTACTTCCCCGGCGTACATCTGATCGCCAACGAGGATAATCGGGGTTTCGGGCCCGCCAACAACCAGGCGCTGCGGCTGGCGACCGGTCGATACGCCCTGCTGCTAAATCCAGATACCACGGTGCCGCCAGGGGCAATTGCGGGGATGGTAGACTTTATAGAGCACCACCCACGCGCTGGCATGGTCGGGCCAGAGCTGAAGCTTGGGGATGGTCGATTGCAGTTCAACTGGGTGCGCTTCTCGCTGAACCATTTCCTCGAGTTCCTGATTGAGCGGGCCGTCTTCCTGGCAAGCGGCCGGACGTGGATCTCGTCTTCAAGACCGCGCCGCGTGCGGATACTGAGCGGGGCCTGTTGGCTGGTGCGTTACGAGGCGATGGCTGACATCGGTTTCTACGACGACGAGTTCTTTATGTATGCAGAGGAACCCGACGTCTGCACGCGGATGCGGGATGGGGATTGGGAGATCTGGTTCCTGCGCGAGTTTGTGGTGACGCACTACAAGAAGCAGAGTGTGCGGCAGCGCCCGTTGTTCTGGGATATCCCGCACTTCGTTCGCAGTATGGCAACGTGGCTCGTGAAACGTCGGCGCACGAAGCGGCGGACCAGGGTGATCGTGCAAGGTTGAACTATCGCTGTTCCGAGTCGCGACTGCTCAAAACCCCATCGCCTGGCGGGCGGCGCGCCATAAGTTGTTGCGGATCTGCCTCTGATCGCGGCCGAGTTGGCGCAGGAGCGCCTTGACCTGCGCGCGCTTGGAGGTCAGCCCCTGGGGGCACAAGGGAGGTGGATCGGGGAACCCGGCGGCCTTGGCGTAGCGGACGATTTCCTTTTCGAGCGCATAGATCAGGGGACGGATGAGGGTTACGTGCTCGTCAAAGAACTCGCGGCGGGGGGGCATCGTCTCCAGCCGCCCGCCGTACATCAGGCTCAACAGCGTCGTGGCGGCCGCGTCGTCGGCGTGATGGCCAAAGGCCAGTTTGTTGCATCCAAGCCCGGCCGCGGCGGTAAAGAGCGCCTTGCGCCGGTTCCACGCGCAGCGGTGGCAATCGAGGGGCAGCGGCTCCTCCGGCGGCAGCGCCAGCGGCGCGAAATGGCAGTCGACGCCGAGTTCCTGAAACCAGGGCTCCAGGTCTGGGCGCAGATCGGGAAAGCCAACAGAGGCGCCGACGACGTGCAGGGCAACCAAGTCGTAGGAGAACGGGACGCGCGTCCGGTAGCGCAGGAGCAAATCGAGCAGGGCGCGGCTGTCCTTTCCACCGGAGACGGCCACCGCCACCCGGTCGCCTTCGGCCAGCAGGTCGAACTCCTTGCAGGCCCGGGCGACGGGCTTGAGGAGAAAAAAGGCGATGCGTTCGGCATCACTCATCACAGCCCCAGGCGCGACCGCTGGACGGGGGATTTCTCGGCGCGGGCCTCCGCGCCCGAGAGCCCGGGCACGTGAGCCACAAAGTGAAAATAGTCGGGCGAGTTGGATAGAAACGTGTGTGCCTCGCCCGGCTCGACGACGATCACATCCCCGGCCTCCAGCACAATCGTCTCCTGCTCCACACGTATCTCTGAGGTGCCGCGCGCGACCAGGTAAATCTCGGTGATGCGGCTGTGCATGTGTGGCTCGTCGACTCCCGCATTGGCATACCCCACCGAGACCGCCAAGTCCGAGTTCCACGGTCCGACGTACCATCCCTTCTTTACATCCGTATCAGCCTGCTCGACGTACAAATCTACAATCTCCAGTCTCTAATCTCCAACCTCTCGTCCTTCATACTGTTGTTTGTAATACTCCTGGTAATGATCGCCGCTCTTGATGGGCCGCCACCACCACTCGTTCTCCGCGTACCAGCGCACCGTCTCTGCGACGGCGTCCTCACAAGTGTGAGCCGGCTCCCAACCCAGCGCGCGCAGCTTGCTCACGTCGAGCGAATAGCGGCGGTCGTGACCGGCCCGGTCGCGCACCGGCTGGATGAGGCTCTCCGGCTTGCCCAGCAGGTCGAGGAGCAGGTGGGCCATGTCGACGTTACGCATCTCGGCGCCGGTGCCGATGTTGTAGACGCCGCCGATCTCGCCCTTGTGCAGCACCAGGTCGATGCCCTCGCAGTGATCGAGCACGTAATGGTAATCGCGCACCTGCAGGCCGTCGCCGTAGAGAGGCAGGGGGATGTCGTCGATGGCATTGGTGACAAACAGCGGCACGACCTTTTCAGGGTACTGGTAAGGACCGATGTTGTTCGCGCCGCGGGTGATGGTGACCGGCAGGCCGTAGGTGATGAAGTAGGCATTGACCATCAGGTCGCCGCTGGCCTTGCTGGCCGCGTAAGGGCTGCGCGGCGCGACGGGGTCGCTCTCCTTCGAGGCTCCCTGCGGCACGTGGCCGTAGACCTCGTCCGTGCTGATCTGGTGGTAGCGCTCCAGCCCAAGCTCGCGCGCCGCCTCCAGCAGCACGTAGGTGCCGTAGACGTCGGTCTGGATGAAGGCATCGGGGTCCATGATGGAGCGGTCGACGTGCGTCTCTGCCGCAAAGTTGACGATGGCGTCCACCTCGTGGGCCTGGATCGCCCCTCGCACCGTGGCCGCATCACAGATATCCCCTTTCACAAAGGCGTAGCGGTCGGCAAAACGCTCGGCCACGTCCTTGAGGTTGTCCAGGTTGCCTGCATAGGTCAGCTTGTCGTACACGACGACGCGGTAGTCGGCATATCTCTCCAGCATGTAGCGGACGAAATTGGAGCCGATGAAACCCGCCCCGCCGGTGATCATCAAATTACGCACAGTCAGCCTCCTGTGTTCAAGCTCGATTTGTCCGCGCTATTCTACCACAGGCGGCGTGTGGGGCAATTCCAGGCAAAGCCGGGCTTTCGAAGCAGGCGACCCGAAAAACGAGGCCGCCGGTCAGCCCTCCTCAGCGACCTGCACGGCGATGCCCCCCATGTACGCCTCATCCGCCCAACACCTGACGCCGTCGATGAAGCACTCGTGGCCCTTCCTATCCTCCCCGTTATCGAGATAACGGGCCAGGAACCCACCCGATAGCGACGTGTTGTAGAACCGCAGCGGGCGCCCTTCCTCGTCGCACGCCCGCTCGACACAGGCCCCGCACACCTGGCGCGGGTAGCGGGGATTGTCCCGCATCCGTTCACCGCAGATGGGACACGCTTTGTCGCTCACTGCACTCTCCTCAGATAACGACGTCCTCTATCCCGTTCTGCGCGGCGTACGCAGCCGCCTCTTCCTCGTCTGCAAACGCCCGCACCACGTCGAACTCGCGCCATGCTTTCTCGCCCTCTATAGTGACCTCGATGACGCGCCGCTGCACCAACCCCGCATCCGGTGGGGAGATATCCAGCAGGCAAATGCGCTCGACGTCCATCTCGCGGCACTTTTCACACACCTCGGGACCGCGCTTGCAATGGGCGAGGCGGATTTTCCTGATGATGTGGCACGACGACATAGCAATACCCCGTGTGATCAGAACCGTGGCTTTAGGGCGCCGGGGCCGCCAGCTTTTCGGCAGGGATCTGAACGGTAGTGGCATTCCGCTCGCCCGGATTGATGCCATCCCACACAAAAGTGCCGACGACAACGGGCGTGGCCCCCAAATAGTTCGAAAGCTCCACCCGCGTGGAGCCCAGGTGGCCGCGCTCGATCTCGAACACAAGCGTCCCACCGCTTTCGCAGTTGGCGAAGAGGACATCGACGACCATCTCCACCTGCCCTCCGGCTTCGGCCCGGGCCAGCGGTTGAGATAGAGAAAGGCGATCCCCCTCAAACCAGGCGCGGGTTGCCTCCTCGCTCGCCGATACCAGGCTGGGGCGCAGCCAGGTGGCCCCACCGACCAAGACAAAATTGGTCCAGTCAGAAGTGGTCACGAACCGAATGCGCGCGCGGTAGGTCGCTGACCAGGTCATCGCCAGGGACTGATCGGCCAACTGCCGGGTGAGGGTCAAGTACGCGTCCGGCGGGAGCGGGCTGTAATCGTCGTAGGTATGCCCCAGGCCGTTCGTCGCGCCTGCTGCGGCAGGCTCGATCTGGCTGCCCTCGTGCCACTCGTTGAAGGAGGTGATCGTGATCATGGCAGGCTCGACGCCCGTCCCCAGGGCTGCCTCCCACTGCTCCTCGTACGTGGCGCCGTCTTTGCGATCGACGTGGTCCTCCGGCGGATACCCGATGCGCCGGGCGGAAAAGCCCGGCAGCACGCTGGGAACGTACCAGGCGTCCGGGGGAAGGGCGCGTGCCCAGGAAAAACCACCGCTTTTGTCGAGCTGGAGTGTGGCATAGTTGTACAGCCCGTCAAAGTGCCCGCCATCCACCCAGTAGCCCTCGGTAGCGTTTGCGATGACCAGCCCACCATCTGGGAGGGCGTGGATAGCGTCTACCGCCCCTTGCCAGTAATCCGGGCCGACCGCAGGGGAATCGTGGTCGGGGACCGAGATCGCCCACACGAAAAACAGGCCCTTGGAGCGCGCGCCAAGGCTCCAACGGCTGGAGGCCGTGGAACGATAAAAGGCCGGGTGATCGCCGTATTGGGCGTAAAGATACCTGACGTCATCCACGAGCCGATCCGCCGTGCGCCCGCCGTATGGCTCGACGTGAAAGGCGACCTTGATGCCATAGTATTCTGCCACGTCGAGGAGGAGTGGCACGGCCTGATCCTCGCGCGATCTCTGCCCCCACCAAGAAGAGATGATCACGCCAACCCCCGCTTCGCGGAGCCAGGCAAAGTGCTGCGCCAGGACGGCCCGGTCGCCGACGCTATAGGCGCCCAGCACCGGATAATAGTCGCTGGCGATGTCGAGCGGCGGGCGGAATTTGCCGTCCCAATGATCCCAGTAGCCGTCCACCTCCGGCGTCCGGTACCAGGGATAGTAAAAGACCGCCACGCGAAGCGATGGATCAGGGCCGACGGCGGGGGGCAAGGTAGGTGTAGGGCTGGAGCTCGGTGTCGCGGCCGGCGTCGGTGCATCTGTCGCAGTAGATCTCGCGCCGGGTTCGGTTGGCGTGCCTGTCACAATCGGCGCCTCTGTCACCGTCGGTGTCACACAAGCTACGGTCACGAACAAAGCGATCAATAGGCCAATCTTGCGCTGTCTCATCGCGCACCTCCTGCCGCCGGCTTAGGCAAATTTCGCGCGCAGGAACTCGACCACACGCCGATCGATCGTATCCCCCGTGCCATCCCAGCGCTCCTCCAGGTTCTCCGTATCGACCAGCGCTCGCAGCGCCTTGCGCGTGGCAGCGTCAAAGGCGCCCGTCGCCGGACCCTCGTAGTGTCCCGTCCGGCGCAACAGGTCCTGCAGCTCGGATGCGACGCTCTCCAGGGGAATTAGGTCGTCCGCGTCGACCCTGCCAAAGTAGAAATGGTGCAACCCGACGAGCCCCTTGAGCTTGAGGATAGGGGTGGGATCGTCATCCACGCGCAGGTCCAGGTAGCGATCGTTGTTGCCGCCGTACCCGCCGCCCTCCCGCACCACCAGCACCCCGGCCGATTGGCGCCCGCGCTTATCCCCGCCCGCCTCCTGCCCGGCCGCCAACGCCTCTACCAGCCAGTCCGCCAGCTCGCCCACACCCCCGCGCGCCTGCTCGAACCGGCGCGCCATGGCCTCGACCGTCCCCGGGATCAGGATGTTGCCCTGGCAGGTGAACCCCTCGCCGACGACGTGCCCGGCCCACGCGATGCACTCGGGGCCGGTGTAGGCGGCCGCTCGCCCGGCGCGATCGACCACGCCCACCTGGCGCGCCGCCCGCCCATCGTCCTCACCGACGAGCGCCTCCACCGCCTCCTGCGCCGGCTTGCCCCCTGCCATCATCTCCAGCCCTCGGGGACCGTAGGTCAGGTTGGCGTAAGCCTGGGTCGCCACCGCCCCCGCCCCGGTGCGCGCCCACGAGACGACGGCCGCCGCGGCCAGGAACTTGGACTGGACGGCGACGCCCCACTCCTGGCTGTGGGGGTCGTAGGCCACGATAGAAAAGGTCGCTATGGGTTGCATGTCTACCTCCTCTTCTCCACCTCCCACACCTTTAGCGGCTCCTTTTGCCATTTCACCGTCACATCCGGCAGCCGGCGAACCGCATACGCACCTTTCACCTCTCATACACCCGCTCCGTTATCGCCACTCCTCGATGATGCCCGATCCTCGCCGCTCGGTTCACCGCCTCTCCGTAGACGTCCCGCTGCCTCAACGTCGGATGTCCAAATACCCCTTCCGCCACCTCTCCTGCATCAATCCCCACCTCCAGCTCCGTATCTGCCGGCGCCCCCCACCGCCTGACCATCTCCGCAAACGCCTCTCTCATGGCTATCGCGCCAGCCACGGCATGCTGCTCCAGGCCAGCCGGGAAAACGCTCAAGAAACCATCGCCCAGATACTTGACCAGTACCCCTTGACGCTCGACCACGATATCTCCCAGCTTCTCGTACAACTCCTGCAGAAATTCATAGCGCGGCCTCCTGCCGCAACCGAATCTCTTTGGACACGGATGAACGCGGATTTTCACGGATTGAAAAAAAATCCCCATCCGTGTTTATCCGTGAAATCCGTGTCCCAAAAATCTTCGCGGTTGTGTAACTACTCAGCCCTGCTTCGCAGTTGCCTTTCGCGACAAAAAGAGGAGGAAGGCGGGGGG
>JAFGED010000222.1 GCA_016931785.1 Anaerolineae bacterium
AATGTGCTCCATTCGAGCAATCACCCGACCGGAGATGGGAATGAGCACCTGGAAAAAGCTGCAGGAACTGTGGCAGTATCGCGAACTGATCCGCAACCTGGTCATTCGAGACTTGAAGGCACGCTACAAGAACTCGATCCTGGGCATCGCCTGGTCCTGGATCAACCCCCTCTTGATGATGGTCGTCTACACGCTCGTCTTTAACGTGATGGCCGGCAGCTCGGGTCTGGCGAACTATCCCGCGTTTGTCCTCTGTGCCCTGCTGCCGTGGAACTTTTTCGCCACCGCAGTGGCCAGGGCAACCGATAGCATCGTCGAGTCCGAATCGCTGGTGAAAAAAGTCTACTTTCCCCGCGAGGCCCTGCCCATATCCGTCGTCCTGAGCAATCTGGCCAACTTTCTCATCGCGCTCCCGATCTTTTTTCTGCTAGCTCTGCTGATGGGAAACCCCATCACTCTCTGGGCGCTCGCCCTGCCCGTCATCATCCTGATACAGCTCTTTTTCACCATCGGAGTGAGCCTGATCACCTCCACCCTCAACGTCTTTTACCGAGACACGCGCCACATTCTGAGCGTGCTCATGTTGGCCTGGATGTTCCTCACGCCCATCTTTTACCAAATCACGACGATCCCTCAAGCCTACTCCCTATGGGGAGTGGAACTTGACCTGCAAGTCTGGCTGCCCAGGCTGAACCCCATGGCCGCCATCATCATCTCCTACCAGGACGCTCTGTACTGGGGGCGCTCCATCTTTACAACCACACTGCTGTCGAGCGCCCTGATCTCGCTGGTATTTATGGTCGCCGGATACTTGATCTTTCAACGCTACAGCCCGCGTCTTGCCGAGGAAGCCTAAGGGCGTTTCTCGCTACGCTCGAAACGCCGCGCAAGATGGAGGCCCGCAAGTCTTGTCTCATTGGGACAAGAATCGAGATATAAAGATGTCTGGAGACCTGATCAATCCATCTTGCTATACCATAAACGGGTTGCAAGAGCAACCAGTGGTGGTATAATCACCGCGCCCTATGACTTTTAACCGAGCCTCACGCTTTACGTTCAATCCTGGGAACCTGGCCATGCGCTCGATCGGCGTGCTCGTCGCGGTCACCCTGGCTGCCGGCATCGTCCTCATCTCGTGGCGGCAAGTGGCCACCACTCACCAAATCATCAACAACACATCCGCCGGTGAATTGACGGCCGACCGTCGCTTTGGCCAGACCTTTCGCGCCTCATTCTCAGGACTCTATCGGGTGGACGTCGTCATGGCAACTTATCGACGCCAGAACGAGGGACCCATCACATTCCATCTAGCCGAGGGGATAAAAGGGCCTGAACTGGTCACGATCACGGTTGAAGCAGCACACATCCGAGACAATGCGTCCCAAAGGTTTGTCTTTGCCCCGATCGTCGATTCTGCCGACCGCGAGTTCTATTTCTATCTGGAAGCCCCAGAGGCGAGCCCAGGCAATGCCATCACCGTCTGGCAAACCGATTTCGATTCCTACCCCAGCGGCTGCGCGTACGTGGACGACCAACCCACCGATGGGGATCTGCGTTTCGTGGCCTATTATCGTTCGAGCCCATCGGAGGTATGGACCGCCTTGACAGAGCGCGTCCGCACCTGGCACCCCTATCTGTGGCAGGCGCGCTGGCTGGTCCTGATCGCGGCGGCGGCGTTGACGCTGGGGACCGGCGTCCTCCTAGGAGAATTGCTGATCGCGGGGACCAAGAAAGTATGAATGCCGACCACGCCACAGCAGTGGAACTTTGCGATGTCTCGAAGCGATTCCGCATCTACCAGGAACGGGCGCGCTCCCTCCACGAGCTGATCGCGGAGGGATTCCGTCCCTGGCGGCGGCCTGGACGCAAGGACGTTTGGGCGCTGAAAGACGTGAGCCTGAAAGTATCCAGGGGCGAGACGCTGGGCATCATCGGGCCGAATGGGGCGGGCAAGAGCACCATTCTGAAACTGATCGCCCGCGTCCTTGAGCCCACGTCCGGGGAGATCTTTGCCCACGGTAAGGTATCCTCACTGTTGGAGCTGGGCGCGGGGTTCCATCCCGATCTGACCGGAAGGGAAAACATCTTCCTCTACGGGTCCATTCTGGGTTTTTCCCGCCGCGCGATGGCGCGCCGCTTTGACGACATCGTGGATTTTTCCGGCATCGGCAGCGTCATCGACGTGCCGATCAAGCGATACTCGTCCGGCATGTACCTCCGCCTGGCCTTTTCCGTCGCCATCCACGTGGAGCCCGACATCCTGCTGGTGGACGAGGTGTTCGCCGTGGGGGACCAGGTATACCAAAAACAATGCCTGCGCCGCATCCGCGAGCTGCAAAATCAAGGCGTGACCATCCTCTTCGTCTCCCACAGCATGCAGACGGTCAAACAAATGTGCTCGCGGGCCGTATGGCTCGCAAGGGGACAAGTAGCAGTGCAGGGACGGCCAGAGCAAGTCGTAGAACGCTATCTCAACCAGGCCCTACCCGGCGACGGGTCCAACCTCAGCGAAGCCCAGCTCACCTCAGGCGTACGCTGGGGGACGCAGGAGATCGAGATCACGCGCGTCTCCTTTCTCGACCCCCAGGGAAGAAACTGCAACAGCCTGACAGCCGGCGGCAACATGCACATTCGCATCGAGTTCACAGCCCATCGACGCGTCGAAAGGCCCGTCTTCGGATTGGCGATCTACCGCAACGACGGCGCCCACGTCAACGGCCCAAACACGCAACTGGCCAATCTGCCCATTGAATGGGCTGAGGGGCCGGGAGTGGTAGAGTATGAGGTCGAGACGGTGCCCTTGCTTCCAGGGGGGTACGTGCTCTCCGCCACGGCCTACGATTGGGACGGCCTGCACACCTACGACCACTGGCACCAGGCCTTTCCCTTTACAATCGCACCCGGGCAAACCCAAGAAATCTACGGCCTCGTCTGGATGGACGCCCATTGGCGGTTCGCCTGCGGGAATGTGGAATTGGAGACGGAATGAACCGCGTATTGATCGTCAGCCACGACGTCGTAGAAGAACGCATGGCCGGTCCGGCGATCCGCTGCTGGGAGATGGCCCGGGCACTGGGGCGCGAGCTGCCGACCACCCTCGCGGCGCCCAACCAAACGTCACTCCAGGGCGAGGGGTTCGACCTGATAACCTACGACGCCGAGAGACTCGGCCAGTTAAGCAAACAAGCCGATCTAATCGTCGTATCCGGCTGCCTGCTGCTTCTCTATCCCTTCCTGAAAAGTTCCGGCGTTCCCCTCGTCGTGGATCTCTACGACCCGTTCCACCTGGAGAACCTGCAGCTACTGGCCGGTGAGGAGCTGGCCGAGCGGCTGCGCGACCACGACGGTCTATTGGGAGCCTTGCGGGATCAGGTCGAGGCGGGAGATTTCTTTCTGTGCGCCAGCGAGCGGCAACGAGACTTTTGGCTGGGTGTGCTATCGGCCTGGAACCGCATCAACCCCTACACCTATTCCGACGACCCTTCATTCCGAGGCCTCATCGACGTGGTGCCCTTTGGCCTGCCGGATGAACCGCCCCAACACACCCGCCAGGTGCTCAAAGACGTTCACCCCGGGATCAAAACCGGCGACCAGGTCATTCTCTGGAATGGCGGCATTTACGACTGGCTGGATCCCCTCACCGCCGTCAAGGCCGTAGCAGAGGTACACCACACCCATCCTCACATCCGACTCTTCTTCATGGGGACCCGCCACCCCAACCCCCTCGTCAGATCAATGGAGATGGTGGATCGAGCAGCAGCCCTGGCCGAGGAACTGGGCCTCAAAGATCGCGCCGTGTTCTTCAACGACTGGGTTCCATACGCCGAGCGGGGCAATTACCTTCTGGAGGCGGATATCGGCCTGAGCCTGCACCTGGATCACCTGGAAACCCGCTTCGCCTTTCGCACGCGCCTGTTGGACTGTATGTGGGCCGGCCTGCCAATGGTGGTCACGGCAGGGGATACGATAGCAGATACGGTGAAGGAATATGGACTAGGGCAGGTGGTGGGAATAGGTGGCGTGAGAGAAACAGCCGACGCTATCAGGGCTTTGCTGGACGCTCCACGGACCCGAACGAATCTAGCCAAGGAGTTTCAAAAAGCGGCAGCCCAATTTCGATGGAAGCAAGTCACGCAACCGCTCGTCAGGTTCGCACGCGTCCCTCG
>JAFGED010000025.1 GCA_016931785.1 Anaerolineae bacterium
CCGATCAGTGGATCTTGCCCGAGAAAAGGGAGAGCGGGTTTCGAGATGGGCGGAGCCGATCTCGAAACCCCTGCCCCTCTTTTCGAGCGCGGAAGGCAATTGCGAAGCAGGCCGAGTTTCTGGGTGTATTTGTACTTTGGGGCACTTGGACCCGCTGTAGCTGTAGAGGAGCACGATCTCTGAGCGCACAGTTTGGGCGTTAGCCCAAACTGTTAGGTGCATTTGGATGATCCTATGCGCGTTGAGTGGTGTTGTTTCTCTCGTCTTTGCTGAGCAGACCCCCTCTTGCCCCAGGGAACAAATGCACCCGAGTTTCTTTTGTGCTTGACGGACTCGATCCTGCGATGTATAATGATGATGAGTGATTACTCAATATAATGAGTATATACTCATTACAGGGGGATCGTGATGTTCAGTGATCAGGACCCTATTCGCCAGCAACTGATTGAGGCGCGGCGCAACCAGATCCTCGACGCGGCCGCGTCGGTGTTCGCAGAGGAGGGCTTTCATCGCGCCACCACCAAGGAGATCGCCAGCAGGGCAGGGATAGCCGAGGGCACCATCTACAATTACTTTGAAAGCAAGGATGACCTGTTGATCGGCCTGATGTCCCGCCTGGCCGAGTTGGAGACGTTGGACGATGAGCTGACGGAGGCATTGCAGGGCGACGCGCGGGACTTTTTCGTCGCCATGTTCCGCCGCCGTGTCGAGCATATGGTGGAAGGGCAGGAAACACTGCAGGCGATTCTGCCGGAGGTGCTGGTCAATGCCGATCTGCGTGAGCGCTACTATCAGCGGTATGTGCTCCGGATCGCAGAGATGTTGGAGCAGTACGTCCGTACGCGGATTGAGCTGGGGCACATTCGCCCTGTAGACGCGTCGCTGGCGACGCGTGCCGTGCAGGCGATGTTCGTCGGCTTGCTCGTGCTGCGCATCCTTGGCGACGAAACGGTCGTGGAGAGATGGGAGACTTTGCCCGAGCTGCTGGCTACTATCATATTTGACGGGCTGCGGGCCGAGGGAGGTGAGTGAGGTGTCGACCTTGCGCACGTTGACCGTCGCCCGCAAAGAGCTGTTCCACATCGTGCGCGACCGGCGCACGCTGGCGGTGATGTTTCTCATCCCGATTGTGCAGCTTTTTCTGCTCGGTTATGCGGCCACTACGGACATTGAGCACCTGCTCACGGCGGTCGTGGACGCCGACCGCACGCCGCAGAGCCGCGAGCTGGTCGAGGCTTACAAAGCCTCCAACTATTTCGACATCGTGTCCTACGTCGATAGCGAGGAGGATCTGGCCCGCATGGTCGATCGGGGGAGGATTCGGGCGGGTTTGATCATCCCCGCGGGCTACGGGGCCGCCGTGGTCGCCGGCGAGACGGGCAGCGTGGCCTTCGTCGTCGATGGCTCTGACCCCACGATCGCCAACGCGGTGCTGTCCTCTGCGCAATCGGTGGGGCAGGCGCAGAGTGCGCGTATCGTCGAGCAGCGGCTGGGCATCTCACCGCAGGATATGATGGCCGTGGAGGTACGCTCGCGGGTGTGGTACAACCCGGAGATGAAGAGCGTCAATTTTATGATTCCTGGCATGATGGCCGTGATCCTGTATTTTCTCACCTCGCTGCTGACCGCGCTCTCCATCGTGCGCGAGCGGGAGGCGGGAACGGTCGAGCAGTTGATGGTCACCCCCATCCGTCCCGTGGAGCTGGTGATAGGGAAGGTGCTGCCCTACGTGGCCGTGGCCTTTTTCAACGTCCTGGAGGTATTGGCCATCGGCGTCTTTTGGTTCGGCGTGCCGATCCACGGCAGCGTAGCGCTGTTGCTGGCGCTCTCCGCTGTTTTTCTGATGACCTCACTGGGCGTCGGTATCTTTGTCTCCAGCGTGTCCAACACGCAGCAAGAGGCAATGCTGCTGGTCTTTTTCACCCTGCTGCCGTCCATCTTTTTGGCCGGCTATCTCTTTCCGCTGGAGGCGATGCCGGGCTTTCTCCAGGCGGTCAGTTATTTTATCCCGCTGCGGTACATGGTGATCATCATGCGGGGCATCATCGTGAAAGGTGTGGGGTTGGACGTATTGGCAGGGCAGGTGGGGGCGCTGCTGATCTTTGGCGTCGTCATCATGGCCTTTGCCGCCACGCGTTTCCGCAAGCGGTTAGAGTAGCGCGTCCTCGTCAGTGTCCCAATTCTTACCAGAGTACTATTGACATATCGCTTCATTTGTTGTAATATACGTTCACAAAATGAGTACATATTCATAAAGTGAAGCTGTAATGTATTCTTTCTTGGGGGAAGATATGAGCGAGAAAAATCCAGAGAAAGAGGCTCGAACTGTGTTAAAACGTCGCCGCCAGCGGCGCATTGCCAGACGGCGGGATGAGATTCTGACCGCCGCCGCGCGCGTGTTCGCCGAAAAGGGCTATGCCAATGCGACGATCAAGGAGATCGCCTACGAGGCCGACGTGGCGGATGGCACGATCTACAACTACTTTGAGGGCAAGCACGACATCTTGTTGGGAATCGCTGACCGTCTGATAGGGGAGGCGATGGATCAGACGATCTCTGACCTGAACTCGCGCGACCCGGGGGCTTATGTGGACGCTGTGCTGCGCAACACTGTTCAGTTCACTCGGGAGAATCGTGCTTTTCTCCAGGCACTGGTGACGGAGATATGGACGGACGATGAGCTTCAGCAACAGTTTTTCGTCCAGGTTCTCACCCCGATCTTTACCGTCGGCGTTCAACAGCTTCAGGCTCAGATTGCAGAGGGCGAGGCGCGCCCTTGCCAAGTCGAGATTGTCGTTCCGACGATCGCGGGTTCCCTTGTCGCTATATCGCTTTTGCGAGCAGTGGCTTCGGACCATTTCCTGGCCGGTTTCTCCGATGACGAGATCGTGGATGAGCTGACGCAGTTATATTCTTATGGGCTCAAGCTGGGCTCTGGGGAGGGGGAGGTACGATCGGTCGGACGTTCGCGGCTGCAGGGAAAGAATCGCTCCACATTGTAAAGGCTGAGGTTGTTGAATGCTGCAACGAATTTGGACTGTAATTCAGAAAGAGTTTGTTCAGACGTTTCGAGATCGGCGCACGTTGCTTCTCCAGCTCAGCATGCCCGTCATCCTGTTGCTCTTGATGGGCTATGGGATGGACATGAACGTGAATCACATCCCGCTGGTCGTTGCCGATCAGAGCCGGGATAGCGCCAGCCAGGCGTACGTGAGTGCTTTGGAGTCTTCGGGGTATTTTGATGTCGTCGCATACGTCTCTGATGAGACCGAGGTGGTTCAGGCCATTGACGAAGGGCGTGCTCAGGCAGGGGTCGTGATCTCCCACGACTTTATGGCTCAAGTGGATCGCGGCGATGCGCAAGTGCTTGTTCTGGTAGATGGTTCCGACTTGGTCGTCTCTCAGTCGGCGTACAACATGGCCACGATCATCGCCGAGGCGCACGCGACGGAGGTGTTGATGGAAGATGTGGCGCGGGCGGGGCTGTTGGACGACAGCCAGAGCCTCTTGCCGCTCGAAGCGCTCGTGCGCATTCTTTACAATCCCAACATGGAGGCCCTCTGGTTCGTGGTGCCGGGGGTGTGTGCGATGATCTTGCAGACTCAGAGCGTCGCTCTGACCGCCGCTGCCGTGGTGCGCGAGCGGGAGATGGGAACCATCGAACAGATTCTGGTCACGCCCATTCGCCCCCTCGAACTGATGTTGGGTAAGATCGCGCCCAATATCTTGATCGCTATGGCCAATCTGCTGACGATCCTCGTGTTGGGGGTCTGGGTTTTCGGGGTGCCTTTTCAGGGCAGCTTTTGGCTTTTTCTCTGGCTGGCCTTTATGTACGTTTTCTCCGGACTGGGGCTCGGGATATTGATCTCGACCATTTCTCAAAACCAGAAACAGGTTGAGCAGATGATCATGGTGGTCATGTTGCTTGGGATTATTCTTTCAGGGTTCATGTTCCCGCGCGACAAGATGGACGTACTTATTCGTTTGGTCGGCAATTTGTTCCCACTCACTTACTTTATCCCCATTGCGCGGGGTATCATCAGCAAGGGGATCGGGATCGAGTTCTTGTGGGGACAGTTGGTTGCGATGTGCATTTACGGTTTCGTGATTATGGTCGCTGCCACGCGCGCGTTCAGGCAGGGGCTGGAGTGAGCGCTTATGCAGAAATCATTGAGACGCACCTTCGCTTTTATCCGGAAAGAGACGATCCAATCCTTGCGGGATTGGCGCACACTGCTGATGATGCTGGCGCTGCCTATCATGATGATGTTCTTTTTTGCCTACGCCGTCAACTTGCTGGTGGACCACATGCCTACTGCTGTGGCCGATATGAGCAAGGACGACGAGAGTCGGGCTTTTATCGAGGCGCTCGAGATATCGGGGTATTTTGACGTTAAAATGCATGTGGAGAGCGAGGAAGATGTCATCCGCATGATTGATGTGGGACAGGCCAAGGCCGGCGTTGTAATCCCGCCTGACTTTGCGGCACGGGTCGAGCGGGGCGACGCCCAGGTGCTGATCGTTCTCGATGGTTCTGAATCGCTCACTGTCCAGACGGGCTATAGCGCGGCGAGCGCCATCGCTCAAACCCACTCGGTCGAGTTACTGATGGGCAAGGCGGGGCAGATGGGGGCGGCTTTGGGGTTGTTTGGAGGTGGGGCGCTGCCTATCGACACGTCCACCCGCGTGCTCTATAACCCAGATATGGATGGGCTGGTCTTTATGGTGCCAGGGATCGCGGCCATTCTGCTACAGTTCCTAACCGTCGGCCAGGTGGCGATGGTTGTGGTGCGCGAGCGCGAGCTGGGTACCCTGGAGCAGCTCTTGATCACGCCGGTCCGCCCGTTGGAGCTCATCATCAGTAAGGTGGTGCCCAATATATTTATCACCGTCGCCGATACGGTGCTCATTGTCTTGATCGGCGTCGTCTGGTTCGACGTGCCTTTTCGGGGCAGCATTGGGCTCTTTGCCTGGGTGTCGCTCTTGTTCATCGTATCCGGGCTGGGGCTGGGGCTGCTGGTCTCGACGGTGTCTCAGACGCAAAAGCAGGCTCAACAAATCACGGCTGTGCTGATACTGCTGGCGACGATGCTGACCGGACTCTTCTATCCGCGCTTGACGATGCCCCCGCTGGTAAGGGCAGTCGGCAACTTGCTCCCGGTGACGTACTTTATCCGCATCGCGCGGGGGATCATTACCAAGGGGATTGGGCTTTCCTTCATGTGGCGCGATGTGGTTATCCTGGCGATCTATGCGGTCGTGGTGATCGTATTGGCGTCGCTGACGTTTAGAAAGCGGTTGGACTGAATAGAGATGAATGATCAAGTGACGATTTTCGCCAAGGATTTGGTCAAGCAATTCAGGACAAGGAGTGGCGTGGTAGACGCCGTGAATGGCGTCACGCTGCAGGTGCGGCGTGGAGAGACCTATGGCCTCATCGGGCCGGACGGAGCGGGCAAGACCACGACCACGCGCGTCATCCTCGGGTTGCTCAAGCGCACCGCCGGTGAGAGCCGCATCCTGGGCTATGACTCGATGCATGATACGTACGAAATTCGCGAGCGTGTGGGCTATATCGCCCAGCAGTTTGCCCTGCCCGGCGATTTGACGGTGATGGAGAACATGCGCTTTTTTGCCGACGTGCAGGGTGTGAGCCGCGATGAGCAGCGTCGGCGCATTCCGGAGCTGCTCGAATTTGCCGGTTTGAGCGATTTCACCAATCGGCTGGGGAGCCAGCTCTCCGGCGGGATGAAGAAAAAATTGGCCCTGGCGTGCAGCTTGGTTCACGAACCTCAGGTGGTGCTTTTGGATGAGCCCACGCTGGGCGTCGACCCGGTCAGCCGCCGCGAGTTCTGGAACCTGTTGGGTAATTTGCGCGCGGAGAAGGGGCTGACGATCTTTGTATGCACCCCCTACATGGACGAGGCGGAGCGCTGCAACTGGGTGGGACTGATGTATCAGGGAAAACTGGTGGCCCACGACTCGCCAGAGACGGTCAAAAAGATGGTGCCGGGCCGCCTGCTCGAGTTCATCCCCTCGAACTTTGTGCCTGCCTGGAGGCTGATGCCTGATCTGGAAGGCGTGCTAGAGGTGCAGACCTATGGGGCGATGCTCCACGTCTTTGTGGACGATCCCGATGGCCGCCGGAGCCAGATCGAGCATGCGCTGGCTGCGCAAGGGATCACCTGCGAAGGGATGCGCGAGATCGAGCCGCGCATGGAAGAGGCGTTCATCTCTCTCATTGGGCGGCAGGCCGGGCGGCAGATGGAGGAAACGAGGGACGCGGTATGAGCGAGTATGCCATCGAGGTGCACGACCTGACCAAGCGTTTTGGCGATTTTACTGCCGTTGACCGGATCAACTTTTGCGTGGGGCAGGGTGAGGTCTATGGCTGGCTGGGGCCGAACGGCGCTGGCAAAACGACCACGATCCGCATGCTGCTGGGCCTGCTCAAGATCACCGAGGGCAGTGCGCGGGTGCTGGGATACGATCCCACCACGCAGGCCAAGACGCTGCACGCCCGCGTCGGCTATATGTCGCAGCTTTTCACTCTCTACAATGACCTGACTGCTTACGAGAACATCCGTTTTTACGGCCAGGCGTACGGGCTGTCGCGGTCGGAGCTGGCGCGCCGCCGAGCCGAGATCATCGAGATGGCTGGGTTGCAAGGGCGTGAGAACGAGCTTACGGCCAATCTCTCTGGTGGCTGGAAACAGCGGCTGGCGTTGGGGTGTGCCATCGTCCACCGGCCCCAGGTTGTCTTTCTCGATGAGCCCACGGCGGGCGTGGACCCCATCAGCCGCCGCGAGTTCTGGGGCCTCATCTATGCAATGGCTAAAAAGGGCGTGACGGTGATGGTTACCACTCACTATATGGACGAGGCAGAGCTGTGCCAGCGGGTTGGCTTTATCAGCCAGGGGGAATTGGTGGCGCTCGATACACCAGGCCAGCTCAAGCAGACGCAGATGCGGGGCCACGTGCTAGAGATCGATTGTGATGACAGCGAGGCGGCGATGCGCGTCTTGCTGGCAGCCAAGGAGGGAGGGGCGCTTCCACTCGACGAGGTTGCGCTCTATGGCGCGCAGATCCACGCCGTCGTGCCCGATGCCGAGGCGTTCAAGCAGCCGGTCTGGGCTCTGTTGGTCGGGGGGGGTATCCGCGTGAACAACGTCGCGTGGATCGCCCCGACGCTGGAGGACGTCTTTATCTCGGCGGTCACGGCCTGATTTTCAGGGCACTTTAACAATTGACTATACCCCTTGACAGCAGCCCTGTTTTGGTCTATAATATAAACGGTCGTTATAAATAACGCTCGTATATATAATAGACAGTGAGGAGTGGATCTATGGCCCACACACAAAACCTGATTCTGCGCATCGTCGCCCAGCGGGGCGAGATCGGCGGCGCTGAGTTGGCGGAGATCGCCCAAAAGTTTGGCCTGTCCCCGGACGCCGTGCGAGCGGCGTCCAACCGCATGGCGCGAACGGGCCTGCTGGAAAAGGTGGGCCGGGGTCGGGGCAACGCGCGCTACAAGGTCGGCCCCAAGGGCCAGGCCATCGTCGATCAGTTCATCGTCAAGCTCGTGCATTGGCACATGGCGCTGGAAGGCCAGCAGGCGTGGGATGGCACGTGGCTGGTGGTCGCCTTTAGCGTTCCCGAGGAGCAGCGCGTCAAACGGGATGTCTTTCGCGACCGGCTGGTCGAGATGGGCTTTGGCCTGCTCTCGTCCAGTGTGTGGCTCTCGCCCTTCGACCAGGAGGCGGACGTCGCCGCGCTGGTTGGGGAACTGGACCTCGATGGCATGGCGGCGATCCTGCACTGCGACCACATCCAGATGCCCGGGCTGGCGGGTGTCGGCGAGCTGGCGCGCAGCGTGTGGAACTTGGAGCCGCTGGCGGAGCATTATCGCGACATCAACCGCCGCATCGAGGCGTTCATGGCGTTTCTGGAGCAGTTGGGGCCGGGCGGGGAGATCGATGCCGAGGCCGTCTTTTTTGCAGCGATGGACCTGCAGAACGAAGTGATGGAGATGATCCTGACGGAGGATCCCTGTTTGCCGCCCGAGCTGCTGCCCTCCGACTGGCCCGGCCAACGGACGCACGAACTGGCCCACGCGGTTACCGCCGCTATCGATCGACTGGAGCACGTCTCTGAGCGTTACGAGTACTTGTTCCACCTGATCCAGGGGATGGAGGTGCTGGAGGTTTTTCGCGCTGGCTTCGAAGGAGACGTTGGCTTCCATTGGCCAGGGGTGGAGGAGGCGAGATGAACAGCATCCTATCGGTGATGCGCAACGAGTTCCGCCACATGCTTCGCGATCCCTGGCTGCTGACCACCGTCACCGTCGGGGCCGTGCTGCTGATCGTGTTGATGTCCTACACGCTCTCGGCCGACGTCACGCGCGTCCCGATTGCCGTGGCGGATAGTGATCGCAGCGCGCAATCCCGTGCTTACCTGCGGAGGTTCGCCAGCGACGACTTTTTCGACCTGGCGTACTGGGTACGGGACCCCGAAGAGGCCCTCGAACGCGTGCGGTTGGGCGACGCCCACGGAGCGATCATCGTTCCGGCGGGATTTGCCAACGCGATCCTGCGCGGGGAACAGGCCGCCGTCCAGATCGTCGTCGACGGCACCGAGCCCAACGTCGCCGAGCAGGTTTTGGGTCATGCCAAGGCGCTCTCGGCGAATCACTCGATGGAGCTCTTGGAAAGGCAGCTAGATCGGGCCGGGTTGTCGCCAGGCCGCGAAACGCAGACGCTCGAGTTTCGTATGCAGGCGCTCTACAATCCCAATCTTGAGGCGATTAACAGCATCCTGCCGGGGCTGATGGCTCTCTCTCTATCCATGCCGACGATCTCTGCGGCTCTATCCCTGGCGCGGGAAAAGGAGGAAGGCACACTTGAGAGTCTGATGGCTACGCCGATCCGGCGTCATCAGTTGTTGGTCGGCAAGGTGATTCCTTATCTGCTGGTCGGGCTGTTGGATGTGCTGCTGTTTGTCGGGATCGGCTTGGTGGCCTACGGCGTGCCGTTTCGGGGTCACTTGCTGGACTTGATTCTTTTCTCCAGCCTATTCCTGCTGGCCAGTCTAGGTATCAGCCTGTTGATCTCCAGCCTCGTCCGCACCCAGATGGCCGCTCTGGTCATCGCCGGCTTTATTCTCACGTTGCCCGTCATCAACGAGTCGGGATTGTTTCATCCCCTCTACGCCATGCCGCCCGACGCGCGGATGCAAGCCCTGCTTTGGCCGGCCACCCACTACGTTGTGATCGCGCGGGGTATCTTTTTGAAGGGTGTGGGCGCGCGCGTCCTGCTGCCCCATGGGCTTTTCTTGTTGGCCTTTGGCCTGGTTTTGAACGGCCTGGCCGTGTGGCGTTTCAAAAAGAAACTGTCTTGAACGGAGTGGTAGAGATGTTGAGTCGTATCGGGAACATGCTGTGGAAAGAGGGCGTCCAGTTCCTGCGCTACAGGCTGCTCTTGATTTTTGTCCTGGGCTTTCCGGTTTTCAACCTCGTGTCGGCCGAGGGGGCTATCGGTGAGGGCATCAAGCACATTCCGACGGCGGTCTGCGATCAGGACCTCAGCGCCGATAGCCGGGGCCTGGTGCGCATGCTGCGTAACTCGCGTTACTTTGATCCCGACTATCACGTCGGCAGCCAGGCGGAGTTGGAGCAGTTGTTGGAGACGGGCGAGGTTAAGGTAGGGCTGTTCGTCCCGCAGGATTTTGGGGCCAAACTGACGGCGGAGGATCGGGGGGCAACTGCCCAGGTTCTGCTGGATGGCACTGAGACGACCACGGCCCTGCTGGCCCAGGCCTATTTGGAAGAGACGGCGTACGAGTACGTGCGGCAAATGCTAGGTCGGGGATCGGCTGGAGGCGTGATGGCCATAGGAGAACTGGAACGGGTGGACGCCCGTTCGCGGGCCTGGTTCAACGAGGACCTGCGCGAAAAGACGCTCGACCTGCCGGACGAGCTGGCCGATTCATTGGTGCTGCTGGCTGTTTTCGTCCCCGCGCTCCTCATCACCCGCGAGCGCGAGGCGGGTACGCTGGAGCATTTGTTCGTGACGCCCATGCGTTCGATTGAGATGATCGTCGGCAAGGGGCTGCTGGCGTTCGTCGTGGCTTACTTTGGTTTTGTGGGGATGCTGGCGCTGCTCGTCTTTTATTTCCAAATTTCTTTTCAGGGCTCGCTGGCGCTTTTGATGGTCCTGACGGCTTATTACATCCTGGTCGAGATGGGGTGGGGGCTGCTCATCTCGACCATCGCCCGGACGCAGGGCCAAAGTCTCATGGGGGCCTATATTCTGTGCGTTGTGGAGATCATCCTCTCCGGTCGCGTTTTGCCGGTGGCGTACATGCCCCGGATGACCCAGGCGGTCTCTCTCGTGATGCCCAACAGGCACTACACTGCCATCTTGCGGGGCATCATGCTCAAGGATTACGCGCTGGTCGATCTGTGGCCGCAGCTGGCGAGCCTCGCAGTTCTGGGTGTCGTGCTTTACTCCGTGGCTGCGTTTCGGCTGCGGAAGCGGTTGGATTGAGTGTGATAGGCGCTTAAAGAGTCCACATGTATAACAGCATTGTCGATACGTCTCGCAAAACAACGGCACTTTTGAGCCGCAGTTTCGGCGGC
>JAFGED010000223.1 GCA_016931785.1 Anaerolineae bacterium
GCGTTCAAAAACAACTTGGGTGTTCTCTCCCATTGTCCAAGGTGATTTCGCCCAAAAAGTGCGAACTTGTTTTTGAACGCGGCCTAAATGAGTGACCTCGCGGTGAAAACGACGAGCTGGGTAACCGACGGTATTTTAGCCCCCAAACAGAAGCACGCCCGTTTCCCTCGTAATGCGATTCGGGTTATACTATTGTCGCGCTGAAGGCAATAGCCCGTAATTCCCATTGACATGCGTTTTGCGAAACGGTAAGATAGCGGTGGTAGTTTTCCGTTCATGTTAACCGGGGAGTCATTTAGGTAATAGGTAAATGGACATCCAGAACCTGCGCTGGTGGGGGTGGGGCACGCTTGATCGGGAGTATCCTGTAGAAGGCCGGAAGGCTCTCTGGTCTTCTCTGCAGAAGTGGCTTGGTTTGTCCGACGAGACGATCGAGCGCGAGACACCTCCCGTTTCCCTGGAGGAGATATCGCTGCGTCCGTCGCGTCTGGACGATCCCGTGCTGGCTTCCTTGTGCGCGCTCCTGGGCGAGCGGGCGGTGCGCACCGACAAGCTGGTCCGCGTCTGCCATGCCTACGGCAAGTCCTATCGCGATCTGATGCGCATCCGAGCCGGTCATATCCCCAATCCCCCCGACGCCGTCGTCTATCCGGTCGACCAGCGACAGATCTGTTCTCTGCTGGCCTGGGCAGCCGAACGCGACATTGTCCTCATTCCCTTCGGGGGCGGCAGTTCCGTCGTCGGGAGCCTCGAGCCGCCCGAGGACGACGAGCGCCCTGTGCTTACCCTCGACCTGGCTAGCCTGGGTCGCGTGCTGTGCGTGGATCCTATCTCGCGCGTGGCGCGCATTCAGGCCGGCGCCAGGGGGCCGGAGGTGGAGTCGCAGCTCAACGCACAGGGCTTTACGCTGGGGCACTTTCCCCAATCCTTCGAGTTCTCCACCCTGGGGGGCTGGATCGCCGCCCGTGCGGCAGGCCAGAACTCGGTTGGTTACGGCAAGATCGAGGACATGACGCAGGCGGTGCGGGTGGTCACTCCGGCCGGCGTCGTCGAGACGAAGGACGCACCGGACACCGCTGCCGGCCCCAGTTTGTTGCACGTGCTCATCGGCTCCGAGGGAACCTACGGCGTCATCACCGAGGCCACGATGCGCATCCATCCGCTGCCGGTGGTGCAGGACTATCGCGGCGTCCTCTTTCGCAGCCTCGAGGACGGCCTCGCTGCTTGCCGTGAACTGGTGCAGAGCGCCGATATGTGCCCATCCATCGTGCGCCTGTCTGACGCGCCAGAGACCGTGTCCTACGCCGTGTTAAGTTATGAGCCCCGTGGCCTGCGTGGCCTGGCCGACGCGCTTTTGCAGCGGTATGTGAAGGTGCAGGGATATGATTGGACTTCCGGTAACGTTCTCATGCTGCTGGGGTTCGATGGCAAGGCCAAGCAGGTAGCGCGGCAATGGGATCGTGCGCTGGAGATATGTGGCGATTATCAGGGGTGCTCTCTTTGGCAATCGATAGGGCAGTCGTGGATGCGTGATCGCTACGTCCAGCCCTATCTGCGCGATATGCTCCTCGATCACGGCGTGATGATCGATACGCTGGAGAGCGCCACTACCTGGTCGAACCTGATGCACCTCTACGAGTCTATGGCTACTGCGCTGAAGGGATCGATTCCCATCTCCGGTGGTGGCCCGGGCTATGTGATGACGCATATCTCTCACGTCCGAGAGTGCGGCGCTTCCATCTGCTCGACCTTTCTTGGGCGTCAGGTGAACGATCCCGACCACCTGGCAAAACAGGCTCAGTGGCAGGCGATCAAGCAGACGACGACCGACGCGATCCTGGCCGCTGGCGGCACGCTGACCCACCATCATGGTGTAGGCCGTGACCATGCACCTTGGCTTGAAAAAGAGGTGGGATCTGTAGGTGTGCACGGTCTGGAGGCGCTCAAACGGACGTTTGACCCCGCTGGCATCATGAACCCCGGTGTTCTTCTGACCCCGTAAATCGGGTTGACAACCCGAGCTAAATTTTCCATCTGGGTGTATGTCAGCTTCGGGGCAAGTTTACTTTGCTATAGGCATGCCATTCGGGATGGGGTGGGCGAGGGCGGAAGCCGCCCTCGCCCACCATCTCTCCCTTTTTTGAGCGAGGGCCACTACTCGGGCGAACAGCCTGAGTAGATACGATCTCACGGCGAAAACAGCGAGTTGAGCAAAAGACAGTTTGTTTGCCTCCAGGCAGAAGCCCATCCCCTCGCTTGGCTTTTCCGGTAGTCTATGTATAATTGCCCCACAGGAAAAAGCCAAGCGTCATAGGAAGGCATTGTATATGGAAATCACCTGGTATGGGCAAACTTGCTTTCGATTGAGCGAGCGCGGGCTGGCAAATGTCGTGACCGATCCTTGCCCGCCTGAGGTCGGCTTTACCTTTCCCAAGCCGCGGGCCGACGTCGTCACTGTGAGTTACGACGACGCATCGTGTCGCTATGCGTCGGGTGTACGAGGTCCATTCAAGCTTCTCGATGGCCCCGGCGAGTACGAGATCGGCGGCGTGTTCATCACCGGCATCGCCACCCACGCCGACAGTAAGCGCGGGGCGACGCGTGGCTTGAACAATATCTTTACCTTTGACTTTGGCGGCATGACAGTGGGCCACTTGGGGCTTATCGGGCACGTGCCCACGCAATCTCAGGTGGAGAGCTTGGGCACCGTGAACGTCTTGCTGGTGCCCGTGGGAGGTGGCGGGAGTCTGACCCCGGCGCGGGCTTCAGAGGTCATCAGTCTCTTCGAGCCGAGCATCGTCGTCCCGATGTATTACAAGATCGCCGGTCTTGAGCAAAAGCTCGGAACTTTGAGCGGTTTCCTGAAGGAAATGGGGCTGGAGAAGGTGGATACCCAGGAGACGCTCAGGGTCAGCAAGTCGGATTTGTCAGAGGAGACCCAGGTCATTGTCCTGGAACCCAGACGGCGCGACGAGGGATAGACAATGGTCAAGCTTCTTATGTCGTGGAACATTCGACCCGACTATGAGAACGAGCACTTTGAGTTCTTTATTCGAGAGTTCGTGCCGGGGTTGAGTGAGCTTGGCGTCCAAACCTCGGATGCCTGGTACACCCTGTACGGCGATTATCCCCATATCCTCGCCGGAGCCGTCGCAGATGATCTCGAGAGCCTGAAACAGGCTCTCGCCACGAATGAGTGGCACGCTTTAAAATCGAGGCTGCTCACCTATGTGACCGATTACACCCAAAAGGTCGTGCGCGCTAGCGGGGGATTTCAACTGTAGCGATTCTGTGGGAGAAGAGCAAACGGGCGTGGTCAACTTTGGCCGCGCCCGTTTGTTGGTGTGCGAGTTCTGCCTCATTCATTCGCTCTTGGAGCCGCTGCTCTCTGGACCCTTGGAGCTGCTTTCAGATTTCTCGCTCTTCTCGGTCGTGCTATTCGAGTCGCTTTTGCTCTTTGGAACTGCGGTGGACGACTTGGCCTTGCGATTGTCGGTCACGTAGAATCCTTTCCCCTTGAAGATGACGCCCACGGGGTGGATCAGACGATGCACGTTCCCCCCACACTCTGGACACTTCTCCAAAGGGTCGGCAGTTATAGGCTGCCGGCGTTCGAACCGCAAGCCACAGTCGTCACACTGATACTCGTACAAAGGCATGTTAAACTAGCCTCTCATCTGGGTTTTGCTGTCGTCGTGTGCGTTGTTACAGATTATACCGCAACCCAGTGGCCCATGCAAGGGTTCTGGCCGCTTGCGATGGGATTTCTAACGCAAGATTAACGCAAACGACCGCTCTACTTGCCGCCGAACAGGCTCACCGCGGCGATGACGGGTGAAAACAGTGAAGACACCAGCGACATCACAGTGATCAGCGTGTTGAGTGATGGACCGGCCGTATCCTTGAAGGGATCGCCGACGGTATCGCCTACGACACCGGCCTTGTGCGAGTCAGAACCCTTGCCGCCGAAATGGCCGGATTCGATGTACTTTTTGGCATTGTCCCACAGGCCGCCCGCGTTGGCCATCAGCAGGGCAAAGATGATGCCGGTAAAGATAGCGCCACCCAGAAAAGCTCCCAGGGCCTCGGGGCCCATCACAAAACCGATGATGAGCGGCAGGATCACGGCCAGGAAGGCCGGGCCGATCAGCGACGTGAGCGCGCCCTGGGCTGCCAGTCCGACGCAGGCCTCATAGTCAGGCTCGGACGTGCCGGCCAGGATGCCGGGATCGCGCGAGAACTGTCTGCGTACCTCTTCGATCATGTCAAAGGCGTTGCGCGTCACCGAGAGCATCGTCAGCGCGCTAAAGAGCGGCGGCGTCGCTGCACCCAAAAAGATGCCGGCGATGACCATCGGATCGAGCAGGTTGAGCACTAGACTGGTCTCGGTTCTCCCCAAGGCGATAAAGGCGTCTTGCATCTCGCTGGCGAAGGCGTGGAACAAGGCCAACACGGTCAGCGCCGCGGCGCTGATGGCGAACCCCTTGGTGATCGCCTTGGCCGTGTTGCCGGCGGCGTCCAGTATGTCGGCGGTCTCGATCACGTTCTCGGGCATGCCCGCCATCTCGGCGATGCCGCGGGCGTTATCCACGATGGGGCCGTAGGCATCGGAGGAGACGATCATACCGCTGACGGAGAGCATGCCCACGGCGCTGATGCCCACGCCATAGACGCCGTCGATCCCGGCGGCCTCGGCCAGGTAGTAGGAGATCAGCGTGGCTGCCACGATGCCGATGATGGAGGGCACAATGCTGACCAGGCCGTAACTAAAGCCGGTGATGATGGTGATCGCCGCACCGGAACTGGACACCTTGGCCGTCTCGACCACGGGGGGTCTATCGTCGCCGGTGAAAAAGTCGGACGTAAAGCCAATGACCACACCTGTGATCAGCCCGGCCAGGGTGGCCCACAGCACGCCGATGTTGTAACCGCCGAGCAAGATCACCGCGACAGCCAATACGCCAAAAATGATGCAGGTGATGACCGTGCCGCTGTTGAGCGCCCGGCCGGGCTTGCCATCCTTGCCCACGCGGACGAGCTGCAGGCCGATCAGGGAGGCGACGATGCCCATCGTGCACAGAATCAGCGGCAGGACGACGTACTGGGCCGGCGTCTCGCTCCCAGCCAGGCCCACGCCCAGCAGCATCACCGCCACGGCGCTGGCGACGTAGCTATCGAAAATATCGGCGCCCATTCCGGCGACGTCGCCCACGTTATCGCCCACGTTATCGGCGATGACGGCAGGGTTGCGCGGGTCGTCCTCGGGGATGCCCACCTCGACCTTGCCCACCAGGTCGGCGGCGATGTCGGCGGTCTTGGTGTAGATGCCGCCGCCGGCCTTGGCCAGCAGCGCCAGCACC
>JAFGED010000224.1 GCA_016931785.1 Anaerolineae bacterium
GGCCGCGTTCAAAAACAAGTTTGTAATTTTCGGGCGGAATCGCCCCGGATGATTGGAGAAAACAGTCGAGTTGTTTTTGAACGCTTACCTAGTATTGGCCACGTCACTTAATCGTAACAAAGCTGTAACCCGGTGTGTTCGCACTCGGATTACAATAGACTGACAGGTGATGAGGATGGGTTGGGACTTGCGTTCGTGGCTAAAAGAGCATAGTGGGGAGATTGAGGCGCGGTGGCTGGAGGCGACCGCGAACCCCCTTTCATACGCTGCGTATTCCGGTTCAGAGCGACTTGTCTTCTGGCGTCCTCTCATCGAGGTCCTGGCGTCGGGCGACGTTGAGGCGCTGCGGGAGTGGAGCGCTCAGGAGAAGGACGCTCGCGACCCCTCGCTTTCCGAGATGCTTGCCATCTCAAACGGTCTCTTTCAGGCCGTCAGAGATTTGCTGCCGGCGAAGGCAGACCGGGTTTTTGTCGACCAGCGCATCGGTGCCCTGGCCCGGGCCTTGGCCGAATATACCGCGGGCGAGGCTGACCGGCTGGCAATCGAGAAGGTGCAGCTAGAGGCCCTGTATGATATCGCGCGCGAGTTGAACTCGAGCCTGGATTTGCCGCGCGTGCTACAAAAGGCTTTGGTCGAGATCGTGGCGACGAGCGGCTCGGATAAGGGAGCGGTCTATCTCACCGACGATGTCGGGGAGAATGTCGTCCCCAGCAGGCGTGTCAATTGGCACGATCGGTCTATCCCTGTGGACGTGCTTCCCTCGACGTGGCAGATGGGGCGTGACGATCCCCTGGTGAGCATGGGCAATCTGGAAGAGGATGCAGAGGCGTGGGTACGTGACCTGGCCGACTCGGGTGTGGCTGCTATGCTGGTGGGCCCATTGATCGCTAACGGGCAGTTCCGGGGCTTGATGGTGTTGGCCAGTTCAAAGGAGGGGACCTACGACGTCGGCCACGAGCAGTTGTTCCGTAACTTTCTCAGCCAGGTGGCCACGGCTATCGGCAATGCCGAGGTCTATCGCCTGATCAGCCAGCAGGCCCAAGAGCTGGGGCAGATGTTCCGCCAGCAGCAGGAGCAGGCCACCGAGCGTGAGGCTATCCTGACGTCTATTGCCGACGGTGTCGTCGTGAATGACATGGAGGGCAATATCATCCTGGTCAACCCGGCGGCGGAGCGCATTCTGGGTGTGTCGGAGAAAGAGTTGCTCAGTCGGGATTTCGACAGCCTGTTTGCCGCCTTTGGTTCCCAGGGCGAAGAGGAAGCGGGCGCCGCTATGGAGACGCTGTTGAACACGTCTGTTCCGGAGGCGGCCAAGAGTTACAAGATCAACCTGGAGGCCGATAACCGCGTCATCCACGCGCTTCTATCCCCTGTCCTTTCGCTGCGGGGCGACTTTATGGGGGTGGTGACCATCTTTCGTGACGTCACCAAGGAGGTGGAGGCGGATCGGGCCAAGAGCGAGTTCGTCTCCACCGTCTCGCACGAGCTCCGCACGCCGATGACGGCCATCAAGGGGTACACGGACCTGCTCCACGCTGGCGCAGCCGGCCCCATCAACGACGAGCAGAAGCGTTTTCTGACCACGATCAAGAGCAACACGGATCGCTTGACCGCCTTGATCAACGATCTCCTGGATATCTCGCGGATGGAGACGGGACGCATCCGCTTCGAGCCGCGTTCTCTGCAGGTCGGCGAGGTAGTCGCGGACGTGGTCAACGTGCTGGCAGGCTCGGCGGAGGACAAGCATCTACGCCTCAACTATGAGGTGGCCGCGGGTCTTCCCGACGTCATGGGGGATCGCGACCGGCTCAACCAGGTGCTCACCAATTTGATCGGCAACGCGATCCGCTACACGCCTGACGGCGGCGAGATCGATGTGAAGGTCTACCTCGTCGAAAGAGCCGTGCGCGTCGACGTGCGGGATACAGGCATCGGCATTGCGCCTGAGGATATGGCGCACCTTTTCGAGCGGTTCTACCGGGCCGATCATCCTTTGGTTCAGGAAACCCGGGGCACGGGCCTTGGGCTTTCGATCGTCAAGATGTTTGTCGAGATGCACGGCGGGCGAATCTGGGTCGAGAGCGAGCCAGATCAAGGCAGCACCTTCACCTTCATCCTGCCCATTCCCGTCTCGGCGGCGGAGGCTCGCCGGCCCTCCGTATCGCACCTGACGGCCCACGTGCGGACGATCTTGATCGTGGACGACGACCGGGACGCCGCCGACGTGACCAAGCGCCAACTGGAGGGCAGTGGATACAGGGTCGTCGTCATGGGACGCGGGCGTGCTGCAAGTGAGTGGATCGAGGAGAACCGCCCCGATCTCGTTCTGCTGGACTTGATCCTGCCCGATTTAGGGGGGTTGGACTTGCTTCGCTCCTTGAAGAAGAGCGAGACTACGTCCGATATCCCCATCGTCGTGCAGTCCATCGTGCCCGACGACGGCACCGCTTGGGACCTGGGCGCAGTTGGCTACCTGACCAAGCCTGTGGCGCGGGACGATTTGCTGCATAGTGTGGAGCAGGCTCTGACCTGGCAGGGGCGCGTGTTGATTGTCGAGGACGATCCGGACACGGTCGGTTTCCTCGAGGCGGCGATGCGCCAGATCGGCTTCACGCCACTCGTGGCCGCCGATGGCTACGAGGCGCTGACGATGACGCGCCGCCATCGCCCCGATTTGATCTTGCTGGATCTACGCCTGCCGGGGATGGATGGATTCGAGGCGTTGACCCATCTGAAGCGAGACGCGGTCACACAGACGATTCCCATCATCGCCATCTCGGCCCACGTGGCCGATACGGAGCGGGAGCGGAAGCGCCTCGTCACCCTGGGGGCGTCCGCTTTCCTCCCCAAGCCTTTCTCCATAGGCGATCTGCTCAGTGAGATCGAGGCGGCGCTGCGCCCGCTTGAGGGGCCGTCTGCGACCTAGAGATTGTTTGCATCGTCAGGCAACCTTGCGAAGGTTTGCGCTCGAGTAACTACTCAGCCCTGCTGCGCAGTTGCCCTTCGCGACAAAAAGAGGAGGATGGGTGGGGGGTTCGAGGGCGGCGAAGCCGCCCTCGAACCCCCCATCTCTCCCTTTTTCGAGCGAGGGCCACTACTCGGGCGAACAGCCTGAGTAGATACGGTTAGGAAAATAATGCGGGTCCTGTGAATAATCGGCCCGTAATTTGATTCGTAATACTCGCGTGGTACCATAATGTCGTGTGAATCCCGGTCGTGCAAAAGTGTCGGTGTGACAGCCTCATGGAGGGAGGACTGAGACGATGGAAAAAGACGCCAATCTACTTCAGAAGCGTTTGCGAAAGCTCTCCAAAACGCTGCAGATCGTTCGTAGCCGTCAGGCTTATGTGCCCGTGCGCAGCGAAAATGCGCGCCTGACGCGTGTGCGACGTAGGTCAGGATACTGATCCGGTGAGGGTAGGGCGGCGAACGCCCTTTGAGTGATTGAACAGCCTGTGTCCAAGGCATCACGGCCCTGTCACCTGTGGGTGGCAGGGCCGCTTCTTATGCGTACTTTCTGTTCCAATCGGGGATCGTCTTGAGGATGACCACCAGGCCACCCAGCGCGCCGAGCAGGACGGTGGGCGGTGAGGCCCCCATCAGCCAGAGCAGCGGCCCGGCCAGGGCCATCACCAGGATCGTCGAGCGGGCGCGATGGAAGTGCAATAGTCGCGTGAGAAGCAGCCAGAGGAGCGTCACGGCGGTCAGCGCCGCCAGCGCGCGCAGCGGATCGAGCCCGACCAGCGCGCCCACCAGCTTGGCCAGTCCGATGCCTCCGCCGAAGTGGATCAAGACCGACCAATCGTGGCCGATCACGGCCAGCGTGCCTGCCGCCGTGCCTGCCCAGGGGCTGTTAAACACCGAGTTGGCGCCGAGGACGGCGGCGAGACCCAAGAGCCCGTCGATCACGGCGGTCAGCACACCGGCCCATGCGCCGGCCACGCGGGCGACGTTCGTCCCGCCGGTGTGACCGCTGCCGTGCTGTCGCACATCCTTTCCCCGCGCTAGCTTGGATACGACTACGCCCGTGGGCACGGCCCCCACCAGATATCCCCACAGGCCGGCCAGGAGCAGCTCCAGTGCGGTTGGCATCTCTAGCACATCACCCGCAGTCGCTGGGGCAGGATCTCGAATTCCAGCCGGTGAGCCTCGGTGCAGAGCATCTCGCCGTCGACGTGCGCGATCAAATTGTCGGGTGAGGTGATCACAGCGCGCCGGGTGCGCGCCATCGTGACGGCTTTGTGATCTACGTGGCTGCCGTCCATAAAGTGGGGGACGAGGCCTAGCTGTGTCAGTTTGCCCACGCTCTCTGCGATGCACAGGTCGAGGAGACCATCGTCGAGTTGGGCGTCGGGCGTGCAGAAAAAGCCGCCGCCCTCACGAGCGCCATTGCCCACGCAGACCATCAATGTCGGCATCTCGATTCTCTGGTCGTCGTATTCGATGACCATCCGCGGGGAGCGGGCCAGCAAGATCGTTTTCAGCACGACGGGTAGGTATAACGCCATCCCGCGCACCCACTTGACCTTGCGCGCTTCGGCCGTCACTGTGCCGCCAAAGCCGACGTTGATGGTGTTGTCAAAATATTTGGGCGGCCGATCATCTACGGCGACGCGGCCGACGTCTACGATGCGTGTCTTGCCGTGAACCAGCCTGTGACAGGCCCCCGGCAGGTCGGCGGGCATGCCGACGTTGCAGGCAAAGTCGCTGCCAGAGCCTACGGCGATGGTGCTCAGCGTACCGGCGATGTCGGTGCCGATTTCATCGGCGGCCGCCATCAGCCCATTGACGACCTCGTGGACTGTGCCGTCGCCCCCGGCGGCGACGACGATCTCGAATCCATCCTTGACCGCTTGCTCGGCCAACCGGGCCGCATGCCAGAACCCCTCTGTGAGCACGAGGTCAAAGTCTGCCCCCTCAGTTTCCAGCAGTTGGCGTATTTCGGGCTCGGCTCTTGCCCCGTATCCACGTCCGGCGATTGGGTTGAGAATCACTTTAATGCGGCCCATTGCACACTCCTGTAGGTGCTTCTTGTTACGTAATAGAACACACCAGCGGGGATGAAGTTGCGAAGGGTCTGGTGATTACCCGCATCTTCGATGTGGCATACTGCAACGCCACAGAAAGGAATTTCTGGGGGTGTGGTCGGGCGCAAAGCGCCCGA
>JAFGED010000225.1 GCA_016931785.1 Anaerolineae bacterium
CGTTCAAGACTGAGGATGGCAAAGAGATCCTCTTCATGAGGGAAAGCGACATCCTGGCTGTACTGAAATAATTAAGACACTTTGATTTCGACAGGGAGGAAGTGATATGGCAAAGCAATTAGTCTTTAGCGAGGAAGCTCGTCGTTCGCTCAAGAACGGCATCGATGTTTTGGCGACCGCCGTCGTCACCACGCTGGGGCCCAAGGGGCGTAACGTGGCGCTCGATAAGAAGTGGGGCGCGCCCACCATCACCCACGACGGCGTGACGGTGGCCAAGGAGATCGAGTTGGAGGACCCCTTTGAGAACATGGGGGCGCAGCTGTTGAAAGAGGCGGCGACCAAGACCAACGACATTGCCGGCGATGGTACGACCACAGCCACGCTGCTGGCTCACACGATCATCACCGAGGGCATGAAGAACGTGGCTGCCGGCGCCAACGCGATGTTGCTCAAGCGCGGCATCCTGGCTGGCGCCGAGGCCGTGGTCGAAGCTATCGCCGAGCAGGCGGTTGAGCTGACCACCAAAGAGGAGATCGCCAACGTGGCGGCCAACTCTGCGCAGGATCGCGAGATCGGCGAGCTGATCGCCGAGGTGATGGACAGGGTCGGCAAGGACGGCGTCATCACCGTCGAGGAGAGCAAGGGGCTCGAGTTCGAGACCGAGTACGTCGAGGGTATGCAGTTTGACCGTGGTTACATTTCCCCTTACTTCATCAGCAACCCCGAATCGATGGAAGCGGTCATCGAGAACCCCTACATCCTGATTCACGACAAAAAGATCTCTGCCGCGCAGGACCTGGTGCCGATTTTGGAGAAGCTGGTGCAGAAGGGCGCGCGCGAGCTGGTCGTCATCGCCGAGGATATCGACGGCGAGGCGCTGGCGACGATGGTGCTCAACAAGCTGCGCGGCATGCTCAACTGCCTGGCAATAAAGGCGCCCGGGTTTGGCGATCGCCGTAAGGCCATGTTGCGAGATATTGCCACGCTCACCGGCGGCAGCGTCATCACCGAGGAAGAGGGGCGCAAGCTGGATAGCGTCACCATCGACGATCTAGGGCGTGCCGATAAGGTCGTCTCTACCAAGGACGACACGACCGTCGTCGGCGGTCACGGCAAGGATACGGAAATTCAGGGCCGCATGGAGCAGATCAAGGTCGAGATCGAAAAATCAACCTCCGATTACGACCGCGAGAAGCTGCAGGAGCGGCTGGCCAAGCTGGCCGGCGGCGTGGCCATCATCCGGGTGGGTGCGGCGACCGAGACCGAGTTGAAGGAAAAGAAGCACCGCGTCGAGGACGCGCTCTCGGCCACCCGCGCGGCCGTCGAAGAGGGCATCGTGCCCGGCGGCGGCGTGGCGTTGATCAATGCCATCTCGGCGCTGGACAAGGTCAAGATGGAATATCCCGATGAGCAGACCGGAGTCACCATTCTGCGGGCGGCGCTGGAGATGCCCATGCGCAAGATCGCTGAGAACGCGGGCAAGGACGGGGCAGTGATCCTCGACAGCGTGCGACGCATCCAGAAGGAGAAGAAGGACACCAACATCGGCTACAACGTGATGCAGGACGAGTTCGTGGACATGATCGTGCTCACCCCCGATCCGGCCAAGGTGACCAAGGGCGCGCTCTCTAACGCGGCCTCCATCGCGGCGATGGTTCTCTCTACTGAAGCGCTGGTGACCGACATTCCTGAGCCCGAGCCTCCTGCCCCGGCGGGACCTCCAGGCGGCGGGATGTACTAGGTCGAACACAGCTCGTTTGACGTCGAAAAGCCTCTCGCTTTGGCGGGAGGCTTTTTTCTTTCCAGTTCTGCGCTGGACAAACTGGCCCGTTGGTGGCATAATCGGCCCTGTTTACATGATGGCACACAGACCTAGATCACGACGAATCCCGCTGCCCCGTCTGGTTTTGGCCGCCGTGTTGGCAGCGTTCATCCTGCTCGACCTCAGCCCGCAGGCGGTGGTCAGCGCCAGGGCTATCCCCGACTATCGCTTCGGCGCTGTCGAGACGTACGCCAACCCGGACGCCGCCACAGAGTTGGGCGCTGGGTGGACGCGCATCACGTTCGAGTGGGCCAGAATCCAGCCGGGCAGCCCTGACGAATGGATCGTCTCCCCCATCTCCGACGATGTGCTGGACAACGAGATCGCCCTGGGCCGCCAAGTCGTCGGGTTGCTGATCACCACGCCCGGCTGGGCCACCGATAGTGAGCGGGGAGGCGGTGTCCCGCAGGGACTTTATCTCCCCATCGACGATCCCAACAACCACTGGGCCAATTTCGTGCGCTCCATCACCACGCGCTACGCCGGCCGCATCGATCACTGGACGATTTGGAACGAGCCCGAGATCTTTCCCGATTCCCCCGATGCCACGTGGGGCGGTTCCACCGAGGACTTTATCCAGCTACTGCGCGTCGCCTACCTCGTCGCCAAGCAGGCCAACCCCAATGCGGTGATCCACATGGCGGGCCTGTCGCACTGGCACAACGATCTGTGGTTTGGGCAGTTTCTCGATCTGCTCGTTGCCGACCCGGGAGCCCGGGCGAACAATTTCTATTTTGACGTGGCGACGCTTCATCTTTACCACGAGCCGGAAAAGATTTACGAGATAACCTCTCTCTACTATCAGCAGATGCGCGAGAGGGGTATCTCCAAGCCCATCTGGATCGCGGAGACGAACGCTTACCTCTCCCGCGTCTCGGAGGACGAGCAGGCTTTTTTTATGTTCCAGGCCTTTGCCCTGGAGATCGCCGCGGGCGCGCAGCGCATCGGCGTCTACAAGATGGCCGATACGGCGACCGACAGCGCCGCCGATCCCGAGCCCTTTGGATTGGTGCGGGCGGATGGCGGCCGCCGCTCTGCGTTCACCGCCTACAGGTTTGCGGCGGTCTACCTGGCCGGTTTCCGCGGCGGCACCTGGAGCCGCCGCGACACGATCTCGCAGGTGACGGTAGACCGTGGCGATAAGACGACGCTGGTTCTGTGGACGCGTTCGCCATCTGCTCAAAGGGTGATGATCGCCTCTCGGACGACGGAGGCGCTGCTGGTAGACGTGTATGGCTCGGTCCGCACGATCCATCCAGAGCGCGGCTATTACGACGTTACCTTGTCCGGCGCCAGATGCGCGCAGGGAACGCCGGATTGCGCTATAGGCGGCGCGCCGGTGATGTTGGTCGAAAACGCGCCCGTGAGTGCCATCACGGCTCCGCTGCCGGCCTCGCCGACGCCATCCGACTTGGAGGACATTCCCACGCCGACCTCCACACCGACGCCTACCCCCATTATCATCCCGACCAGCACGCCTACCCCTACACCGACGTCGACGCCAACGCCGACCTCTACTCCCTCTCCTACCTCCGCGCCTACTCCCACATCTCTTCCCACACCCACGATCGTTCCCTTGCCGACTTCAGATATCCCCCCGGGCCGCCCCTGGCTCCTCATCGGCGCGCTGGCGCTCGTCCTGGGCGGGGCTGCTGCTACGGCGGGCGGCAGGAGGTTCCCAAGACGGTGAGTCATGAGTGGCGTGACGACGGATAGAGGGGTGCTCGAGTCCATCATCCGACAGGCGGCCGTCTGCCGGATTGGCTTGTGCGATGGCGGCCAGCCATACGTCGTGCCCGTGTGCTTTGGCTACGAGGACGGCGTGCTGTATTTTCACTCTTCCGTCACGGGCCGGAAAGTGGACGCCCTGCGGAGGAACAACGCCGTCTGCGTTGAGTTCGACGTCGATCAGGAGATCGTAAAGGCCGAGTGCGCCTGCAAGTGGGGCATCAAATACCGCAGTGTGATCGGTTTTGGTGAGGCGTCCTTTGTCGAAGAGGTGGAGGAAAAGCGCAGGGCGCTGGATATCATCATGCGGCACTATGGCGGCGAGCCCCAAGACTATCCCGAGGCCACGCTGGCAAAGACGGCGGTCTTGCGGACCGAGATCCAGGATGCGACTGCAAAGATAACAGGTACTGAAGAGGAGGCTGCATTGTGACAGACCAGGAACTCATCCGGAGAGTACGTGCTTGTCGGCTGGCCGATCTCTCTGACGGGATGGATGCCATTGGATTGGTGAATACGGGGACGATGTCATCCCGGATGCGCCCCCTGCGCCCCGGCATCCGTATGGCGGGATTTGCCTACACGGTCAAGTTGATCCCCACGCAAAAGGCCGTCAAGGTGTGCGGCACGTACGAGGAATACCAGAAAGAGCTTGGCGCGTGGTGCCAGGAGACGTACGCCTTTCTTGGAGGGTTGATGGACGGCCAGGGAAAGGACAAGGTCGTCGTCATCGACATGGACGGCTATCCGGGCGGCATTTGGGGTTCAGAGTGTGGGATGAACGCCGCAAAGAATGGCGTGGTGGGCGTCGTCATCGACGGCGGCTGCCGCGATTCCTACGAGTGCAACCTGGAGCGTCTCGATATCTGGTGCACCGCGCGCACGTTCAACCACGTGTATGGCAGGATAGAGAGCGGCGGAGTGAACGTGCCAGTCGAGTGCGCGGGCGTCGTGGTGCACCCCGGCGACATTGTCTGTGGCGATGACGACGGCGTGCTCGTGATCCCCAGGGGGCGGGCGGAGCAGGTGGTAGCCTTTGCCGAAGGCATCCTCAAGGCCGATCAAGAGGTCCGCGCTCGGCATTACAAGGACCTGGGATACGAATACGACGAGACCCTGGGCGAGTTTGGAGCAGAAACGGATCCAGACGCTGCGTGATTGCGCCAAAGCGCTATCACGCAGGATTGCGCTAGGCGGCGCTTGCTCGCGGCCGCGTCCTCAGCGATCGAAAGCTGGCCAGCTTTTGCTGCGCCTCATCCCACACATTCATCCGCAGCGATTTGAGGCTCTTGCGGAGGGTGATCGGCTTGACCTTCTGGAAGACGGGGACCTCTTCGTGCGCTCGCTGCAGGTTGTAGTTGGGGATGCGCGGGCGGATGTGGTGGACGTGGTGAAACCCGATGTTGCCCGTGAACCACTGCAGCACCTTGGGCAGCTTGTAGAATGAGCTGCCCTCCAACGCCGACCTGACCCGATCCCACGCCTCGTGGCGCGCCCAATACACCCCCTCGAATTGGTGCTGGACGGTAACTACTCAGCCTTGCTTCGCAGTTGCCTTTCGCGTGTGAAAAGAGAGGGGGCAGGGGTTTGGAGAGCGGCTTCGCCGCTCTCCA
>JAFGED010000226.1 GCA_016931785.1 Anaerolineae bacterium
CCAGTTCTGCCGCCGGGTGGGCGTCTTCGGCTGCCGCTTGGCGTGTGGGCGTCGGATGGTGCGCTCGTGGCCCATCTCGACCTGGGGAACCGGGAGACGACGGCCGGGGCAACCGGTGCGAACCTGATCGTGCACTTTGCCGGCTCCGACCCCGAAAAGAGCGTGCCGGTGCTGCGAGAAGCCCTGGCGACGCGCGGCCACCAGGACCGCATGGCATTGACGGTTGCCGTCGTGGCCCCGGGCAAGCTGGAGCAAAAGCTGGCGGCGCCTGATCCAAAAGACGCCAAGCGCGGCGTCCACATCGCCTGGGCGGAGGACTTTGAAGCGGAATGGGCCAAGGTGTTCGGGATACAGGAACTGCCGGCTACATTTCTCGTGAATGCAGAGGGCAAGATGGCGTGGAAGCACATCGGGCAGGCCAACGCGGACGTGTACCGCCAGGCGTTCGATGAGCACCTGGTAGCGAGCGGGCCACCGCATTTCCGCCGACTGGGTCTGAAGGTACGCACGGGCGAGCCAGTCCCCGATTTCCTGTTCGAGTATCTCGAGGGCCGGCAGGTCGCCTTGCGGACGCTGCGCGGGCAGCCGGTGATACTCACCTTTTGGACGTCGTGGTCCGAGCCTAGCCTGGCGGAGCTGCGCCAGCTTCAGAAGGTGCACGACCAATTCGCCAATCAGGGACTCGTCATCCTGGCGATCAACGACGGGGAGAATCCCAAGCACGCACGTGCGGCGTTCGAAAAGATGGACCTTCCCTTCGCGTTTGTACCGGACCCTGACCGGCGGATTAGCGGGCTGTTTGGCGTCAACTGCTGGCCTACGACGGTAGCTATTGCCGAGGATGGGCTCGTTCAGAGAGTCCAGTTTGGCGTCTCTGGAAGTGTGCCGGATCTGGGACAAAAGGGCGTCGCTGGAGACGGCGAATCCACCGATCCATTGATGCCCGCAAACGTCGCCGGGGAATGAGACGCGCTTTCAAAGTCGGCGCAGTCGCAGGCGGCGAGGCGCCGTAGGCATACGCCTTGTGAGGCGACAAGGACTGCGAGGGGCTGCTAACCCTCGAGGAGGTTTAGAGGGATGATGCCAATAGGCCCGTTGATGGTCGAGCACCGCTTGATCGAGAGGATGATCGGGTTGCTGGAGGAGCGTTCGGGAGAGGCGGTGAGGTGCGGCGAGATCGATCCTGTCTTTATAGACCGGGCGGTGGATTTTATCCGTACCTACGCCGATAGGACGCATCACGGAAAGGAAGAGGGGATTCTCTTCAAGGACCTGGCGATAAAAGACCTTTCGGAAGAGGATCGTCGCACCATGCAGGAGTTGGTTGACGAACACGTGTATGCCAGAAGCACGGTTGGTGAGCTGGTCGGGGCCAACGAGCGATATCGCCGGGGGGATATAGCCGCCTTGGCGATCATCCTGGACAAGATCGCCGCCCTGGTCAGTCTCTATCCCGGCCACATTGCAAAGGAGGACAAGGTTTTCTTCCCCGCTGCGATAAAGTACTTGGATCGGTCGGAGCAGGACGCGATGCTTCAGGCGATGTGGGAATTCGACCGCGGGATGATTCACGAGAAATACCGCTCTGTCGTCGAGCAACTGGAGCGCAGGGAGGTCAGCAATGAATAGGCTGGTGCAATTGAAGTGCACCGCCTGTCGTGGTGACGATCCGCCACTCACCGACGAGGAGATTGCGGGACTGATGCCCTAGGTGCCTGGGTGGAACCTGATGGGGCGGAACGGGGGCAAGCGGTTGGAGAGCTCAAATTCCGCGACTTTGCCCGGGCACTGGCCTTTACGAACGCAGTAGGCGAGGTAGCCGAGGAAGAGGGGCACCACCCGGTGATCGAGTTGACCTGGGGCCGGGTGACAGTCACCTGGTGGACACACAAGATCGGGGGACTGCATCAGAATGATTTTATCATGGCGGCCAAGACGAGTCAGCTCTACTTGGCTGAGCAAGGCGGATAGAACCGATGAGGGGTGACGGTGCAAAGCGCCTCGCCTGAAACCGAGGAAGATGTGAATGGAAACCTACAAGTACGTGATCATTGGTGGCGGACTTGCCGGCCAGCGGGCCTGTGATGGCATTCGCAAGGTGGATACCGGGGGAAGCATTGCCCTAGTAGCTGCCGAGCCCCACGCGCCCTACCAGCGACCTCCGCTCTCCAAGGGTTACTTGAGAGGAGAAGAGGGGCTGGACAAGGTCTACCTCAGGGAAGAGGCCTATTACGCCGAGAATGGCATCCAGGTCGTCAGCGGCGTGCGTGCGAACGGGATAGACCCCGCCGCGCGCAGCGTGACGCTCGACGACGGACGGACGATGGGGTACGAGAAGCTGCTGCTGGCGACGGGCGGTCGCGCCTGGCGGCTGCCGATTTCCGGCAACGACCTGCCGGGCGTGTTCACGCTGAGGACCATCGAGGACGCCGATGCCATCCATAAGGTCGCCAAAAAGGGCAAGAGAGCCCTGGTCGTGGGGGGGAGCTTCATCGGCTCCGAAGCGGCGGCCTCGCTGACCCAGCTCGGTCTGGGCGTGACCATGGTCTTTCTCGAGTCACGCCTGTTGGAACCAATTGTGCCGGAGGACCTGAGTGCCTGGCTCCACGCCAAGTACCAGGCAAACGGGGTGCGTATCCTCTCTGGTGCTACCCTGAAGTGCCTGAAGGGGCGTGAGAGCGTCGAGCGGGCGGTCATATGCGACCACGAATCCCATGTTCTGGAAATCGACCTGGTCGTGATGGGCGTGGGCATCCGGCTCGACACAGAGCTGGCCCGGAGCGCTGGATTGGAGATGGCAGAGAACGGCGGTGTGGTGGTGAATGCGCACCTGCGCACCAGCGATCCAGACATCTATGCTGCGGGTGATGTCGCCGCCTGGCCCGATCCCACGTTCGGCAAGCGGCTGCGGGTCGAGCACTGGGACGTGGCACGGCGGCAGGGGTTGAGGGTCGGGGGGAACATGGCGGGCGAGGAGAAACCTTACACGGCGCTGCCCTACTTTTTCTCCGATCTCTTCGACCTCAGCTTCGAGGTGTGGGGCGACCTGACGAGCTGGGATCAGACGGTGCTCAGGGGGTCGCTTGAGAGCGGCAGCTTTGCCTGTTACTACTTCGCTGGGAACAAGCTGGCGGGCGTTTTGGCAGCCGGCCGCCCTGACGAGGAGCGCAAGCCGATGCAGGCGCTGGTCAGGGCGCGGCCGACTTATGAGGAAGTGGCGGCCAGACTTCCCGATGAGACTTTTGACCTTAACACACTGATTGAATGACAACGGAGGTGGAAGATGACAGCTTATAGTGTCGAGACCAAACAGAGTCCTGAAGAAGCCATCAAGACGGCGGTGGCCTACTTCGGTGAGGGTGGGCTTGGCCTGAAAGCGGAAGAACAGGGGCCATGCTGCACTTACTTCGAGGGCGGGGGCGGGTTCGTCCGCATCACGGCCAGCGGGGGCGAGAAGCAAACCACGGTGGACCTGGAGACCCGCGAGTGGGATTATCACGTCAAGCAGTTCGTGCACAAGATCGGGTAAGTGCACGCTCTCAACACGACATACCGATGAGAATGACAACTATCAGATTACAGACTGTGCTGGCTACAGCGACGATCCTGATCTCTATCTCTGCCTGTTGCCCGCCGCCTACGCCGACGGCGTTAGTGACCGGCGTGACGACCCGGGTGGCGGCTACGTCTGGCGTTACGCCGCCACCCACTGCCATACCGGCGGCGACGGAACCGCCGCCCACAGCGATCCCGGTGCACCCTATCCAGGTACGGCAGGTGGATGGCAGGGCCGAGTTCTACGATCGGAGGACAGGGGAGCGTTTTGTGCCGCGGGGAGTCAACTATTTCTACATCGTGCCCGTCCCCGGTGGCCGTCTGGAGGATCGCTTCTTCGGCGTGGGGGTGTTCGATGCCGAGCGGGTGGATGCCGATTTCGCCACGCTCAGTGAGCACGGGTTCAATACCGTGCGCATCTTTCTCGATTCGTGCAGCAGAGGGGCCGGGTGCATAGGCAACTTGGACGGGCCGGGACTGAACCCGCCCTACCTGGATAACATCGTCGAGACAATGCGCCTGGCCAAGCGGCACGGCTTGTATCTGTTGTTGACCTCCAATGACCTGCCCGACCTGGGCGGTTACGCTCATGCCAGCGCCGAAGGTGTGAACGAGCTCTTCGCTCCCTATCGCAACTCGCAGTACCTGACCGGCCCCGGCGTGGAGGCGGCTTGCACCTACTGGGGCGATCTGCTGCAAGGGCTGGCCGAGCGCGGCGCGCCCTTCGACGCGGTGTTGGGCTGGTCGCTGCTCAACGAGCAATGGTACATCCGAAATGAGCCACCGTTCTCACTTGACGAGGGCACGGTGACCACCGCCAACGGCGAGTCATACGATCTCTCTGATCCGGCGCAAAAGCAGCAGATGGCAGTCGATGCCATGATATATTACGTCGGCCAAGTGCGCGAGGTGATCCTGTCATACGACCCCAGCGCGCTGATCACGATGGGCTTTTTCGCCCCGGACTATCCCAACCCGTTCCGGGAGGGGGACTGGCGTTACGTGGAGACGGCTCCGCTGTTGGAGACCGCGGCGTTGGACTTTTTCGATTTCCATGCCTATCCGGGAGACAGATCCCTGCAGGAAAACGCCGAAAACTATGGCATGATCGGCTTTGATACCAAGCCCATCGTCCTGGGCGAAGTCGGGGCGTTCATCGATCGGTATCCTTCCGAGGAATCGGCAGCGCGCGCCATCCAGGAGTGGGTCGCCGAATCCTGTGAGTATGGTTTCGACGGCTGGTTGTACTGGGGCCTATACCGCGCCCCGGAGGCCATCGGCGATGCCACATGGGGTTTTCTGGACGGCGAGGGGCTGATGATGGAGGCATTGTCTCCAGTGGAGCAGCCCGATCTCTGCAACCCCGGGCCGCTCCCAAGAAGCAACCTGGCCTTTGGCAAACCGGTGATCGCCTCGCGCTTTCTGCCTGAGGAGCCGCCCGAACGAGCCGTGGATGGGCAGCCGACCCAATGGGGTGCGGGGAATCATGCCCCGCAGTGGATACAGATCGACCTGGGCGCGCCGGCAACGGTGAGGCAAGTGCGTCTGGTGGTGAGCCAATGGCCCGCCGGCGAGACGGTGCACCAGGTGTGGGGCGGCGGGCCGGGCGAGGACCTACGCCTGCTGCACGAGTTTCGCGGTTACACGGAGGAGAACCAGGTCTTGGACTTTGTCCCTGCTGCTCCTCTGGAGAGGATTCAGATCGTCCGCATCATTACCCTGGCAAGTCCTTCGTGGGTCGCGTGGAAAGAGATCGAGGTCATCGGCGAGATCCGGGAGGATTAGGATGAGCAATTTCGGGAGAACGACATGAGTGACAAGATCAAGGTGACTATCGACCGGGACGAGTGCATCCTTTGCGGTGCGTGTTGGGCTGACTGCCCCGAAGTGTTTGAGGAGGGGTCGGACGCCGGTCTGAGTCAGGTCGTCCTGGCCTACCAGGTGGGCGGCGATTCCGCCGTGGGCGAGGTGCCTGTCGACCTGGAGGACTGCGTCACGACCGCCGCTGAGGGATGTCCAGTGGGGATCATCCACGTAGGAGACGCGGGTTAAAGGGGGTGGGGCATGAGCGGGGAAATTGATATCTCCCAGAAAAAGGTGGACGTGCTGTACGAGCGCCTGGACCGGGAAGCCGAGGCGTCCGGCTACCACCTGAACCCCGATGTCGATTTCACCAGAGGGCTGGTGGAAGGGCTGCTGATCAACGAGGCGCGATATGGCTACTGGGCCTGCCCCTGTCGCCTGGCCGACGGGGACAAGCAGAA
>JAFGED010000227.1 GCA_016931785.1 Anaerolineae bacterium
CCCCCGCCCCCTCTCTTTTCACACGCGAAAGGCGACTGCGAAGCAAGGCTGAGTAGTTACCACTGTTTTCTACTTTGGCTGCAAAACGGCTAGTCAATCTGATTATAACACATCTTGTCTCGACCGACTATGTAAGCGCCTTGCCTATCGCCTCGGCCACGGAGCGTACGGGGATGGTCTCGATCCCGTCGGGTAGCGGCTCGCCGCCGCGCCGCACCGTCTTGGGGATCAGGCAGCGGCGGAAACCCAGCTGCGCCGCCTCCTTGAGCCGCGCGGCGGTCTGGCCCACGGCGCGCACCTCGCCCGAAAGCCCCACCTCGCCGACGATGGCCAAATCGGCAGCCACGGGCTTGTCCCGTACGCTGGAGGCAATCGCCACCGCGATGCCCAAATCTGCCGCCGGCTCCTCTACCTGCAACCCGCCGACGACGTTGACGAACACGTCCTGATCGTACAGCGTTAGCCCCACACGGCGGCCCAGCACCGCGGTGATGAGCAGCAGGCGGTTGAAATCGACGCCGTTGGCCGTGCGGCGCGGGTTCCCAAAGCTGGTGTGGCTGGCCAGCGCCTGCACCTCGACCAGCAGCGGGCGCGTGCCCTCCATCGTCACCGCGATGGCCGACCCCGGGGCGTTGACCATGCGCTCCGCCAGGAACGCCTCCGAGGGATTGGTCACCTCGACCATACCCCGCTCCTGCATCTCGAACACACCGACCTCCGATGTGGCCCCGAAGCGGTTCTTGACCGAGCGCAGCAGCCGGTAGGTGTGGAAGCGGTCGCCCTCCAGGTAGAGCACCGTGTCGACGATGTGCTCCAGCACCTTTGGCCCGGCGATGGCCCCCTCCTTGGTCACGTGGCCCACCAGGAACACGGACACGCCTTCTGCCTTGGCCCACCACTGGAAGCGGCTGGCCGCCTGGCGCACCTGGCTGATGGAGCCCGCCGCCGAGGTCAGTTCGTCCGAGGTCACCGTCTGCACCGAGTCGACGATCACGATCTGCGGCTGCACCTGCTCCGCGTGGCGAAAGATCGCCTCCAATCCGGTCTCGGTGACGATGAACAGCTCGTCGCTGTTGATGCCCAATCGCTTGGCGCGCATCTTGATCTGGCGGGCCGACTCCTCCCCAGAGACGTACAGCACGGGTTTGCCCGTCGATTCGGCCATCAGCCCGGCGATCTGGGTCAGCAGGGTGGTTTTCCCGATACCCGGTTCGCCGCCGACGAGGACGAGCGAGCCGGGCACGATGCCGCCGCCCAGCACGCGGGCGAACTCGCCCAGCGGCAGCGCAAGCCGCTCCAGCGCGTCCATCTCGATCTCGCTCAAGCGGCGCGGCTCGCTGCCGGGGATGCTCGGCAGGGCAGTCTTTGCACTCGAAGGCTCCTCGACCACCTCGACCATCGTGGACCACTCGCCGCAGCCGGGGCAGCGTCCCATCTCGCGGGGGGTAGTGCGCCCGCAGTTTTGACAAACCCATTGGGTGTACGTCTTGGCCATAGTGACTCCTTGGTGAGCGGAGATTCAAGACTATTGTACCAGAACATTTGTTCGCGTGCAAGTCTTTGGCACCGGGGGGGTGCTTGTTCTCTGGGGCGCTACGCTTGTGCTTCGCGCCCTTTCCAATCGCATCTCGCCTCCCCTGCTGAGGGAGGAAGCCGAACCTTTCTCCCAGCGGGGGGAGTTGAAGGGGGGGGGAGAAGACGTCTGTCCGGAGCTATTTCCAAGTACGGTGTTGCCCCCAATTACAAACACACCCGCACCGTAGTGGCGTTAACATAGCACCGATTGAGCGTTTGGTCAAATGGGACGTGATGCGTGAGACGTAAAGGCGTATTGCGGTGGGAACTTTTGTGCATCACTGGGCGTCTAGGGAGTAGATCAGTATCTCAGGAGGAGTGAAATGGCCAGGACCAAATTCTCAAATCTCAAATCTCCCATCTCACGCTTGGCAACCACCGTTGCGGCCGTCATTTTGTTGCTCGCCATCGCCATCCCCGTCCTGGCCGACGGCATCGTCATCCCCGATCCGCCTCCCGAACCGATGCCGCCCGATGAGATGGGCTGGCTCACCATCCGCTATCACCGCGTCGACGTCACCATCGAGGATCAGGTGGCGATCACGCGCGTGGAGCAAGAGTTCGTCAACGAGTACGACTGGGAGGCCGAGGGCACCTACATCTTTCCGCTGCCGGAGGGCGCGGCGGTCTCCGAGTTCGCCATGTGGGTCGACGGCAAGCGGGTCGAGGGCAGCATCCTGGCGGCTGACGAGGCGCGTGCCATCTACGAAGATATCGTGCGGCGGCGGCGCGACCCGGCGCTGCTGGAGTACGTGGGACGCGGCGCGGTGCAGGCGCGCATCTTCCCCATCCCTCCGGGCGGCTCGCGCAAGATCGAGCTGGAGTACAGCCAGGTGCTGCCGGTGGAGAGCGGCTTGGTGCGCTACGTCTACCCGCTCAACACGGAAAAGTTCTCCGCCCGCCCGCTGGAGCTTGTCAGCGTGCGCGTCGAGGTGCGCTCGAAGGACGCGATGCGCGCCCTTTACTCGCCCACGCACCAGGACCGGCTCTTCATCGAGCGCGACGGCGACTACCGAGCCGTCGTCGGCTACGAGGAATACGACGTCCTCCCTGACCAGGACTTTGACCTGATCTATACCGTCAGCCACGAGGACGTGGGATTGAACCTGCTGACCTACAGGGAAGCGGGCGAGGGCGGCTCCGCCTATGGCGAAGCCGATGGTTTTTTCCTGTTGATGGTCGCGCCCACCGTCGAGGTCGACCGTGTGATCCCGCGCGACGTTATCCTGGTGCTGGATGTCTCCGGCTCGATGGACGGAGAAAAGATCGCCCAGGCCAAGGACGCGCTGGCCTACGTGCTGGATCACCTCAACGACGAGGATCGCTTCAACGTCATCGCCTTTTCCACCGGGTTGCAGCAGTACGCGCGCGGGCTGCGGCCCGCCTCCGAGGCGCGCGAGGCCATCCGCTGGGTAGATGGTCTGGAGGCAGTCGGCGGCACCGATATCAACCGCGCGCTGTTGGAGGCGCTGGATCAGGCGGACGAGGAGCGGCCCACGGTGATCATCTTTCTCACCGACGGGCTGCCCACCGAGGGCGTGGTCGAGATCAATCAAATCCTGGCCAACGTTGAGGCGACCGCGCCGGGTAACGTGCGCCTGTTCCCCTTCGGCGTGGGCGACGATGTGAACACGCTGCTGCTTGATACGCTGGCCGAACAGCAGCGCGGGGCCGCCGGCTACGTCCGCCCGCACGAGCGGATCGACGAGGAGGTCTCTGGCTTTTACAGCAAGATCAGCACCCCCGTCCTGGCCGACATCGCGCTCGACTTTGGCGACGTGTTGGTCGAGGATACCTACCACTACCCGCTGCCCGACCTGTTCGCCGGGACGCAGTTGATCCTGGTGGGGCGCTATCGCGATAGCGGGGCGACCAAGATCACGCTCACCGGCGAGGTGGACGGCGAGACGCAAAAGTTCGTCTACGAAGGAACCTTCCGTGGCAGCGGTGGCGGTGGGGACGCGAGCGTCCGGTTTATCCCGCGCCTGTGGGCCACGCGCAAGATTGGCTACCTGCTGAAGCAGATCCGGCTCCATGGCGAGCGAGAGGAGTGGATAGACGCCATCGTCGAGCTGAGCGTGCGCTACGGCGTCATCACGCCCTACACCTCCTTCCTCATCGACGAGGACGACATCCTGACGGAGGAGGGGCGCGACGAGGCCAAGGACGACTACGCCGCGACGCCAGCGCCGCAGGCGGTGGGCGCCCCGGCTGCGGATCGGGCCGAGAAAGAGGGCGATTTGTACGACTCTGAATCGGTCGGCGGCGGCGAGGCGCTGCCGGAGGAGGCGGCGCAGGTCGTGCGGCTGGTGGGCTCCAAGACCTTTTTGCTCCGGGACGGCGTCTGGATCGACACGGCCTTCGATCCCTCAAAGATGACGACGGTCAAGGTGGACTTTGGCAGCGACGGGTACTTTGACCTGCTGGCGGCCAGGCCGGAGTGGGGCGCGTATTTCGCGCTGGGATCGCGTGTCGTGTTCATCGCAGAGGGGACCGCTTACGAGATCGTGGAGGCTGGAGGCGGGCCGGTGGAAATCCCGCCCACCCACGCGCCCGATCCCACGCGTTCCGCTCCCGATAACCCGACGCCGGATTCCGGGCAAGATCAGCCGACGACCACACCGCTGGCCGGGAGTGGAAAGAGCACCACTGCGCCGAGCCGCGCCACCCTCTGTGCAGGCGCCATCGTCGTCGTCGCAGGCGCGGTTGTCGCTCTCCTCGTGCTGGTTAGAGTATTGCGGCGATGAGGTGCGGCGCACTTGTGCGCCGTCTCATCGCCTCTCTAGGTGATACGGCACGTTGATCACCACGCGCCCCTTGCCGGTCTTGCCCCGCTGATAGGTCAGAATCGCCTTGAAGAGGATCGCCGTCTGATTGTGGAACAGGTGGTTCCACCAGTGGGGCGGCACGAACTCGGGCAGCACCACCACGGCCAATCCTCGTTCTGGCTCGCGCTGATCGGCCTCTTCCAGGTAGGCCAGCAGCGGCTGGATGACGGAGCGGTAAGGGGATTCCAGGACAACTAACGGCACGCCGTGGCCCCACACCTGCCACTTTTCCCGCACGCGCGCCGTCCGCTCCGGCTCGACGTCCACCATCACCGCCGTCACGTCCGCCGACATCACGCGCGCAAAGTGGAGCGCCGCCAGCGACCCGCGGTGCATCCCAGAGACCGGCACGACGATCTTGTGCCTGGCCTGGGGGTCCACGTCATCCCACGCTTCCGGCTCGAGCCCTTCCAACGATAGCTGTCGGGCTACGAGGGCGTAGTAGTGCTTGATGGTGTGAAATATCCAGACAAAGAGAGGAATCAGAAGCGCAACAATCCATGCGCCATGGATGAACTTGGCGGCGAGAATAACGAGCATGACTATGCCAGTCGCAGCCGCACCGAGACTGTTAATAGCAGCTTTCCATTGCCAATTGTTCCCTCTTTCTTTCTGCCAGTGGCGCACCATACCGGCTTGGGATAGGGTGAATGACAAAAAGACGCCAACGGCGTAGAGTGGAATGAGTCGATGGGTATCCCCGCCAAAGATGACGATCAAAGCGACCGATGACACTGCTAGGGCAAAGATACCGTTGTTGAAAGCCAAGCGGTCCCCCAAACTGGTCAATTGGTTGGGCAGATAACGAGCTTGTGCCAAGATGGCTGCCAGCCGGGGGAATCCATTGAAAGAGGTGTTTGCGGCCAAAACCAGGATGAAGGATGTGGCGAATTGTAGAAATAGGTAGGGCAGGCCACCGTCAAAAACGTAACGGCCGATCTGTGATACGACGGTCTCGTTTTCGGATGGAATCACCTGCAGAACATTGGCTAAAAAGGTGGTCCCCAGGAAGGTGGTTGTCAAGAGGACGGCCATGGCAATTAGGGTGATCCCAGCGTTGCGCGCCTCGGGCTTTTTGAAGGCAGGCACGCCGTTGCTGACGGCCTCGATGCCGGTCAGCGCGGTGCAGCCTGAGGCAAAGGCGCGCATAAGCAAAAACAGCGTAAGAGGTTCTGCATCGTTTTCTGTGAAAACGGCCAGTTGGCCTGCATCCGGGCTCAAGGAACCCGTTGTCAAGCGAAACACGCCTACGGCGATTAGAGCGAGAAGGATGATGATGAAACAATAGGTAGGAATAGCAAAGATTGTGCCGGACTCTTTCACGCCGCGCAGATTGGCCCATGTGATCAACACGACCCCTAGGACACACAGCTCTACTCGATAGGAGAATAGTGAAGGAAAGGCAGAAGTGATAGCCGCAATGCCGGCAGTCATGCTGACGGCGACTGTCAGCACATAGTCGTTCAGCAGAGCTGCAGCGGCAATCAAGCCGGGCCACTTGCCCAGGTTTTCCTCGGCCACGACGTAGGCTCCCCCTCCCGAGGGATAGCCGTGCACCGTCTGGTAGTAAGAAATGGCAACGATGATCGCCAGCGCGGCGATGGCCAGGGCGATGGGGATCGAAAGATACAGGTATCCCGTCCCGGCCAGAACCAGCACTAAAAGGATCTCCTCCGTGGCGTACGCCACCGACGAGAGGGCGTCGGAGGAAAAGACCGCCAGCGCCTTGATCTTGGTCAGGCGCTGCTCTGTCTCCGAGGCGGTGGGCAGCGGATCGCCGAACAGGATTCTGCGCAAGTCCGTGAACATAGGCCTTCTCCATCTGTCGCTTCAAGCTGGCAGGTTAGCACGGGGAAGTATAACATGAAATCCCGCTGCCTGACAGTTTTAGAGCAGCTTGATCTGCAATGCACCGGCAGGTTGGTCGCACTTGTGATTCGATGGATGTGACCCGGCGCTTCGGGATACCACAATAAGTCGTGTCTGCATCCTATTCCAAACGTCGAATAGGACGCGGAAAAACACGGAAGCACACCGATTTTCCTGTTTCTTCTGCCACAAAACCTGATTCCATCCGTGTAATCTGTGTTATTCCGTGTCCCATCTTCGGCCAGTGAGGGTTGACCGGGCTCGTCCAAATTCGCGCGGGCCGGTTGAGCCCCACCTAGACGCTAAAAGAGGATAGAGACGGGGTTTGCGCCCCATTCAGATGCGTTTTCTGGTATCATCTCAATAATCCGGGGGGTGGGGGGTGTGAGGGCGGCTGCGCCGCCCTCACACCCCCCGTCTTCCCCTACTTATTGATAAG
>JAFGED010000228.1 GCA_016931785.1 Anaerolineae bacterium
CCCCCCCCGTTTTTGGGGGCAGGGGGGGGGATCATCACTGCCTCGGCCCGCGCGCTGATGCAGCCCACGCTGCCGCTGCGCCAGTATCGCACAAGCGTGCGCGAGTTCCGTGCGGATCAGGCGCTCGATCTGGAGCGGACGTTGAGCCTCTGGGCCGGGATGGGCTACGAGCCCGTCAGCGTCGTCGAGGGCCCTGGCCAGTTCAGCCATCGCGGCGGCATCCTCGATATCTTTCCGCCCGCCGACGCGCTTCCCGTGCGCATCGAGCTCTTTGGCAATCAGGTCGATTCGCTGCGCCGCTTCGATCCGGCGACCCAGCGCTCGCAGGAGCGGGTGGAGGTCGTCACCGTCACCCCGGCCCGCGAGGCCCTGCCCCGGCACGGCCCGCGTGTGGCCGAGCACGTCGCCGCACAGTTGGCCGGCCAACGGCTTGCCGATGAGCGGGCCGAGCTGGAGGCACATTACGAAGGGCTGACGTCCGCTATGCCGTTCCCTGGCATCGAGTTCTACCTGCCCTATCTCTACACGCAGCCGGCCACACTGCTGGATTATCTCCCGCCCGAGACGCTGGTCGTCGTGGACGATCCGCAGGAGTTGGCTGCTGTTTGGGCCAGTTTGGAGGAGGAGGCCGTCGATCTACGGGAAGCGGCTGAAGCGGCAGGAACGCTGCCACCGGAGTATCCGCTGCCTTACGTCACCTGGGACGAGTGGTCTGAACGGTTGGCCGATCGAACGGTACTTGCGTTAGGGCACGGCGAGGACGGGACCAGCTCTCGCCTGGCCGATTGCTTTGTCCCTGGCGCTCACTTTGGCGGCGAGCTCAAACCGCTTTTGGGCCACGTCTATGCGGCACGATCCGAGGGCGGGCAGGTGGTCGTCGTCAGCCAGCAGGCGCAGCGTCTGGCCGAGCTGTGGGGGGCGGAATACGGCTACGACGATGGCCTGCCGGTCGAGGATTTACGCCAGCCGCCGGGGTCGAGCCTGGCCTTTGTCCACGGCTCGCTCGACGAGGGCTGGGTGATGCGCGGCATCGACCTGGGACAGCCCTTTGCGTCGTTGCATCTCCTGACCGATGCGGAGATATTTGGCTGGCGTCGCCCGGAGCCCCGGCGCGCCATCCGCCGCCGCACGGTTGCCCCGGAGGCCTACTTTGCCGATCTCGCCCCCGGCGATTACGTCGTCCACGTCGAGTATGGCATCGGCATCTTTCGCAGCCTGGTCATCCGGTCGCTGGAGGAGGTGGAGCGCGAGTACCTGATGGTAGAGTACGGCGAGGGGGATCGCCTCTACGTTCCCATCCACCAGGCGGATCGGCTCAGCCGCTACGTCGGCGCCGACGATCACCCGCCACAGCTCAACCGGCTGGGCCGGGCGGAGTGGCAATCCCTCAAGGCGCGGGCCAAAGAGGCCGCCGAGGAAGTCGCCCGCGAGCTTCTCGATCTCTACGCCGCCCGCGAGCTGGCCGAGGGCTATGCCTTCGGCCCGGATACCGAGTGGCAGGCAGAGCTGGAGGCGGCCTTCCCCTACTACGAGACCGAGGATCAGTCGCGCGCCATCGCCGACGTCAAGGCCGATATGGAAAAGGCCAAGCCGATGGATCGTCTCATCTGCGGCGACGTGGGCTACGGCAAGACGGAGGTGGCGCTGCGGGCAGCCTTCAAGGCGGTGATGGACGACAAGCAGGTCGCCGTTCTGGTGCCGACCACCGTCCTGGCGCAGCAGCATTACGCCACCTTCCGCCAGCGGCTGGCCCCTTTCCCGGCCGAGGTGGAGATGCTCTCCCGTTTTCGCTCCCGCGCCACGCAGAAAAAGATTCTGGAGCGGCTGGCCATCGGCCAGGTCGATATCGTCATCGGGACGCATCGTCTATTGCAAAAGGACGTGCGGTTCAAGGATTTGGGCCTGTTGATCATCGACGAGGAGCAGCGCTTTGGCGTCACGCACAAGGAGCAGCTCAAGCGCATGCGTACCGAGGTGGACGTGCTGACGCTGACGGCCACGCCGATTCCGCGCACGCTCTACTTCTCGCTGACAGGCGTGCGCGATATCAGCACCATCGAGACGCCGCCCGAGGAGCGTCTGCCGGTTTCCACCTACGTGGGCGAGTACGATGCCCAGTTGGTGCGGCGGGCTATCCTGCGCGAGATGGAGCGGGGTGGGCAGGTCTTTTACGTCCACAACCGCGTGCAGACGATCCAGACGGTGTGCCGCCGCCTGGAAAAGCTGGCGCCGGAGGTGACCTTTGCCGTGGGCCACGGCCAGATGCGCGAGTCCGATCTTGAGGAGGTGATGCTGCGCTTTGTCGCCGGAGAGGTCGACGTGCTGGTGTGCACCAGCATCATCGAGAGCGGACTCGATATCCCCAACGCCAATACGCTCGTCGTCGAGCGCGCGGATCGTTTTGGGTTGGCGCAGTTGTACCAGTTGCGCGGTCGCGTTGGGCGCGGCGCGCAGCGCGCCTACGCCTATTTCTTCCACGGCCGGGTGACGCTGCTGACGCACGAGGCGCGCCAGCGGTTAGAGACCATGCGCGAGACAGCCGAGCTGGGAGCCGGGTACACCATCGCCATGCGCGACCTGGAGATCCGCGGCGCGGGCGACATCCTCGGCACCCGCCAGTCGGGCCAGATCGCCGCCGTCGGGTTCGACCTGTACACCCGGCTGCTGGCGCGGGCGGTACAGGAAATGCGGGCGCGGCGCGACGGCCTGCCGCCGCCGCCGGAACCGCTGGGGTCCGTCCGCATCGACCTTCCCATCCCGGCTAGATTGCCGGAGGAGTACGTCCCCGACGTCGGGCTGCGCCTGCAAATTTACCGCCGCATGGCGGACCTGGGCTCGATGGAGCAGATCGAGGGAATGGAGCAGGAATTGGCCGATCGCTTTGGGCCACTGCCCTCCGACGCGCAGAACCTGATGTACCAATTGCGGCTGAAAGCGTTGGCGCGCGATGCGGGCGTGACCGCCATTGGCATCGAGAACGATCGCCTGGCGCTGCTCTCGGAGAGGGATTACCCCAACCGTGAGAATCTTCAACACGCACTCAGAGGACGTGCCAGCGTCAGCCGCCGTGGCATCTGGATGTCGATGGAGCGCGGCTGGCGTAAGGAACTTGCCGGGATACTGAGAGACGTCGCGCGCTTGACCGTTTGACGGATAAGCCGGGAGGGAGTATACTGGGAGGCGACTTGTTGGAGGCTTTGGTCTATGGCAGTCTTGCGCGACCTTTCTATCATTCTCATTGCCGTTGAGGTGTTCTTTATCGCCCTGATGCCCATCGTCGTTTTTGGGGGGCTGATCTATGGCCTGGGGTGGCTGCAGCGGCACGAGAACCTGCCCAGTTGGCTCAAGCTGGCCCAGGCGTACACGTCGCTCGGGCAGGCCTACGTGGAGCTGGCGATGGCTGCCGTAGCCCGGCCTTTTCTGTTCGTCCATTCTGTGCTGGCGACGGTTCAGCGATGGCTTGGCGTCAATGTGAAAACGGGAGGCGATACCCAATGAACCTAAAGACACGCGTGATGATCGTCGGCGGCGTCGTCGGGGCGCTGCTGGGCGTGGGCGCTGCTTACCTCTATATGCAATCGGCTGGAGTCGCGGTGGATGAAGAGGGTAACGAGCGGCTGCCTGCCGTCCAGCCGGCGAAGGCCCTCACTCTTGGCTTGGGCGTGATGACCCTGCTCCGGCAGATCGCCGGTATGGGAAAGTAGATTCCGACTTTCAACTTTTCTGGACACGGATCAGCACGGAAAAACACGGATGTTTTTCAATTTATCCGTGTGCACCTGCGTTGTTCCGTGTTCTTTTTAATAGGACAGATCAACTGGAGGAACCCATGGCGCTCAAATTCCCATCTGATGAATGGATCAAGGCGTTAGGCCAGAAGCTCAATGACAGCGCGTCGTACGAGCGCTCGGCCAAGAACTGGGAGGGAGACTTTGTCTTTATCAGCGAGCCGGACGAGGCCAACCACAGCGAGGCCTATCTGTTCCTGGGGCTGTATCACGGCAAGAGCACCGGCGCGGCGATGCTCGCCAGCGAGGACGAGAGGGAGGCCGAGTTTGTCATCCGCGCCCCGTTCGGCGCCTGGCGGCAGGTCATCGAGGGCAAGCTCGATCCTATCCAGGGCATGATGATGCGCAAGCTCAAGCTGACGGGCGACATGAAGATGATCCTGCGTTACGTGGCAGCGGCCAAGGAGATCGTCTCCTGCTGCGCGCTCATCCCGACAGACTTTGGCGACTAACGCTGCGCTGCGCTGAAGGAGGCGGCCATGTGGAACTTTGTCTCTCCGCGAATCGTCTTTGGCGAAGGGGCGCTGGATGTCATCGATGAGTTGAAGGGCAAACGAGCCCTCGTCGTCACCGATCGCACCCTGGTTGAGCTGGGGTTGGTGGATCGGGTGAAAGCCCACTTGGACGGGGCCGGCGTCGAGATGCACGTCTTTGACGGGGTGGAGCCTGACCCCAGCGTGCAGATGGTGCGCCGGGGGGCGGAGGTGGCGCTTGATGTGTCGCCCGACTGGATCGTCGGCCTGGGCGGCGGCTCGCCGATGGATGCCGCCAAGGCCATTTGGGTGCTCTACGAGCGGCCCGATATCGAGCCGGCGGCGATCAATCCCTTCGATGACCTGGGGCTGCGCCAAAAGGCGCGCCTGGTCACCATCCCCACCACCAGCGGCACCGGCGCCGAGGTCACCTGGGCCATCGTGCTGACCGATACCGACGAGCAGCGCAAGATGGGCTTGGGCAACCGGGAGAACATCGCCGACATCGCCGTCGTCGATCCAGGTTTAGCGGCTGGGATGCCGCCCCAGCTGACCGCCGATACCGGCTTGGACGCCCTCACCCACGCCGTCGAGGGATACACCTGCGCGTGGCACACCGACTTGAGCGATGGGTTGTGCGTCAGGGCCGCGCGCCTCGTCTTTGAGAACCTGCCTCGCGCGGTAGCCAATGGCTCCGATATGGCGGCCCGCGAGTGCATGCACAACGCCGCCACCTGCGCCGGCCTGGGCTTTGGCAATGCCATGGCTGCGATAGCCCACTCGATGGGGCACGTTCTGGGCTCGGTGTTCCATGTGCCGCACGGCCGCGCGGTGGGGCTGTGCCTATCGTACACCATCGAGTTCGCCGCTCGCACGGCGCCGGAGCGGTTCGCCGAGTTAGCTGCCGTGCTGGGGATCTCTCAGGCGGAGGGCGAGGAGGGGGCGCGGGCGCTGGCCGCGCGCATCCGCGACCTGAGCCGCGAGGTCGGCAATCCCACCTGCATCTCCGAGATGGGTATCACGCGTGAGGTGTACGAGGCGCGGTTGGAAAAGCTGGTGGACGATGCCTTCAACGATACCCAAGTGGTCGCCGCAGCCCGTATGCCCTCCTTTGAGGAGATGGAGCGGCTGTTCGTCTGCGCCTACGACGGCGATTCGCCCGATTTCTGAGAAGCGACCATGCACGGTTACATGGGCAAAATCCTGCGCGTTGACCTCAGCGCTGGGGATATCCAGGACGAACCGCTGAACGAGGTGTATGCCCGCGCCTTTGTCGGCGGCAGCGGCCTGGCCGCGCGCTACATCTATGACTTGGTGGACGGCGGCACAGACCCGCTGGGACCGGATAACCCCCTCGTCTTCATGACCGGCCCGCTGGTCGGCACGTCGATGCCCTCGGCGGGGCGGTGCAGCGTGTGTGCCCTCTCGCCGCTCACCTCCATCTGGGGCGAGGCGAACACGGGCGGCTTCTTCGGCCCTGAGCTGCGCTTTGCCGGTTACGATGGCCTCATCATCACCGGGCGGTCCGAGAAGCCGGTGTGGCTTGCGGTGATCGAAGGGCGGGCCGAGTTGTGCAGCGCGGATGGCGTCTGGGGCAGCGATTCATACGGGACGCAGGATCGCGTGCGTGAGGCGTTGGGCGAGCCCAAGGCGCGCGTGGCCTGCATCGGCCCGGCGGGCGAGAACCTGGTCAAGATGGCGGCGGTGATGAACGACCACGGCCGCGCCGCCGGGCGCACCGGCATGGGCGCGGTGATGGGCTCCAAGAACCTCAAGGCCGTCGCCGTGCGTGGCAAGGCCAGGGTCGGCTTGGCCGACCCCGAGGGGTTCAAAGCCGTCGTGCGCGAGATTCTCCACAACGTCAGTGAGGATATGGCGGTCATGTCGCTGCAGCTTGCCGGCACCGCCTGCTACGTGGACATGGCGCTGATGTACGGCGACATGCCCATTCGCTACTACCAGCGGGGAGAGTGGGAGGGGGCGAGCGATCTCTCCGGCGTGCTGATGGACGATCAGTTTGGCGTCAAGAACGCCGCTTGCTACCACTGCCCCATCGCCTGTGGCCGCCAGATGCGCGCCCCTTCATACGGCGTGGAGCGGGTGGACGGCCCCGAGTACGAGACATTGGGCGCGCTGGGCACGCTGCTGCTGGTGAACGATTTGGAGGCCGTCATCTACGCCGGGCACATGTGCAATGTCCTTGGCTTGGATACGATCAGCGCCGGCGCCACCCTGGCGCTGGCCTGCGAGATGTTTGAACGCGGTATCCTAACCGCGGCCGATACGGGCGGCGTCGAGATGCGCTTTGGCGATGCGGAGATGGCGCATCGCCTGATCGGGATGATGGCCCGCCGCGAGGGCTTTGGCGACGTGCTGGCGGAGGGGAGCGCGGCCTTGGCCGAGAGGTTCGGCGTGCCAGAGCTGGCCGTGACGGTCAACCGGCTGGAGGTGCCGCTCCACGACCCGCGGGCGTTCGTCGGCATGGCGGTGAGCTACGCTCTCTCTCCCCGTGGGGCGTGCCACATGCAGGGCGATATGTACAGCGTAGATACCGGCCAGGGGCCGGCGCTCGAGTTGGGGATCGAACCGGGCGACCGCTTTGATTCCTCGGAGGAGAAGGGGCGCATCGCGGCGCGGCAGCAAGCCTGGCGCAGCCTGTACAACGCCATGACCCTGTGCCAGTTCCAGAATCCCGGCGTCGAGTGGATATTGGCGGCGCTGAACGCCGCGACGGGGTGGGGGTTGGAGGCCGGCGCCATGATGGTTTTGGGCAAGCGCATCGTCACACTCCAGCGGCTGCTCAATCTGCGGCGCGGCCTCTCGTGTGCCAGCGACCGTCTGCCCGAGCTGCTGTTGCGCCCGCTGAAGGACGGCGGTACAGAGGGGTGTACGCCCGACATGGATCTGCTCCTTGCTGGCGCATACGCCGAGTATGGCTGGGATTCGGAGACAGGCCGTCCTACGCCGGAGACGTTGGCGGAGATGGACCTGAGTTTTGCCGATGGACCATAGTGTAAAACCCGATTGGGAAGGCCCCAGATGCCGGACGAGGCTCTGGGGCCTTTTGCATGGCTCAGATCACTGCCTCTAGAAGGTGTGGCGGCGGCAAAGCCGCCACCACACCCAAACCATAACTACTCGGCCTGGCTTCGCGGTTGCCTTTTGCGACAAAATAGGAAGGGGGGGGCGAGGACGGCGAAGCCGTCCTCGCCCCCCCCTTCTCCCTTTTTCGAGCGAGGGGCTCTGCTCGGACGAACAGCCTGAGTAGATACCCCAAACCTTAAAATTTACACGTTTTAAGGTTCGGGGAGGATGTCCTCTTGACAGGTAGGGTAAGTTTGAGTACACTTAGCTTACAATGTAAGCGGTATTAAGTGTTGTGATCACAACTGAAGTTGAACGATGACAAATCAAGTAAAAGCATTCGAAAAGTCCGTCACCTTCAGGATGGAGGAGGAGGACTACAAAGAAATAGATCGGATAGCTCAGGAGAGCGGCGTCTCGATTGCGTGGGTTCTGCGCTACGCACTCAAGCAGTTCTTAGAGTCCCGGCCAAAGCAACTAAAGTTGCTCTAGATGTTTTGCGTTTGCAGCGCGGCGTCTGGCGGGTCGCTGTGGGATACTTTTCTCTGTGGGCCGGTTTATTTGTCAGAGGATCTGGTTCTTTGACGCTTGGGTGCCGGGTTTCTGTGAATGGTGATCGGGTCTGGCAGGGGATTTGTTGAACCTTAAAATTCCCATCGAGTACTAGTCAAAGCAGCAAAAATACTGTATAATATGGACAATTGTGGGTTAAAGTGGGGTGAAGTGGGGAGACGCCCTGCCTGAATGCCACGTTTTGGTATCTTTTCAATAAATAGGGGAAGATGGGAGGTGTGAGGGCGGCGCAGCCGCCCTCACACCTCCCCCGCTCCCCGGATTATTGAGGTGATACACGGTTTGTTTCTTTCTGGGGGGATTCGACATATGTTCTTGGGAGAGTTCATCCATACCATCGACGAGAAGGGACGGTTGACTATCCCCGCCAAATTCCGCGACGAGCTGGCTGATGGTCTCATTGTCACTCGTGGCATCGACCGCTGCCTAGCGGTCTATCCCATTGAGGAATGGAATCGGTTGGCGGAGCAGGTCAGCGCGCTGCCGTTGACCGATCGACTTGCCCGCGCCTTCCGCCGCCTCGTTTTTGCCAACGCTTCTGATGCTGTCCCCGATAAACAGGGTCGCATCCTGATCCCCCCCCGTTTGAGAGAGTACGCCGATCTCGATGGCGAGGCCATCGTCACCGGGCTTAATACCTACGTTGAAGTCTGGAACCCCGATGCTTGGGGCGAGGAACGCGAGCGGGTCGAGGGAAATGGCGTGAACATCGAGGCATGGAAAGAGCTAAACATCTAGCCGAGACGCAGTCCCAACTTGACCGCCGTGCCGGGGTGCCAGGTTCAGAACGAGAGGAGGAGGGGACGGGTATCCACATCCCTGTTCTTTTCCAAATAGTGCTTGACGGTTTACAGGTCAGACCTGGCGGCCGATACATCGATGCGACGGTGGGGGGCGGAGGACATGCGGCTGGCGTGCTAGAGGCCTCGTCTCCCGACGGACGCCTCCTGGGTCTGGATCGGGATCCGGCGGCAGTGAAAGCGGCGGGTATGCATTTGGCTTCCTTTGGTGAGCGCGTCGCACTTGTACACAGTTCCTTCAGTCGCCTGGCGGAGGTCGCGCGTGCCCGCAGCTTTGTTCCCGTCGATGGCATCTTGTTCGACCTGGGGCTCTCTTCCCTCCAGTTGGCCGGCTCGGAGCGTGGGTTTGCCTTTATGGCAGATGGGCCGCTTGATATGCGCTTCGATCCACAGTCGGGGGGACCGACCGCCGCTGATCTGGTGAACGGTCTTTCGACAGGAGAGTTGGCGGTGCTGTTGAGCAGGTATGGCGAGGAGAGGCATGCACGGCGCATCGCGGAGGCGATTGTGGCGGCGCGCCCGCTCTACACCACGGCCGAACTGGTCGACGTCATCGAGCAGGTGACCAAGAAGCGCGAGCGCATCCATCCGGCGACGCGCACGTTTCAGGCCTTGCGGGTCGCCGTCAATGACGAATTGGCCGTGCTGGAATCGGCGCTTCCTCAGGCTGTGGAGATCCTGTCGCCCGGGGGCAGGCTGGCCGTGATCAGCTTCCATTCGCTGGAGGACCGCATCGTCAAGCGCTTTTTCCGTCAGGAGAGCCGCGATTGCATCTGCCCGCCGGAGGCGCCGGCTTGCACGTGTGATCATCGTGCTGTGTTGCGGGTGATCTCGCGCAAGCCGATTCGCCCGACGGCGGCGGAGATCGCGGATAATCCGCGGGCGCGCTCGTCGCGGCTGAGGATCGCTGAACGAATTGGGTAGGGGGCAGCAGTGTCTAATTTCATGCAGTGGGTGACGCACGGAATCAAGCGCGGGCGGTTCGAGATGAGCCGGCGCACGCTCGCTTACTTCGTTGTGGCCGTCACTCTTTTGGTGTTGGTGGCTACCCTCTATCTGATGTTGGTCAGCCAGACGGCGGCGCGGGGCCGTCACATCGAGCAACTGCGGACGGAGTTGGCTTGGCTGAAGAAGGAGAACGAGCAGCTGGAAGTCGAGATCGCCGAGGCAGGCTCGGTATCGCGCCTCTGGGGCCGGGCAATCGAGCTGGGCTTTGTGCCGGCCGACCAGGTGGAGTTTTTGTCCTTTCCAGTCGAAGGGCCTTAGGCGCGTGCGCCGAGGGGTCTGGCAGGATTACTCTGGGAGAGGGTACTGATGGCAGAAGGGCCGCGACGTCGCTTAAGACTGGTGAGCATGTTGTTGATTGGCCTCCTGCTGGTGATCGTGGCACAGTTGGTGCAGGTGCAGGTCATCAGCCACGGTTTTTACGCGGATTGGGCCCAGGAGCAATACAAGCAGTCTGTCGTGATCGTCGAGCCGCCGCGGGGTGTGATCCGCGATCGGAGCGGGCACCTGCTGGCGGGCAACTCGGTGATGTACGCGATCGAGGCCGACCCGCGCTCCGTGGATGATCCCAGGGCGACGGCGGCAGAGCTGAGTGTGCTCTTGCACATGCCATCCATGGAGATCGAGCGCCTGCTCTCAAACAAAGAAGCCCTCTGGGCGTCGATCTGCCCCAAAGTATCGAAAGAGTTGGGAGAAGAGATCGCGGCCGAGAGGTTGCCGGGAATCACGGTCAGGTCGCTGTGGATAAGGGAGTATCCTGAGGGCCGGTTGGCATCTCACGCACTGGGCTTTTGTAACGCCGTCGGTGAGTGCTCCTACGGGGTCGAGGGATTCTATGATTCGCTGCTGCGGCCGGAGGATGTCAAAAAGGAGGAACAAAACGACCCTCTTGGCGACGGGGTGCTGTGGACCGGCCCGCCGGTTGTGTTTCCTGATCCCGGAATGGAGCTGGTGCTGACGCTCGACCGCACCATACAGATGCTGGCGGAGGAGGAGCTGGAGCGGTCGGTGAGGGAGTATCAGGCCGAGGGTGGCACGATCATCGTGATGGACCCGCGCACCTTTGAAATCTTGGCGCTGGTCAGCCTGCCCAATTATGATCCGGGGAGCTTTTTCGAATTTGCGGACCAATCCCCGCTGCCGTTTGAGGATCCGGCTACAAGTCTGCAATACGAGCCGGGTTCTATTTTCAAGGTCCTGACGGTGGCTGCGGCCCTCGATTCAGGTACGGCGACGCCGGAGACCACGTACTACGACACGGGTGAGATCGAGGTGGGGGGGCAGGTGATCAAGAATGCCTCCCGCGAGGCGTACGGCGAACAGACGGTATCTGACGCTCTGGTCAAGTCGCTCAATGTGGGAACGGCCTGGTTGAGCACGCAGATGGGACCGGATACGTTCTATCACTACTTGCGGGCTTTTGGCATCGGGCAACCCACGGGGGTCGATCTGGCTGGCGAGGTATCGGGGCAGTTGTGGCTGCCGGGTGATTTTGAGAACTGGCACGATGCCAATCTGGGGACGAACTCTTTTGGGCAGGGGCTGGCCGTGACGCCGATCCAGATGGCCACTGCGGTGGCGACGGTGGCCAACGATGGGGTGCGGTTGCGGCCTCACATCGTGGGACGACGCATCGCTCCAGACGGGTCGGTCATCGTCTCTCAGCCGGTGGTTGAGGCGCAGCCGATCTCGCCGAACACCGCACGACAACTGTCGGAGATGATGGTGCGCGTCGTGGAGGAAGGCGCCCCAGGGGCCAAGGTGGAGGGCTACCGCGTGGCAGGCAAGACGGGCACGGCGCAAATCCCTGTCCCTGGCGGGTACGACAAGCAGAGGACGATTGCTTCCTTCGTCGGGTTTGGACCGGTGCCCAACCCGCAGTTTGTCATTTTGATCAAGTTGGATCGGCCCAAGACCTCGATCTGGGCTGTCGATACGGCCGCGTCGGCGTTCAGCAGGCTGGCGTCGCGGCTGTTCGTCGTCCTGGATATTCCTCCTGATGGCGGGTCGGTGGCGGAGGCGGCAAGGTGAGTGCGAAGAGGTTAACACTAGCGGATGTGGTCGACGGGTTGGCCGGTGTGCGCCCGGAGGGGCTGGACCAGCCGATTTCCAAGACGGTGATAGACTCGCGGCAGGCCGAGCCGGGCGCTCTGTTCGTCGCGCTCGCGGGTGAACACAAGGATGGCCACGATTACGTCGCGGACGCTTTTTCTCGTGGCGCGGTCGCGGCGATCGTCGAGCGGCCTGTCAAAACCGGCGGATTGGTAATGGACTTGGCCGACCCCAGCCGGACGCTGCCCAGTGCCTGGTCGCTGCCTTTGGTGATCAAGGCTCCCGATAGCTTGATGGCGCTACAGCAAGTAGCGGCGTTCTGGCGGCGGCAGCACGACGTGCGCGTGATCGGTATCACCGGGAGCGTGGGAAAGACGACGACGAAGGAACTCGCCGCGGCGGTGCTGGCTCGCCGTTACGAGACGCTCAAGAGCGAGGCCAGTTACAACAACGAGATCGGCTTGCCACTCACGCTGATGCAACTGACTGACGAGCACGAACGGGTGGTGTTGGAGATGGGGATGTATGACGTGGGTGAGATCTCCGACCTGGCCCGTATCGCTCAGCCCCAGGTCGGCGTCGTGACGATCATCGGGCCGGTGCATCTGGAGCGGGCCGGGACGATCGAGCGCATCGTGCAGGCCAAGACGGAGCTGGTCAAGGCGTTGCCGCCGGCTCCCGATGGCGTGGCGATACTGAATTACGATGACGAGCGCGTGCGCGGCATGGCGGGGGCGACCCAGGCGCGTGTCTTTTACTACGGTCTCTCTCCCGAGGCCGACCTGTGGGCCGACGACATCGAGGGATTGGGCCTGGATGGCATTCGCTTCCGGCTCCACTGTGGCGACGAGGAGATGTTTGTGAGAATCCCGCTGCTGGGACGGCATTCGGCCCACACGGCGCTGAGGGCGGCGGCAGTGGGGTTGGTGGAGGGGCTGAACTGGCAAGAGATTATCGAAGGGCTGCGCGGGCCGTCGGCGCAGTTGCGGCTGGTCGCGGTGCCCGGGCCGAGAGGGTCCACCATCCTCGACGATACCTACAACGCCAGCCCGGCTTCGACCATCGCGGCACTGAACTTGCTCGGGGAGCTGGAGGGACGCAAAATCGCCGTCTTGGGCGATATGCTGGAGCTGGGCGACTATGAGGAGGAGGGGCATCAGAAGGTGGGCATGCGAGTGCTGGAGGTGACCGACGTGCTCATCGTCCTTGGCTCGCGCGGGCGCATCATCGGCGAAGCAGCGCTGCGCTGGGGCATGTCCCCTGACCAGGTACACATCTTCGCGGAGAACGCCGAGGCGATTGCCCTGTTGGAAAAGATCGTGACGCACGACGACGTCATCCTGGTCAAGGGCTCTCGGGCGTTGAAGATGGAGGAGATCGTCAGCGCGCTGGCAAGGCCGTAGCATATTCGTTGTTAAGGTTCGAGACGGATTGTAGCACAGATGTTCTATTTTGTCAAGTCGATTGGGTAGAGTTTTCGAGCACATTTATTATGGATTTTGCACTGATCCTGGCGAGCATTTCATTTCTCCTGGCGGTGGTGTGGGGCCCGCTGCTCATTCGCATCTTGCGCCATTACGGCATCGGCAAGCGCATCCGCATTGACGGCCCGCGCAGCCATCAGACCAAGTTGGGGACGCCGACGATGGGCGGGCTGATGATCGTCGTGCCGGTGGTGGTGATCACACTGGTGTTGAACGTGCTCTATTTGCTGACCGGCACCACGTTGAAGGGGCGAGAGGGGAATACAGGGTTGTCCATTCTGGTGCCTCTGGGCGTGATGCTGGCCTACGGCTTTGTCGGCGCGGTGGACGACATCGCCGGGGTGCGCGGGATGCGTCGCGGCGAAGGGCTTACAGCGCGGCGCAAGACCCTGTTGGAGGTGCCTTTATCGTTGGCGATTGCCGTGGTCATGCTGCTGATGGACCTCCAGTTCGCCGGGCAGGTGCGCGTGCCGGTGCTGCAGAATCCGGTGGACCTCGGGTGGGCGTGGGTGCCGATTGCGGCGTTTGTGATTTATGCCTCTGCCAACGCGGTCAACCTGACCGATGGGCTGGATGGGCTGGCGGGCATCATCGTCGCCAGCGCCTTCGCTGCCTATGGTGTGATCGCCCTGCTGCACCTGCGGCAGGAGCAGACCTTTGTGGTGCAGTTTTGCTTCATCGTGGTGGGGGCCTGTTTTGCTTTCCTGTGGTACAATGCGCACCCTGCGCAGATGATCATGGGCGACACGGGCGCCCTGGCGTTGGGAGCGACGCTGGGCACGGTGGCGCTGATGACGGGGCAGTGGCTGCTGCTGCCGGTGGTCGCGCTGATCCCGGTGGCGGAGGCGGTCTCGGTGAGCTTGCAGGTGGCCTATTTCAAGTACACCAAGCGCCGATTCGGCCAGGGACGGAGGCTGTTCAAGATGGCCCCGTTGCACCATCACTTTGAGCTTCTGGGGTGGTCGGAGACGCAGGTGGTGCAGCGATTTTGGCTGGTTGGGCTGCTGGCGGCGATGGCCGGAGTGGCGTTGGCATTGGTATAGATATTGGAGGTGGACGATGAAGACGGGTTTGTTGTGGTTTGATGACGATCCGCGCAAGGAATTGGAGGAGAAGGTGCTGCGCGCAGCGGCGCATTACGAGCGCAAGTACGGCCGCTTGCCCGAGCTGTGCTACGTCCATCCCGGCGCTTTCAACGGGAACGGCAATGGCAATCACGGCAAGAAGGGCGACGTCGTCAAGGCCGGGGAGGTCGAGGTGCGCGCCGGGCGTTCGGTTCTGTTGCACCATTTTTGGTTGGGTATGGCGGAGGAGAAATCCCAGGTCGCGAGTCGCAAGTCTCGGTAAAGGTAGTGATAGCGGGATGCAGGATTTTGGTGGTAAGCGGGTCGTCATACTGGGTCTGGCGCGGCAGGGTGTGGCGCTGGCGCGTTTCCTGGCGCAGAGTGGGGCCAAGGTGACGGTCTCCGATCTGAGCGATAAGGCGGCATTGGCCGACGAGATATCGGATTTGCAGGGCCTGTCCATTCGCTACGTGCTTGGCGAGCACCCGCTCGACTTGCTGGATAGGGCCGACCTGCTGTGCCTCAGTGGCGGCGTGCCGATCGACGCGCCCATCGTCTTGGAGGCGCGGCAGAGAGGAATGCCGCTCAGTAACGACGCCCAGATTTTTCTGGAGCGTTGTCCGGCGCCCGTCATCGGCATCACCGGCTCGGCGGGCAAGACGACGACGACGGCGCTGGTTGGGGAGATGTGCCGCGCGGCGGGATTCCGGACCTGGGTGGGCGGCAACATCGGCAACCCGCTTATCACCGATTTGGGCGAGATAAAGCCTGATGATCGGGTGGTGATGGAGCTTTCCAGCTTCCAGTTGGAACTGATGACGGTCAGTCCGCACGTCGCGGCGGTGCTCAACATCACGCCCAATCACCTTGACCGGCACGAGACGATGAAGGCCTACATCGCCGCCAAGCGCAACATCGTGGCTCATCAGGGAAAGGATGATTTCGCGCTCCTGGGCTACGACGACGCCAACGCCCGGGCGCTGGCGCTGGATACGGCGGCGCGCCTCCTCTGGTTCAGCGGTGGCGCTGAAGTGGAGCAGGGGGCGTTTAGGACGAACGGCGAGCTGACGTTGCGGATGGGAGGTACGGATCGCACAATCTGCTACGCCTCGGATGTGCGGCTGCTGGGACGGCACAACTTGCTGAACGTGCTGGCGGCCAGCACGCTGGCTGGCGTGGCCGGCGTCCCGCTGGAGGCGATGCGCGAGGTGGCGACGACGTTCACGGGCGTCGAGCATCGCCTGGAGCTGGTGCGGGAGTCGGGTGGGGTGCGCTGGTACAATGACTCGATGGCCACGGCTCCCGAGCGCTCCCTGGCGGCGCTGCGCGCGTTCGAGGAGCCCATCGTGTTGCTGGCTGGGGGGCGTGACAAGAATTTGCCCTGGGACGAGTTCGCCGGTGAAGCGACGCGGCGGGCGCGCCAACTTGTGACGTTTGGCGAGGCCGGGCCGATGATCGCGCGGGTGGTGAAAAAGAGTCTGAACGGGGGTGCAGGCGAGCCTGGGGCGATGCTGGAGGGGATCACGCGGGTGGAAACGCTGGAGGAGGCGGTGTCGGCGGCGGCCCGCCTGGCTCGGAGCGGGGATGTGGTGCTGCTCTCACCCGGCGGCACCAGCTTTGACGCTTTCCGTGATTTTGCCGAGCGCGGCGAGAGGTTCAAGACCCTGGTCAAAGCATTATAGCACCTAGCTTGGGGAGAGAAAGATGGCAGCAGAGGCAGGGGCACGGCAAGAGGTAGGGCCGGCAAAGCGGGCCAGGAAGGCGCGTGCTCGCTTTGATTACGCGCTGGTGCTGGCGGTGGCTGCGCTGCTCGTCATTGGATTGATGATGGTTTACAGCGCGACCTTCGATTGGTCGTATCAAGTGCACGGCAACTCTTTCCTGATCGCGTCCCGGCAGTTTATGTGGGTCGGCCTGGGCGTGGTCGCGCTGATCGCTGTTGCCCTTACACCCTACGATTGGTGGCAGCAGGCGGCGGTGCCGGTTATGGGCGTGACGCTGGTGCTGTTGATTTCGGTGCTCTTTGTCGGCGAAGAGATCTTTGGCGCAAAGCGCTCGTTTCTCGGCGGCTCGATCCAGCCGGGCGAGTTGGCCAAGCTGACGATGGTCATCTACGTCGCCGCGTGGCTGACCTCCAAGGGCGACCAGATCCGCGATGTGACCTACGGCTTGGTTCCATTCGCCGTGTTGATCGGCGTCGTGGCCGGCCTGATCGTAGCGCAGCCGGACGTGAGTACGTCGGTGATGATCGTGCTGACCGCACTGGTGATGTTTTTCTTTGCCGGCGCCGACATCGTGCAGCTGGCCGTGAGCGGCGTCGTCAGTGTCATCACCTTTCTCGTGCTGATCAACCAGTTCCCTCACGCCAAAAGGCGGCTGACGGAGTGGATGGAAGTGTGGGGTGACCCGACGCGCGTCAGCTATCACATCCGCCAGGCACTGATCGCCATGGGCAGCGGCGGCCCCGTGGGCGTGGGATTGGGTGAGGGCAAGCAAAAGCTGGGCTTCCTGCCGACGCCGCACACCGATTCCATTTTCGCGGTGCTGGGCGAGGAGATGGGCCTTTTTGGCTGCCTGATCGTGATCGGTCTGTTCGTGCTGTTGGCCTATCGCGGCTTCAGGATCGCCCGCGAGTCGCCGGACGCTTTCGCGGCGCTCTTGGCGTGTGGGGTGACATGCTGGCTGGTGTTCCAGGCGTTGGTCAACGTTGCCGTGGTGACTGGCCTTCTTCCCTTCACCGGGGTGGCGCTGCCGTTCATCAGTAGCGGCGGCTCCTCGATGGTGGTTTCGTTGGCCGGGGTAGGACTTTTATTGAGTATTTCACGGGGCAAGCGAATTGGAAAAAGAACTCAGGGGCGAATCGGCAAGGCCCTCCAACCTGCGACTTTGGATCGCAGGTGGGGGGACGGGGGGCCACGTCTATCCCGGCCTGGCCGTGGTACAGGCACTCGCCACACGCGCCACACCAGCCGCCGAAGGTAACGTCGCCCCGGAGATCCTCTACGTCGGTGGGAAGGGTAAGGTAGAGGAACAGCTCGCTGCGCGGGCAGGGTTGCGTTTCGTGGGAGTGCCCGTAGGCGGCATTCATGGATTGCCACCCTGGCAGGTGGCGTGGAACCTGACCAAGTTAGCGTGGGGATGGCTGGCGGTGCTGCTGATGGGACTGAGGCAGCGCCCCGCGGCGCTGTTCGCAACCGGGGGATACGCCAGCGTGCCGGTGGCGCTGGCGGCCTGGATGTTGCGGGTGCCGATCCTGGTCTACCTGCCCGACATGGAGCCGGGGTGGGCGGTGCGCTTCGTCGCCCGCCTGGCGGCGCGGGTGGGAGTGACGGTGGAAGAGGCGGCAGCACACTTTCCGGCGCACAAGGCCGTGGTGACCGGCTACCCGGTGAGGGCCGAGTTTCACTCGGTTGACCGCGCGGAGGCACGATCGGCGTTCGGCCTGACGCTAGACGAAGCTCCGGTGCTCTTGGTGATGGGGGGAAGCACCGGGGCGCAGGGGATCAACCGACCGTTTTGTGAGATGCTGGAGCAGGGATTGGAGCTGGCGCAGGTGATACACGTGACCGGAAAGATCGATTGGCCGTGGATTCAGGAGCGGCGCGAGGCGCTGCCCGCAGCGCTGCATGCGCGCTATCAGATTCACGATTACGTACACGATATGGGAAAAGCATTTGCAGCCGCGGACCTGGTCGTTTGCCGGGCGGGCGCGTCGATATTGGGGGAGCTGCCCTTCTTTGGGCTGCCAGCGGTGTTGGTGCCGTATCCGCACGCCTGGGAGTACCAGCGGGTCAACGCCGATTGGCTGGCCGAGCGAGGCGCTGCGGTAAGGCTCCAGGAGGAGCGGTTGGGCGAGGAGCTGTTGCCCACGCTGCGGCGCCTGCTTGGCGAGCGAGAGGCACGCGCGGCGATGGCGGAGCACATGCAGGCGCTGGCCCGCCCCGATGCGGCCGCGCGGCTGGCGGGCGAGTTATTGGCCCTGGCGCAGGCTGGCGGCGGGAGGGGGGTGTAGATGCTGCCGATTCACACGGTATTCCTTATCTTGATGGTTCTATTCGGCCTGATCGGCGGCCTGCGCGGCTGGGCCAAGGAGATCATCGTGGTCTGCAGCGTGATCGTGGCCTTGTTCTTCCAGCATGTGCTATTACTCCCGATGCTGCCGTTCAGAGATTTATTTTACAACCTGGCCCCGCAAACCCGGTTCTACACACGCACCGTCGTGTTCATCATCATCTCCATCTTCGGGTACGCCAGCCCGACGGTGATCGGCAGGATCGGGGCGAAGGTGGCCCGCGAGCGGCTGCAGGATATCCTGCTGGGCTTTTTTATCGGCCTGCTTAACGGGTTCCTCATCATCGGCACGATACTCGCCTTTCTCGACATGTCCCAGTTCGGCGTGCCCGAGGATCAGCGAGGGATCCAGCAGAAGGTAGATGAGAACGGCAACCCGGTGTACGACGAGGACGGCAACCCGGTGACGGAGATTGTCTACTATCCCGGCGCTGAGGGGATTGGAGGCATAAAGCCCCCAGAGCCTGAGACCACCTCGTCAAATCTCTTGGCCATTCTGCCGCCGAGGATTATCGAACAGTCGGAGGTGGCGCTGTATCTGGCGGTAGCGCTTTCGTTCGTATTTGTGCTGATCGTGTTTATATGATTGAGGATAGCATGCAATTTCGCGGCAAGCACGTGCATTTCGTCGGCATCGGCGGGGCCGGACTTTCGGCCATCGCCCGTGTGCTGATGGAGCAAGGTGCTGCGGTGTCCGGCTCGGATTTGGTGCTCTCGCGGGTGGCGGAGGCGCTGGCGCGGGACGGGGCCAGCGTCTTCGCCGGACACCGGGCGGAAAACGTGCGCGGCGCGGATTTGGTCGTGGCCTCCTCGGCGGTGCCTCCGTCCAACGTGGAGATACAGGCGGCTCAGGCGGCCGGTACCCCGGTGATGAGGCGCCCCGAGTTCCTCGGCCGGTTGATGGAGGATCGCGTGGGTGTGGCGGTGGCCGGCACGCACGGCAAGACGACGACGACGGCGATGATCGCTTCCATCCTGCTGGATGCCGGGCGCGATCCGACGTTCATCGTCGGCGGCGTGATCGCCGGGCTGGAGACGAACGCCCGAGCGGGAGCGGGTGAGCTATTCGTTATCGAGGCTGATGAGTACGATCGCACGTTTCTCGGCTTAAAACCCAGGGTCGCAGTTGTGACCATCGTCGAGCACGACCACCCCGACTGCTACCCGACGTTCGACGATTTTCGGGCAGCGTTCGAAGAGTTCGCGGCGCTGGTGCCACCCGACGGGCTGCTGCTGGTCTGCTGGGATGACCCGGTGGCGCGGGGCCTCGGCGAGCGGCGACGGGATGCAGGACTGCCGGTGGTGTTCTTTGGGCTGGGCGAGGGGGCAGAGTGGCGGGCCGAGGAAGTGCGGCCCAACTTTGCCGGGGGCGCCGATTTCCTGGCCGTGCGCGACGGGCAGACGCTGGGCCTGGTGCGATTGCGAGTGCCGGGCGGGCATAACGCCTCCAACGCAACAGCGGCCCTGGCGGTGGGAGACTATCTCGGCGTGCCTTTCCAGATAGCACGCGATGCGCTGACCGAGTTTCACGGCGTGGGGCGGCGTTTCGAGATCAAGGGCGAGGCCGATGGCGTGCTCGTGGTGGACGATTACGCCCATCACCCGACAGAGATTCGGGCCACGCTGCAAGCGGCGCGCTCTCGCTTTCCGAACCAGGCCCTGTGGGTGGTGTGGCAGCCGCATACCTACAGCCGTACCAAGACGTGGTTGGACGATTTTGCGCGGGCATTTGACCTGGCCGATCGGGTCATCGTGCTGCCGATCTATGCCTCTCGCGAGAAGGACACATTGGGCCTGACCGACGCTCAGGTAGCGGCGGCAGTGCGACATCATGACGTGCGTCGCGCGGAATCGCTGGAAGAGGCGGTGGTGTGGTTGGCCACTGAGGTTCGGCCCGGCGACGTGGTGCTGACGCTGGGCGCAGGGGATGGCGACAAGGTCGGCGAGTGGTTGCTGGAGGTGCTGGAAAACCAGCATGCACAGGTGGTGACCATCGGGCCTCCGGTTTCGAAGCGGCTCGATCTCGATGCGGGCAAAAACGGAAACAACGCCACAGGAGGATGTTAGTGAGCGAAGCGAAGAACGACAACAGACGGGGAGGACGGCTGAAGGGCGTGCGCAGGCGCAAGCGCTCTAAGCAGACGTTCACCTGCGAGGTGATGGCTTTCAAGATGCGCTTGGTGAAAGAGAGATCCGAGGATAACGACAAGTAGGGGTTAGTCGAGTGATGGGTGGTAGCGAGGAGATGCAGGGCTTTTTTGGAGGAGCGTTTCGGGGGATGCCGGTTCTGGTGACCGGCCACACCGGTTTCAAAGGCTCCTGGCTGAGCATCTGGTTGAGGGAACTTGGAGCCAAGGTGATCGGCTACAGCGTGGACGTCCCGACCGCGCCGAGCAATTTTGAGGCGTCGCGCTTGGGCCAGCGGATGACGGATGTGCGCGGCGATGTGCGGGACTTGGACGCGCTGTGCCGGGTGATCGACGAGCACAAGCCGCAGGCCGTCTTTCACCTGGCAGCCCAGCCGATCGTGCGCCTGTCCTACGCCGAGCCGAAAGGGACTTTCGACGTCAACGTCGGCGGCACGGTCAATTTGCTGGAGGCGGTGCGGCTGACCGATTCGGTCGAGGCCGTGGTGTGCATCACCAGCGACAAATGCTACGAGAATCGAGAGTGGCTGTGGGGCTACCGGGAGATCGACCGCCTCGGCGGTCACGATCCGTACAGCGCCAGCAAGGCGATGGCGGAATTGGCCGTCGCGTCTTACCGGCGCTCGTTCTTTTCCGTGGATATGGCCGACGAGGTGTGTTTGGCCTCCGCGCGGGCCGGCAACGTGATCGGCGGGGGCGATTGGGCGCAGGATCGATTGGTGGTGGACTGCATGTGCGCGTTGATGGCTGGCCAGCCGATCCCCGTCCGCAACCCGCATGCGGTACGCCCGTGGCAGCTCGTCCTCGAGCCGCTGAGCGGATATCTGTGGCTGGCGGCAAAGCTGCTGCAGGAGGACGGCGGGCGATATGCTGAGGCGTGGAATTTTGCCCCGCCTGGAAGCGTGTCCGTCAGCGTCGGCGATCTGGTGCAAAAGCTGATCGAGCTGTGGGGGGCGGGTGAGTGGCAGGATTTGAGCGCGAACCAGGCCCAAGCGCCACACGAGACCGGCCTTTTGCGGTTGAGTTGGGAAAAGGCGGCGAATCGTCTCGGTTGGCGGCCGGTCTACGACTGGCACGAGGCGGCGGCTGAGACGGTGAGCTGGTTCAGGGTTTACCACGATCATGGCGCAGATATGGACATGTACGATGCCTGCGTCGGGCAGATCGCGCGTTACGTGGGCCGCGCGCGTGAGTTGGGGATTCTATGGGCTTTGTGAGCGGTTTGTTGAAGCGTCACCTGCTGTCGTCTGGCAGGAAAGACGCTGCTGAGGACTTGCGAATGGCGGCTGGATCCAACCTGGATGGGCTGGCCAAGGCGCTGGGGAAGGGCGTCAAGCGCGACGAGTCGCTGGCACCTTATACGGCGATGCGCGTCGGCGGGCCGGCCGACCTGCTCGTCGTCTGCGGGAGCGTGGACGAGGTGGTCGAGGCGGTGGCGCTGGCGCGGCGGCACAGGGTGAACTGGCTGCTGCTGGGCGGCGGCTGCAACGTGCTGGTCGCCGATAGGGGCGTGCGCGGGTTGGTGATCGTCAACCGCGCGACGTCCATTGTGTTCGATGGCAACACCGTGTGCGCCGAGGCGGGGGCGCTGCTGGCCATGCTCGCCCGCCAGGCTGTCGAGCGCGGCTTGGGCGGACTGGAGTGGGCCGCCGGACTGCCGGGCGCCGTGGGCGGGGCAGTGGTTGGCAACGCCGGAGCTTTCGAGGGCGACGTCGCAGGCGTGCTGCTCAGCGCGACGGTGCTGGGGCCAGACGGCCAAGTTGTAGAGAGGCCGAACGAGTGGTTCGAGTTCGACTATCGCTTGAGCCGCATCAAGCGGGAGAAACCCGGCCAGCGCTCTGTGGTGCTGGCGGCGACGTTTGGCCTGGAGCCGGGCGATCCGCAGGCTCTGGCGGCACGGGCGAGCGAGATCCTGGAGTGGCGCAGGACACGCCATCCCTCCGGGGCGACGATGGGATCGACCTTTAAGAATCCTCCGGACGGCCACGCGGGGTACCTGATCGAGCAGGCCGGGCTGCGCGGATGCTTCATCGGCGGGGCGCAGATTTCAGAGCTGCACGGCAATTTCTTTATGAACACCGGCGACGCGACGGCGGCGGACGTCCTGGCGCTGATCGAGTACGCGCGGACCGAGGTGAAACGGCGGTTTGACGTGGATCTGGGGCTGGAGATCGAGTTGGTGGGAGAGTGGTAGGTTGGCGAGGAAAAAGATCCGCGTGGGCATCGTCTTTGGCGGGCGGTCGGGGGAGCACGAGGTGTCCCTCGTCTCCGCCCAATCGGTGATGGACGCCATCGACAAGGAGAAATACGAGGTCGTGCCCATCGGCATCACCAAGGAAGGGCGGTGGATCGCTTCAGGCGACCCGATGAAGGCGCTGCAGGCGGGTGACGCGGAGGCGAGCCGCCCGGCGGCGCTCTTGGGCGATCCTTCCCGCCGCGGCCTGATGCGGCTCGAGGACACGGAGCAGGCCATCGAGGCAACGCGCCTGGCGGAGCTGGACGTCGTCTTCCCGGTGCTGCACGGCCCGTATGGCGAGGATGGCACGGTGCAGGGTTTGTTGGAGCTGGCCGGCATCCCTTACGTGGGCGCCGGGGTGATCGGGTCGGCGCTGGGATTGGATAAGGCGGTCTTTAAGGACGTGATGCGGGGCCGCGGGTTTCCCGTCGTGGATCAGGTGCTGCTCAAGCGCAAGGAGTGGGACGCCGATCCTGAAGGGGTGATGGATCGGGTCGAGGCGGCGCTGGACTATCCGGTCTTTACCAAGCCGGCCAACCTGGGTTCGAGCGTGGGTATCAGCAAGTGTGATAATCGGGCCGAGCTGGCGGCCGGCCTGGCAGATGCGGCGCGCTACGACCGCAAGCTGATCGTCGAGGAGGGGGTGCCGGCGGCACGCGAGATCGAGGTCAGCGTATTGGGCAATGACGATCCCATCGCCTCGCTGCCGGGCGAGGTCATCCCCAGCCGCGAGTTTTACAGCTACGAGTCCAAGTACTTTGACGAGGGCGAGGATGCGTCCGAGTTGTTGATCCCGGCCCCGCTCTCGCCAGAGATGGCCGAGCGTGTGCGCGAGCTGGCGGTGGAGGTCTACAAGGCGATCGATTGCGCCGGGATGGCGCGGGCCGATTTCCTGCTCTCCGCCGAGACGGGCGAGCTGTACGTGAACGAGGTCAACACCATTCCGGGGTTCACGTCGATCAGCATGTACCCCAAGCTGTGGGAGGCCACCGGCATCTCTTACCCGGAGCTGATCGACCGGTTGATCGAGTTGGCGGTCGAGCGGTACGAGGACAAGGGGCGCTCGGAAACCTCGTATCGGACGCCGGGAAATTGAGGCGTAGACGGTGCCAGGCATTCAGAAGACGTTCACTAAGGTGAGTCTTCAGGCGCAGAAAAGCGATTTTGCCTATTGGCAGACGCAATCCTATCAAGCGCGCCTGGCGGCTTTGGAACAGATCAGGCGCGAGTATCATCGGTGGCGATACGGTGCTGAACCAAGATTTCAAAGAGTTTATACAATCGTTAAACGATAACCACGTCCGGTATCTGGTTATCGGCGGTTACGCCGTCGCGCTACACGGTCACCCGCGTTATACCAAAGGTTTGGACGTGTGGATTGAGATGAATCCCGAAAACGCAGGCAGAATGGTCGAAGCACTGAGGCAGTTTGGGTTTGAATCGCTGGGGCTGCAGCCCGCCGACTTTTTAGCATCCGATCAGGTCGTTCAGCTTGGATATCCACCTAACCGAATCGACATCATCACGACGCCGCAGGGAGTGGATTTTGAAAGCTGTTATGCGTCGCGGGTTGAAGTTGAGAGATCGATGAGGTCAGGGTCAACTTTATCGATCTGGAAAATCTCAAGGAGAATAAGAAGGCATCCGGGCGGTTGCAGGATTTGGCCGATTTGGAGAATTTGGGGCAGTAGCGTCACGTACAGGGTTTGTGACCTATGAGGTCTGCAAGAAGGCAGCGAACGACGCGAAGAAGGTTTGAGACTGCGGGCACGCTCGTCATGGGCCGGGCGCACGTGCCGGCGCCGCCGCGGCTGCGTTGGCTGTGGCGGGGGCTGTTGGTGCTGGCGCTCGTGGTGGCGGCGCTGGCGCTGTGGGTGCTGCTCGACGATCTCTTTTACGTCTACCAGGCCGACGTGGAGGGCACGGTCCGGCTGTCGCCCGAGGAAGTCTTTTGGGCCAGCGACCTGCCCGGCCTTCACGTCCTTTGGGTGAACGCAGGCGCTATCGAGGCCCAGATATTGGCGGCGCTGCCGAGCCTCGAGAGCGCCGAGGTGGCCTGCAGGTTGCCGTCGAATTGTACGATCACCGTCGTGGAGCGGCAGCCGAGGATGATGTGGAGCGACGGCGGGCAGCTGTGGGGCGTGGACACCAACGGCGTGATCTTTCCGGCCGAGGCGGCGATCACCGAGGCCTGGGTGGTGCGGGGACCGCTGCCCAAGGATAAGGATGGCTTATTGGCGGAGCCTGCGCGTATCGCGCTGGCCGAGTTGTGGGCGTCCGGCGTCGCGATGTCGCCGGAGCTTGCCTACGTGCCGGCCCGGGGATTTGCGATCACGGACGAGCGGGGTTGGCGCGTGATCGTGGGCCAGGGGACAGGGGTGCGCGAGCGGTTGCAGACCTTGGAGGTGGTGGCGGCTCACTTGGAGGCACAAGGAGTGACGCCCAAATTTGTGGACGTGCGCTTTCCCGAGGCGCCGTATTATTCGTTGACGAATGAGTGGTGAGGCATTGCTTACGTTTCACATTTTACGCATTTGGGTGCGTAAGGGCGTAAAACGTAAAACGTAAAACGTCATAGCGAGGTCACCGTGGAACGAACCATTGTCGGTATAGACATAGGCAGCAGCAAGGTGTGCACCCTGGTAGGCGAGGTGGGTGACGACGGGGAAACGCGCGTTATCGGCGTGGGGCAGGTACCGTCGCGCGGCATCCGCAAGGGCGTGGTGATCAATGTGGCGGATGCCACGGCTTCCATCGCTGCCTCGGTCGGAGAGGCCGAACGGATGTCGGGGTACAAGATCGAGCGGGCCTACGTGGGCTTGAGCGGCACGCATATCTCGTCTCTCAACAGTCGGGGTGTGGTGGGTATCTCCCGCCGCGAGGACGGGATCGCGGTGGAGGATGTGGACCGGGTGCTGGATGCGGCGCACGCCATCGCCGTGCCGCACAACCAGGAGGTCGTGCACGTGATCCCCCGGAGTTATGCGGTGGACGGGCAGACCGGCGTGCGCGACCCGGCCGGGATGCATGGTTTCCGGCTAGAGGTTGAGGCGCACATCGTCACCGGCTCCACCACCGCGATTCAAAACCTGGTCAAGTGCGTGGAGGGGGCCGGGTTGGAGGTGGATGAGTTGATCCTGGCGAGCATCGCCGCCGGCAATTCTGTATTGACAGAGACCGAGCGCGAGATGGGGGTCGTCCTGGCCGACATCGGCGCAGGGACCACGGATATCGCGATCTTTATCGAGGGCACGGTGTGGCACACGGTCACGTTGGGTGTGGGCGGCGAGTACATCACCGGCGATATTGCCATCGGGCTGCGCCTGCCGCCGACGGCTGCCGAGGAGATGAAAGTGCAACACGGCCATGCCCTCGCGGCCCAGGTATCGCCTGACGAGCACTTTACCGTGCCGACCATTGGCGGCGGGACCCCCCAGGTGGTGCCGCGCTGGAAGCTGGCAGAGATTATCGAGGCGCGGGTGGAAGAGATCATCTCGATGGTGCAGCAAGAGATCAAGCGCTCGGGCTACGATGGCCTGCTGCCCGCCGGGATCGTGTTGTGCGGCGGCACGGCGCAGCTCTCTGGCATCCAGGAATTGGGACGTGATACCTTTGAGCTGCCGGTGCGGATCGGAGCTCCCCGCGATCTCTACGGCCTCGTGGACCGGATTTCGACTCCAGCCCACGCGGTGGGTGCCGGGCTGATGAGGTGGAGTGTGACGATGGACACGCGCCCGCAACTTCACAGACCCGTTCCTAATCTTGGCGGGCGCTTTTTCAAGTGGCTCCGGGCGCTTTTGCCCGGCTGATGGATGGTGAATGAAGAACGATGACGAGAGACACGCAAGTTACAGGTTTTGCATCAATCTTTCATCACAATAGGAGGCTCGAAATGCACAACCAGACAGAAAGCTTTGCACAGATCCGCGTAATTGGCGTAGGTGGTGGCGGCAGCAATGCCGTCAACCGCATGATCGCCGAGGGGCTGAGCGGCGTCGACTTTATCGCGATCAACACCGACGCCCAGGCCCTGATGCTTTCCGACGCTCCAAAGCGGGTGCGCATAGGCGACAAGCTGACGCGCGGGCTAGGAGTGGGAGGTAATCCCGAGCTGGGGCAGAAGGCGGCGGAGGAGTCTGCCGACGACCTGTACCAGGTCCTGCAGGGCACCGACATGGTGTTCATCACGGCCGGGATGGGCGGCGGCACTGGCACCGGCGCCGCACCCGTCGTCGCGCGCATTGCCCGAGAGGTCGGCGCGCTGACCATCGGCGTGGTCACCCGCCCGTTCGGTTGGGAGGGCTCGGTGCGGAACGAAGCGGCACGATCGGGGGTCGAGCACCTCAAGGAGGCGGTGGACACGTTGATCGTCATCCCCAACGACCGACTGCTCGAGATCACCGACAAGCGCGTCAGCCTGCAGGCCGCGTTCACCATGGCCGACGACGTGCTACGCCAGGGCGTCCAGGGCATCTCGGAGCTGATCACCGTGCCGGGGTTGATCAACCTGGACTTTGCCGACGTACGGACGATCATGTCGGAGGGTGGGGCGGCGTTGATGGCGGTTGGGCACGCCAGCGGCGAGAATCGAGCGGTCGAGGCGGTGCAGCAGGCCATCTCCAGCCGTCTGCTGGATATCACGATCGACGGCGCGCGCGGCATCCTGTTCAACATCACCGGTGGGCCGGACATGAGCTTGTACGAGGTCAACGAGGCGGCTTCGATCATCAAGCAGACCGCGCATCCCGACGTGAACCTTATCTTTGGCGCTGTCGTCGACGAGAAGATGGGCGAAGAGGTCCGCATCACCGTCGTCGCGACGGGCTTTGACACTGCGGAGCCGCGTCCGCGCGCAGTGCGCGCAGCGCCTGTGAAGGCCAGCGAGCCGGTCGAGTTCCCTGTGCCCGCCTTTGACAAGGACGATCTGGAGATCCCGGCTTTTTTGCGCCGTCGTAACTAGGCTGCGTGTGTTCTGAATCGGCGTTTGCGGGTGCTCCTGGCGAGCGTGTTGCGTCGTTCGCAGAGTGGCCGGGGCGACGTATAGGTGGCGGTGCCAAGATGGCAGGTCTTGACGAGATCTTGCAGAAATACGGCCGTGAGAAAAGGTTGTCTCCCGACGACGTGCTGATTCGCCAGGGAGCGGTCAGCGATGGCGTGTATTACCTCAAGTCGGGAAGATTGGGAGCCTACAAGGAAGAGCAGGGGAGCTTTTATCCTCTGTCGGAGATCCTGCCAGGACGATTGGTGGGCGAGCTTGGATCGACCACCGGCTGGGCGCGCACGGCCACGGTGAAGGCCGAGGAAGAGTCTGTGGTCGTTCACGTTCCCGAGGCCGATTTTCACCTGGCGTTGCGTGAGTCTCCTGATCTGGCGGCGACCGTCGTCTGGCAGATCGGCGAGCACCTTACCAGTGCGGATGCCGTGCGGATCACGTTGGGTCGCTCTTACCAGCGCGCCGCTGGCCGGGTCGAGACGCTGACCACCGAGAAGGTGCAACTGGAAGAGTTGCTGCGCCTGCGGGAAGAGCTGGCCGACATGATCGTTCACGACCTGCGCAATCCATTGACGGTCATCATCAATGGCCTGCAGTTGCTGGATGACGTGTCGGTCTCTGACGCCGATCGGGACTATGCGAGCGTCGTGGTGGATACTATGGGGCGGGCGACGCAGCGGATGGAGCGCCTGGTGGACACGTTGCTGGACATCGCCCGATTTGAAGAAGGGGCGATGGCGCTTCTGCTTCAGCCGCTCGATGTGGCCTCTCTGATTGAGGAGACGGTCACAGGAGAGCGTCATCTGGCGGAGAACAAAGGCATGACCTTGGAGGCACGCCTGACTGTGGAACTGCCCGCCATCTCGGCCGACCGCGATGTGTTTCAACGGGCGTTGGTCAATTTGCTGGATAACGCGCTAAAGTTCACGCCCGCCGGTGGGCATGTGTGGGTGGAAGCCCATCCCGAGGCCGAGGCCGTGCGGGTGGATGTGGTGGATACCGGCCCTGGCATTCCTGTGGGTGAAAGGGAGCGCATCTTTGAAAAGTTTACCCAGGTGCGGGGACAAGCTGGATCCCGGCGAGGCTCTGGTTTGGGATTGACTTTTTGCCGGATGGCCGTGGAGTCTCACGGCGGGCGCCTCTGGATCGAGGACGGTCCGGGAGGTAAGGGGAGTCGCTTTGTGTTCACCGTTCCCAGAGCGACGTAGGTCGTCTTGTTATCTGGTTGTGCTGGAGGGGCGCGGTCACCGCGCCCTTTTTTGTTGCAAGCCTCCTACTTGTAGATTTTTGTAACGACTCAGCCTTGCTTCGCAGTTGCCTTTCGCGCGTGAAAAGAGAGGGGGCGGGGGTTTGGAGAGCGGCGATCCTTCGGCTTCGCCCCTCGACTCGCTCGGGGGGCGCTTCAGGACAGGCGCCGCCCTCCAAACCCCCATCTCTCCCTTTTTCGAGCGAGGGAGACTGCTCGGGCGAATAGCCTGTAGTTACAGATTTTTTAAGGTTACGCGCGTCAAATCGCTTGTGCCGCGCGCGAGGGTATGGTATAATCATTTTTACTATAAAACCGCCAGATGTGGGGTCCTTGACTTCCTTGGTCTCTATATCTGGTGTTATTTGTCTTTCTTGTCGGTTAGAAAGTTCACTTTGAGGTTAGGGCAATGAGATGTCCCTATTGCGACAGCGACCGGACGCGCGTGATCGATACCACTCACGATAGTCGAGGCATCCGCCGCCGACGCGTGTGTAAGGATTGCGAGCACCGTTTCAGCACGGTGGAACGATCCATCTTGGTCACCCCTCTCGTCGTCAAGCGCGGCGGCCAGCGGGAGGAGTTCGACCGCGAGAAGCTGATCTCTGGCTTGCGCATCTCGTGTGCGCGCAGGCCCGTCTCGGCGGGCGACCTGGAAAGGCTGGCGGATCGGGTCGAGAACCGGATACGCCAGATGGGCAAGACCGAGATTCCTAGCCGCGTGATCGGCGATTTTGTCATCGAGGAACTAAAAGCATTGGATCCAGTCTCTTACATCCGCTATGCCATCGTCTATTTGGGGCTGGAGGATCTGGAAGCGGTGCGAGAGGAGATCGATCGGCTGTTGGGATAAAGAGGGTGTGCTGGTGAATTGGGAGACTCGTTTGGCAGAGTCAAATCCAGGTAACACTTGAGTTTGTAGGGCAACGAGCGGGAATTTAATCATCGAGCACCCTGAGCCTGTCGAAGGGTGCGGGCTTCGTCGAGCCGTCATCCTTCGACAAGCTCAGGATGACTATCGAGTTTGCGGTAAGAGGAGGCTTCTCATTTCTTCGCGTGGGCGGGCGCGGCTGACACTTGGGGGGCGCCATGCTGGATACATCTCAAACATCAACGAAAACTTTATCAGCGGAGCGAATAGAGTTAGGCGTCCGGCTGACCGAGAATGCGATGGCCGTGCTCAAGCGCCGCTACCTGCGCAAGGGACCGGACGGCCAGCCGGCCGAGACAGTCGAGCAGATGTTTCACCGGGTCGCTTATCACGTCGCCGCCGTCGAGGAGGCCTGGGAGGGTAACGTAGCGGGGATGGGGGCCGCCTTCTACGACCTGATCACCGCTTTTCGCTTTATGCCCAATTCGCCCACCTTTACGGGCGCCGGCACCCCCTTGGGACAACTGGCCGCCTGTTTCGTCCTCCCCGTCTCGGATGACATGGGGCGCGATGCCGACGGCATCTTCCAGACGCTGCGCAACGCCGCGCTCATCCAGCAGACCGGCGGTGGGACGGGGTTCTCGTTCTCGCGCCTGCGTCCCAGGGGGGCGACGGTGCGCAGCAGCGGCGGACAGGCCACGGGCCCGGTGGGCTTTATGCGCGTCTTTGACGTCGCCTCCGGGATCGTCAGCCAGGGCGGGGCCAGGCGGGGCGCCAACATGTCCGTGCTGCGGGTGGACCACCCCGATATCCACGAGTTCATCCGCTGCAAGAGCAGCGAGCACGCCATCACGAACTTTAACCTCTCCGTGGGCGTGACCGACGATTTTATGCGGGCGGTGGAGAAAGATGACATGCTCGATCTGGTCAATCCCCAGGATGGCGAGATCTGGCAGACCGTGCGGGCGCGCGAGATATTTGAAGAGATCGTCGCGGGCGCGCATCGCAACGGCGAGCCCGGCGTGCTGTTCCTGGATGCCGCCAACCGCGAGAACCCCTGCCCTCACATGGGCGATTATGAAGCCAGCAATCCGTGCGGCGAGCAATTTCTGCTTCCCTACGAGAACTGCTGCCTGGGCTCGATCAACCTGGCGCGGCACGTGAGCTCGGCGAACAACGGGCATCCCGGTTTGGATTGGGCAAGGCTGCGAGAGACGGTCGAGCTGGCCGTGCGCTTCTTGGACGACGTCATCGACGCCAACGGGTACGTGCCGGCGGTGCCGCAGCTCAGGGATGCGGCACTGCACACGCGGAGGATTGGGCTGGGCATCATGGGCCTGGGCGACCTGATGTATCACCTGGACGTGCGCTACGGCAGCGACGAGGCCCAGGAGCTGGCGGCGCAGGTGATGGAGTTCATCCGCTATCAGACTATGCGCGCCAGCGTCGAGCTGGCCCGCGAGCGCGGCCCCTTCCCCGCGATCGAGGGCAGCGTCTACGACCGGCAAGCTTTCCGCTGGACGCCGCCCCGGCCGGTCGTCCCTTACACGCGCCTGCAAAAGTGGGGCCGTCCGTCGCTGGATTGGGAGGCGCTCGTCGAGGATATGCGTCACTATGGCATCCGCAACGCCGCCCAGACGACGGTGGCCCCCACCGGGACGATTGCCACCGTCTCTGGCTGCGAGGCTTACGGCTGCGAGCCGGTCTTTGCCCTGGCCTACGTGCGTCACGTGAACGACAACGGCAAGGACATGGAGCTGCGGTACACCAGCCCCATCTTTTTAAAGGCATTGGAAAAGGTGGGACTGGATCGGGAGGCGCAGGAGCGCATCCTGCAGAAAGTGGCCCTCAGCGGCAGCTGCCAGGGAGTCGAGGAGTTGCCTCCTCACATTAGAGAGACTTTTGTCGTGGCGGCGGATATCACTGCCGAGGAGCACGTGCGCATGCAGGCGGCGCTCCAGGCTTTTGTGGACGCCTCGATCTCCAAGACGATCAATTTCCCCGACTGTGCCACTCAGGATGACGTGGCGCGGGCGTTCGAGCTGGCCTGGAAGTTGGGCTGCAAAGGGCTGACGGTCTATGTGACCGGTTCGCGCGAAAAGGTCGTGCTGGAGACGGAGGCCACGCGCAAGGCCAAGGAGGAAGCCCAGACGCCGGCGGCGGTAGTAACGCCGCCGGCTGAAACGGCCCTCGTGCGGCGGCCCCGGCCGCACGTGCTGAAAGGCGTGACCTATCGCAAGGGGACGCCATTGGGCACGGCCTATGTCACCGTCAACGCCAACGGCGGCGACGAGCCTTTCGAGGTGTTCCTGACCGTGGGCAAGGCGGGCTCGGATACGGCTGCGGTTGCAGAGGCCCTCGGGCGGCTGATCTCCCTCGTCTTGCGCATCCCCTCGCCGCTCACGGCGACGCGCAGGCTCAAGCAGGTGGTGACGCAGTTGAAGGGCATCGGCGGCGGGCAGCCGCTGGGCTTTGGGCCGGATCGCGTGCGCAGCCTCCCCGATGGCGTGGCGCAGGTGCTGGCCGAGCACCTGGGGATGATCGCGCCGGAGGGCGAGGGGCAGGCCGAGCAGCAGCTATCCTTGTTCCCCGCCGGCGACCTGTGCCCCGTGTGCGGTCACGCGGCCCTGGTGAACGAAGAAGGGTGCCGCAGGTGTTATTCCTGCGGGCACAGCGAGTGCTGAGAATAATGTAGGTTTTCACAAAGTGTCACTGCGGACTTCTGACACTTTCAAATTGCTGGTTTTACCCCAAAGCCGCGTGGACTTTGCCCCGCAAAACTGCGTTGACTTTGCCTCATAAAAGCCGCGCTGATTTGGCAAAGTCGCGTGGACTTAAAGCCACGTTGACTTTGTATCACAAACCCGCGTTGACTTTGCCTGTGTTGGTTACTTATTTCGTATCTACTCAGGCTGTTCGCCCGAGTAGTGGCCCTCGCTCAAAAAAGGGAGAGAGGGGGGCAAGGGCGGCTTCGCCGCCCTCGCCCCCCTTCCTCCTCTTTTTGTCGCGAAGAGCAACTGCGCAGCAGGGCTGAGTAGTTACCTTATTCCATCTTTCGCATCTACAATCGGGCGC
>JAFGED010000229.1 GCA_016931785.1 Anaerolineae bacterium
CACAGCAAGTTATTTCTCAACAAACGCTATCTCTGGCCAATCTGTGGGTCGATGTTTTCCGGCCCGCCACACTCGGGCGTGTAGCAGGTGGCGTCGATGAAATTGCACTTTTCCTTGCAGCCCGGGCAGGTTTCAGGGGGTGTGGCGGCCTGCAAGGTATACTCACAGTTAGAGCACTTCCACCAATTCTTGGGTTCTTCCATTTCGATCCTCCTCGACTACGGGTAAGTGTTCAGTCCCTTTTTCTCGACAGGATTTACAAGATTGACAGGATGAAAACCTGCTCACATTGGTATGTGAACCGTAAATCGAGGAAAAGACCCGTACATCCTGTTAATCCTGTCCAAAAAATCGGTATGGTTGAACGATTACTGGAGCTCTTTGAACGGGTACACTTCTTTGAGCAAGTCTATTGGCTCTCAGGCCGCTTGGGCCTGGGAAACCACCTGGTTCAGGTCGTTGATCAGGGCGTCGACGTCGATGCCGTGGGCCATTGCGCCCTGCTGGATGTTCTCGAAGCGCGCGACGGCGCATCCGACACATCCCAAGCCGTGCTTGAAAAAGACGTTGATCGTGTTGGGATATTTGCTGACCACGTCACCGATTGCCATGTTTCCCGTGATTGCCTTTTCTTCTACCATTTTTGCCTCCATTTAGTATGTGACGGGTGTCATCTCAATAATCCGGGGTGTGAGGGCGGCGCAGCCGCCCTCACACCCCCCGTCTTCCCCTACTTATTGAGAAGATACTGTGACGGGCTGTTTGGCCCGTCGGCGATATCGTGTAACTGCTCGGCTGTCATTCCGGACGAAGCGAGGAATCTCTGTTCGACGGGAATGAGACCCTTCCCTTCCCTTCGACTCCGCTCAGGGCAGGCAGCTTTGCTCAGGGTGATGCTGAAACCGTGTGGCTGCTTGTCAGGCAGAGCAGTGACGATATTGTACACCAAACCTGGTGTATGTTCAAATGCTTTTGTCTTGTAGCAGTGCCTTTAGCGCCTCTGGCTCGGTGACCGGAGGCCTGCAGGTGAGATCGATACATACGTAAGCGGCGGCCTGGCCCTCGATCTGCTTGCGGCCTTGTAACAGCGGGACTTGGTCCTCCACGCCTGCCGCCACGACTTGGTGGGGGCGATAGCCCGCGCACGCCTCGAGCAGGGCGCGCGCTGGGGGCAAAGCCGCGTCGCCTACGATGGCGATCTCGCGTGGGCGGGCGAGGGCGTAGCTCAAAGCCTGGAGCCACTGGCCAAAGCCCAGCGGATACTGCGCCAGCAGCGGCTGTACGGCCGCCAGGCTCTGCCGGGCGATTTCGGCGTAGCGCGGCTCGGCGGCCAAGCCTGCCAGCCGCTGGAGCACGAGAGCGGCCATCCCACTGCCCGAGGGCGTGGCGTTGTCCTGCAACTCCCTGGGGCGGGTGATGAGCGTCTCGTGGTCGTCGCTGTTGTCGTAGAAGCCGGCAATGCAGAAGGCATTGCCGGCATTCGACGCGCTGAAATGCTCGATCATCGCGTCGGCCAATTCCCGGGCGGCTTTGTACCAACGGGGGTCAAAGGTCGTTTGATACAGCTCGATCAGCCCCTCGATGAGGTGGGTATAGTCCTCCAGGTAGCCGTTGACTTTTGCGACGCTCTCTTTCCACACGTGGTGCAGGCGGCCCTCGGGTGTGCGAAGCTCGCTCAGCAGGAACTCGGCGTCGCGCTCGGCGATCTGGCGGTAGTCATCTCGCCCCAGCACCCGTGCGGCCTCGGCAAAGGCGGCCAGCATCAGCCCGTTCCACGACGTGAGCACCTTTTCGTCGCGCCTGGGGTGGATGCGCTGCTCTCGCGCCTCGAAGAGCTTGCGCCGCGCGCCGGCCAGCTCGCTGCGTTCCTCTAGGCTGCATTTTAGCTCGAGGATGCTCTTGCCTTCAAAGCCGTGTGCCGAGCCTGTCGAAGCATTCCCATCCCCGGTCGCGCCGTAGGCTTCCAGGAAACGATCGGCCTCGTCGCCCAGCACGGCCCGAATCTCGTCTGGCGTCCACAGGAAGAACTTGCCCTCCTCCCCCTCGCTATCGGCATCCTGGGTGGCGTAAAAGCCGCCTTCGGGCGAGAGCATCTCGCGGGCGACGTAGTCGAGCGTCTCCTCGGCGATGGCGCGGTAGAACGAATTGCCCGTCACCTGCCAGGCGTGGAGGTAAACGCGGGCCAACTGGGCATTATCGTAGAGCATCTTTTCAAAGTGCGGCACGGTCCAGTGGTTATCGACCGAGTAGCGGTGGAACCCGCCGCCGAGTTGGTCGTACATCCCCCCGCGCGCCATCGCGTCGAGCGTTTGCGTGACCATCTGCAGCGCCTGTGCATCACCGGTAGTGTGGTGGGTGCGCAGCAGGAACTCGATCGTCATCGGTTGGGGGAACTTGGGCGCGGCGACCCTGCCATGAGCGCGAACCGGAGGTTCGTGGTCGAAGGACCAGCCGCCGTGTACGTGGTCAAAGCTGCGTTGGATGTGTCCGTAGGCTGTGTTCAGGGTCTCAGGTTCTAAGGTTTCGGGCTGTGCGTCGGCGTTTATCGCCATCTGCTGTTCGATGGCGGCGACCAATTGCTTACTCCCCTCCACCAGCTCCTGCCGCCGGTTTTGCCAGGCGTCGTTGACCGCTTTTAGCACGTCTGTGAAAGCTGGCATGCCGTAGCGTGGGGTGGGGGGAAAGTAGGTGCCGCCGTAGAAGGGCTCTCCGTCGGTCGTGAGAAAGACCGACATCGGCCATCCCCCGCGGCCGGTCAGCGCCTGCACGGCGTTCATATAGATGCGGTCGAGGTCGGGACGCTCCTCCCGATCCACCTTGACGTTGACGAAATGTGCGTTCATCACTGCGGCGGTATCGGCATCCTCGAACGATTCGTGCGCCATGACGTGGCACCAGTGGCACGCGGAATAGCCAACGCTGAGGAAGATGGGCCTATCCTCGGCCTTGGCTTTTTGCAGCGCTTCCTCGCTCCACGGGTACCAGTCCACCGGGTTATCGGCGTGTTGCAGGAGGTATGGCCTGGTTTCATCTGCCAGACGGTTGGACATCGATCACTCCCCGGAATGGTGTGGACAAATCTGGGCCCATTGTATCATATTAGTCAGATAAAATCAATCCTTTTCTATTAAATTATCGGTAGAAAAGCAAGACGGGCAGATACGTGGGTAAGGTGTGGTGTTTTGAGAGGGGTGTTCGGCGGGGATTTCTGCGCCCGCCGAGCACGGTTGGCTTGATTGCCTGGCGTCCCTTCTGCGATAGATCTCAGCCTAGACGTGCGCTGCGAGCCAGACCTCCACATCCTTGAGCACGCGGGCGTGTTCCGGCTCGTTGAATACCTCGTGATACAGCCCCTGGTAGATGTTTATGGTCTTGTCTGCGGAACTGGCCTTGTCGTAGAGCATTTGTGCCCCGCCTGGGTCGACGAGCTTGTCCTCACCGCCCTGTACGACGATAAAGGGCAGGGTGATCCTGTCCGCTTCTGCCGAGATGTGCAGCATGGCCTTGAGCAATTCCGCCGCCAACCGTGCCGGCGTCTTGCCGTGAAAGACCAGCGGGTCATTGACGTAGGCCTTGACCACTTCCGGGTCACGCGAAATGCTATTGGCATCCAGTGCCAGCAATCCCATCTTGGGCGACAGCGTTGACAGGACCTTGCCCATGATGATGGTCAACTGTGAAGTGTCATCGCTGACCTTGACGAGCGGTGCGGAGATGACGGCGCCTCTGAAATCGGCCTGATGGTCGAGCAGGTAGTAAGGGGCGATCAACCCGCCCATACTGTGGCCGAGCAGGAAGATGGGGCTTGCTGCCTGCCAGCCTTTGACCATCCCGTAGTAGATCGTCAGCGTGTCGGTGTAATCTGTAAAGCGCTCGACGACTTCGCGCGCACCCTCCGACTTGCCGTGGCCGACGAGGTCAAACCCATAGATGGCGTAGCCGAGCGGGACAAAGTGGTCGACCACGTTCATGTAGCGCCCGGAGTGTTCGCCAAGACCGTGGATGACGAGCAGCACGCCTTTTGCGTCCCCCTCGGGCAGCCAGGCTTGATAATAGATGTTGGCATTCCGCGCGCCCTTGAAATTGCCTTCTTGGTGATACATAGAGTTTCTCCTTTTTAGTATCTTCTCAATAAATATGGGAAGATGGGTGATGTGAGGGCGGCTACGCCGCCCTCACATCACCCGCCCCCCGGATTATTGAGATGATACCCTTTTTAGATGTCGTGGGGGCAGCTATGGTGAGGTCTGTGGGCGACGATGGTGAGTATAGCATGGGGGGTAGAGAAGCACAATCGGCAGATAATTGA
>JAFGED010000230.1 GCA_016931785.1 Anaerolineae bacterium
ACGCCAACGTTGACGCCAACGCCGACCCCCACGCATCCCTTGATGATCGAGGTGATGCGCCAGCAGACCTACCCGGGCAGCGAGATCACCATCGAGGAGACACTGGACCCCGGCGCCAACTATGACCGGTACATCGCGTCGTATCTATCGGAAGGGCTCAAGATCTATGCCCTGCTGACAGTGCCTCGAGGGGAGAAGCCCGCCAGCGGCTGGCCGGTCGTCATCTTTAACCACGGCTATATTCCCCCCGAGCAGTATCGCACAACTGAACGGTACGTGGCCTACGTGGACGGGTTTGCCAGGAGTGGCTACATCGTCTTTCGCTCGGACTATCGCGGGCACGGCAGTTCGGAAGGCGAGCCGTCGAGCGGGCACACCACGCCCGATTATACCGTCGACGTGCTCAATGCCGTGGCATCGCTGAAGCAGTATCCAGATGCCGACCCCGACCGGATCGGGATGTGGGGGCACTCGATGGGTGGGGGGATCACGGTGCGCGCGATGGTCGTGACAAAGGACATCAAGGCCGGCGTCATCTGGGCCGGCACCACTGCATCTTATACCGAGCTGGCCGAGGCTTCACGGCGCTGGCAGGCAGACCGCCCGACACCAACACCGGACCCGGACCGTCCCTATCGCCGCGGGCTGCAAGAGATGTTCGATATCTATGGCACGCCGGAGGAGAACCCCGAATTCTGGGATTCCATCTCGCCCACTGCCTACCTGGGCGATCTATCCGGCCCGCTCCAGCTCCATCACGGCACGGCAGATGAATCTGTGCCGGTCGAGTTCTCCCAGAATTTGTATGACCAGCTCATCGGGATCGACGAGCGGACCGAGCTGTATATCTACGAGGGGGACAACCACAATATCTCGAACAGCTTTGGCACGGCGATGCAGCACTCGATCCAGTTCTTTGACAAGTACGTTAAGGGGGTTGAATGACCAGGGTGCGCGGATGGAAAGCGGTACTCAGTCGCTGATTCCCCACCAGTACATGTCCGCCAGCTTTTGGTGTTCTTCTCTCAAGCGCACGTAGCTTTCGTACCGGTGCTCGCTCACCAGCCCGTCCTCCACCGCCTGGATGACGGCGCAGCCCGGTTCGACGGTGTGGTTGCAGTCGGAGAACTGGCAGTGGGTGACCAACGGCGCGATGTCGGGGAAGTAGGCATCCAGCTCCTCCGGGTCGACGTCAAACAGGGCCAGGGCTCGGATGCCGGGGGTATCGGCCACCCAGCCGCCACACGCCAATGGGAAGAGCTGCGGCACGACGGTGGTGTGACGTCCTTTTCCGGTAGCCTGGCTGATTTCACGTACTTCCAGACCCAGGCCGGGCTGCAGGGCGTTTAGCAGGCTCGTCTTGCCAGCGCCCGACGGGCCTACCAGCACGGAGACTTTTCCTTCGAGATGCTTTCGAAGCTCTTCGATTCCCAGATTTTTCGGGGCGCTGGTGTAGATGACGGGATAGTCGATTTCCTCATAGACGCCAAAGAGGTCGCGTGCCTCCGTTCGCTTCACCAGGTCGATCTTGTTGGCGCAGATGACCGAGGGGATGTGCTGCAGCTCGGCGCCCACCAGCAGGCGGTCGAGCATGCGCAGGCGGGGGGCGGGATCGGCGCAGGCGAAGACAAAGATGGCTTGATCTGGGTTGGCGACGATGACCTGCTCCCGCTCGGCCAGATAGCCGTTGCGGTCCCAACGGCGAGCGCCACGGCCGCCGGGACGCGGCGCCAATCGGGCCAGCGCCCGCTCCCGTTCGGCGACCTCCTCGATCATCCCGGTGCCGTCTTCGGCGAGGCTGATGCTCACCCGGTCGCCGATAGCCACCAGGTCGGTATCGAGCCGGTCCTTCTTGAGCCTCCCGCGCACCTGGCAGACGATATCGTCGCCCGCATCGGTGCGGATCGTGAAAAAACCGCTCTGCGCTTTGATGACCAGACCGTCAAGCAAATCAGGCATAGAGGAAACGCAAATGACAAATTGCAGATGGCAAATGGCCCGAACTGGACGGGGCCATTTTAAACGGTTCTGATGCTTCTGTCAATCACTATCTACTTTGACAAAGCACCGTTTCCGTTTACAATGAGGCGCGATGCCTGTTTTACTTCTTAATCTGAGGAGAGTGGGGCGCGGGCTCTGTGGCGTCTTGCTGTGTGTTGTTCTCATTGGCTGTTGTGTGAGTCCTCCCACCGCCTCGCCAACTTCTAGGGCGACTTTATCCCGCCCGACCGTCTCTCCTTCTGCGACCCCGTATACCGTCTATCTGCCTGGCATCGGCGTCGGCAAGGAGATCCCTACTGAGGCACCTTCCCCGGTGCCCCCGACGCCTAGACCGACGCCCACGCCCTTGGCGGTCCCCAAGCCGGGTTATGGGGTGCAGGTTCACTTTTTCGCAGGCGACCTGGGAACGACTATCAAGTGGACCAGGGAACTGGGGGGGGGCTGGGTCAAGCAGCAGGTAGAGTGGCACACGTTTGAGCACAGTCCGGGCGAGTTTGACTGGGGTCCTCTCGATCACGTCGTGGATTCCTGTGAGGCCATGGGCTTCAAGCTGCTCCTGAGCGTGGTTCGCGCACCTGATTGGCTGCGTGCCGTAGAGGTAGAGAGCGGACCGCCGGCCGATTACGCCGAATTCGGTCGCTTTATGGAGCAACTGGCCACACGCTACCGGGGACGCGTGGCGGCTTACGAGTTGTGGAACGAGCCCAACCTGGCCCGCGAGTGGCGGGGCGACGTGCTCGATCCGGCGCGTTTTGTCGCCCTGGTGGCCGAGGGGAGCGGGGCCGTGCGGGCGGCCGACCCCGGCGCGCTCGTCATCAGCGGCGCGCCGGCCGTCACAGGCATCAACGATGGCGTGGAGGCGGTCGACGACCGCGTCTTTTTGCGTGGGATGTACGAGGCCGGCGTGGCCCGGTGGGTGGATGGTATTGGCGCGCATCCTTACGGCTTTGCCAACCCGCCCGACGAGAGCTGGCAGGATGTCACGCACGTCGCCTCCAGTCACAACGATCATCCCAGCTTCTTTTTCCGCGACACGCTGGAGGACTATCACGCCATCATGCTCGAATATGGCGACACGGAGCACCGGATTTGGGCCACCGAGTTTGGCTGGCCCTCGGTCGAGAACATGGGGTCGATGGACACGGCCGGCTGGGAGTACGCGCTGGAGGTCAGCGAGGAGCAGCAGGCGGAGTACATCGTGCGCGCCTTCCACATGGGGGACGAGCGGCCCTGGGTCGGGCCGATGTTCCTGTGGAACGTGAACCTGGCGACGATCTGGGGGACGGGCAACCCGGTCTCTGCCTACGGCCTCCTGCACCCCGATGGCTCTCCCCGCCCGGCATACCTGGCGTTGCGCTGGGCCGGGCCGCTGGAGAGGTAGCAGCCTACGGGCTTGGCGTCGGCGTCGGCGGCACGTATCCTTCCTGCGCCTCGGGCGGCAGCGGCGTCAGCGCCAGGCCGTAGTAGGCTTCGACCACTTGGCGCGTCAGCGGCGCGGCCACAGTGGTGCCCTCACCCGCGTTCTCCACGATGACGGCGATGGCGATCTCGGGATCGTTGGCCGGGGCGTAGGCGGCGAACCAGGAATGCGGCTGGGTATCCGGCCCGCCGATCTCGGCGGTGCCGGTCTTGCCGGCGACGGGGATGCTCAGCCCGATGAAGCGATTGGGCGCGGTCCCGATGGATTTGGTGGTCACGCCCAATAGGGCGTCTTGGATAGCCTCGAGATTTTCCGGGCTGACCGGCAGCGTGCCGACGACCTCCGGGGTGGTCACCTGTTCCGGCACTTCTCCGCCCGGGCCGATGCGCTGGATGACGTAGGGGCGGTAGAGTGTGCCGCCGTTTCCGACGGCGGCGATCATGCGCGCCACCTGCAGCGGCGTGACCAGCAGGTAGCCCTGCCCGATCGCCAGGTTGACCGTGTCGCCCACCCACCATCTCTCGCCGATGGCGTTGACTTTCCACGTGGGGTCCGGCACCAGCCCTCCCTCTTCCAGCACGCCTTCTATGCCCGTGGGCTCTCCGAATCCAAAAGCCCGTGCGAATTGGGGGAGCAGCTCGGGATTTGTTTCGTCGAGGCGCTTTCCCACAGAGTAGAACACGACGTCGCACGAGGCGGTTAGGCCATCCTGGAGGGTGATGTTGCCGTGGCCGTCCTCTTTCCAGCAGCCCTTACGATACGCCGCTCCCAGCTCTTCCCAGTAGCCGGGACAGTAGAAGCCAGTGTCCTGCGGGTGCATTCCGGCCCCTTCGACCGCCGCCGACATGGTGACGATCTTGAACACGGAGGCGGAGGGATAGGTGCCTTGCGTGGCGCGGTTAAAGAGCGGGCGACGAGGATCGGTGACGATCCGCGCCCGCTCGTCGCCGCTGGCCGCTCCGACGAACGCGTTCGAGTCGAACCCCGGCCCGCTTGCCATCGCCAGCACCGCACCGCTGTTTGCGTCGAGCACGACGATGGCTCCCTTGCGGCCGCCCAGGATTTTCTCCACTTGCTCTTGAAGGTTGCGGTCGATGGTGGTGTAAATGGTCCGGCTGGGGAAGGCGGCGCTCTCGGCTACAGGGACGATCTCTGCGCCCAGCGCGTCGACGATGACGAGCTCGCCGCCGTGCTTGCCGCCCAGGACTTGCTCCCCCCAGGCCTCCAGGCCCGATACGCCCACCCACTCGTCGCCCCGGTATCCCCGGGCGCGGTAGGCATCCAGTTGCTCTGCGGGCACCGGCGCCACCCAGCCGACGACGTGGGGCGCGATGCCCTCGCGGGGGTAGATGCGCCCGTCCTTTTCATCGCGGTAGATACCCGGGATTGAGAGTTCGTCGTTGTGATCGACGCTGACCTCGCCGGAGATGTCGGCGATGGGTATCTTCCACTCGGCCGGAGCGCCGGCGTATTTGCTGCGTATTTCCTCCGGCGAGAGTCCCGTGACCAGGGCCAGTATCTCCAAGACAGCTGCTTCACTTTCGATCCGCCCCGGGATGACCCCCACGGTGACGATGACGCCCTGGGCTGCCAGGGCCAGTCCATCTCGGTCGTAGATGTTGGCGCGTATGGGGGTGGTGTAATTCATGCGAAAGTAATGGTCGCCTGCCAATTGCGGCCAGATCAGCCCCGCATCCCAGTTCACCCACCACTGTCCCTCGTGCAGGTTGAGGGCCATCACCGTGTCGGTGATCAGCGTGCCCGCCAGCGCGGTATCCAGCTCTATGTGGAAGGCGACTTGGGCGCGATCTCCCTCCCGCAAGGAGGATTGGAGGCGAGGTGTGACGGTGAGCACGGTGGCAGCGCTCAGCGCGTTCCGGTAGCGCTGGGCGAAACCTTCGAGATCGATTGCTGCCCGGCTTTCGGGAGAAAGGCGGGCGTACATCGTCGTGTAGTCGCCCGCTTCCCAGGCGCTCAGGAAAGCGGCGGCTACCGCGTCGGGGGAGGGCGGCGGGGGCGTTGGAGAAGGTGGAAAGACCGGGACAGGCGTCGATGAGGGAAAGGGTGTCGCCGTTGGCGATCCGTTACAGCTTATGAGCAGGAACAGCGCGGCGAGCAGGACGACTCGTGAAACCTGGGCTTTTCGGAGATATGAAGGTTTGAGTTTACTCATTTGCTATTCAGGATGCTTGGATAAACGGTGCAGCAATGGTCGATATGGGACTGGCATGCGGTTGGAACATCTTGCTGCGGCCCAACTTCCCATCGGCACAGGCAGCGGGTGAGGTGGCAGAGCGGCAGTCCCATCACGTTGGCATAGCAGCCCTGAACGTCGGAGGCCGGGGCAAAACCGGGATGCTGGATGGCATAAGCGCCGGCCTTGTCCATTGGATCGCCGCTGGCGACGTAGGCGGCCAGTTCGTCGTCGGTGTATGCGCGCATGATTACCAGTGTCTCTGCGACATCGGTCAGGATGCTGTTGTCCGCCTTCCTCAGCAAGGTGACGGCGGTGTAGACGCTGTGTGATCGCCCGCGCAGACGGCGCAGCATCTCCACCGCCTCGTCTTTATCGCGTGGCTTGCCCAGCACCTGGCCCTCGTGCGCGACGATGGTATCGCAGGCGATGACGATGGAATGGCCGTTGGAACAGGCCTGTGCCTTTGCCTGGCTCAACCGCGCGGCCAGTGCGGCCGGCACTTCGCCTGCGCGAGGCGCTTCGTCCACATCGGGCGCGGCCGTCTCGAAAGGCAGCCCGAGCAGCGCCAGCAACTCGCGGCGTCGGGGAGATTGGGAAGCCAGCAACAGGCGATGTCCGCTTGTAGCATGCACTGTTACCATAGTGATCTTTATTGGTAACTACTCAGCCCTGCTTCGCAGTTGCCCTTCGCGACAAAAAGAGGAGGAAGGGGGGGGCGAGGGCGG